>JAQRMX010000045.1 GCA_028599125.1 Alphaproteobacteria bacterium | reverse complement strand
TTACCGTTGGTATAAAAGCTTTTACCAACGGTAAATCCAACGAAAAAATCAATGAGGCCATAATAAAGGAGGTACATCATTCCTGCAACGGAAGCCAGAGCGGCACCAATCATAAATGTAAGAGAAATGATACGATCAACATTGATACCAAGCAGTGCAGCCATTATGCGATCCTGCTCGCAGGCTCTCTGAGCTCGTCCCAAAGCTGTCTTATTGATCAAAAGAGAGAAGCCGATCATGACAAAAAGAGTTGTCAGGATAATCATGATCTGAACATTCGAAATTTGAGCGGAAAAAATCCTTCCATCTATTTCAGAACGCAACAATTCATACCCACCGGTGATGATCGGCTGAAGTGGCTTAGGGTGGCCACCCTGGGAAATTTGAACCAGATTCTGAAGAACGATTGATACACCAATTGCAGTGATAAGAGGGGCAAGTCGAAAAGAACCACGGAGCGGGCGATAAGCAATCCTCTCAATTGTCCAGCCCCAAACGGATGTCAAGAACATTGAGGAAATAAGAATCAGCGGCAAGACGATGGTGATGAAAAGGGGATCACTTGCCCCGGAAATGCCAAAGGAAATCATGAGAATGAGAGTCATGAACGCACCAATCATGAAAACATCGCCATGAGCAAAATTGATCATCCCGATAATCCCGTAGACCATCGTGTAACCAATTGCGATCAATCCATAAACCGAACCTAAAGTTATGCCATTGACGAGCTGCTGAACAAAATATTCCATGATTAAGTACAAGTCCCATGATTAAGTACAAGTCCCAAGATAAATCCAAAAAGCCCAGAGCGCAAAAGAAGAAAAAAGGAAGGAGGGAATAAAAACAAAAGGAGAGATACGATAAAAATTATAAATCTCCGATCCAGAGGACTCCATACCTGCTAAGTCTAAGAAATCCACATAAACAAAAATTTCACCTCCATTACCCAGAAATAATTACCGAACGTTTATCAGTATTTTTCCTGCAAGGCAATGACAGGCTGGTTTTATCTCCAGGTTAAGGACAATTTTTCAGGGATGTTTAAATAATTTCGCGTCCAGGGATGGGAAAGGATACTGGGAAAAAGAGAATAGTTTTCTTTCTTTATTGCAAAATATTAAATTTATTTTTAATTGCCCTTATTAGGGTCCTGAAATTCGATCCCATCAGAATGGAAGGTTTTTTTGAGGCCCTCCTTTGAAGACGATGACGGGTCCAAACGGGAACCTCTGTAATACAGGGCAAGAGAGAGGGGAGGACTATCAGTCAGGATTAGCGCGGGGGATTCATACTTTCCGACTGGGAGTGCACGACGATGCGAGGCGGCGCTGTTATTGCACTATGGGCAATACGGGCTTCAGATTTCGACAGATCAATCATTAACATTGTGAGGCTTTCTGCTTCCATTCTTTGGGGTAAAAAGCCTATTATAGGGGAATATTTCAGATAAATCTGATCAATCACTTCAGAATGGCCGGCAAAGGCCGCTGACCAGTCTCTGAAGCTCCGTTCCTTTATCGTGCCGGCATTGAGGATAACGACGTCACTGTGCCGTGGATCTTGAATAATCCTGGAAAACATAGTGCTTACGAGGGTACGATCACCCTCCATGATTTGTACAAAATAATGATCGTTGAAAATCATGGTTCCTGTAATATTAGCAAGGGGATTGTTGCGGTTGCATGAGTCAAGAATCAGTCGAATCTCTTTTGTTAATTTTTTTCCGAGGAACAGGAGCCGGCTTTTACTATAATAGGAAATCGTGAACAGATGCATGGCTTTAATTCTCCGTTGCACATTACCCCATCTCCTCTGAATTTATAACAAAAAGCGGAAAAAAGGATTAAAGTCGCCCCTGAATTTCTTTCCGGTGATTAGGAATGGGAGGAGACCTGAAGTGAGAAACATTTTATTGCTCTCCATGAACGGATATAACTTTTTTGTCTTTTTAATTCAGCTTCAGAGATAGAAGAAAAGGAAATCCGGCCGGCAGACAGGACAGTCTGGACCGACTCGTATTTATGGTTTAACTTTTCCTGAATGGTTTATTTAATAAGGTCCTTCGTCAAACCCAACTTCATCAACAAGCTCACTGGCGGTACGATGATGCTTGCTGATATGGTCAAGAGGCAATTTGTCGGCCTTTAATTCCCCCCAGTTCCTGACGCGAGGAGAGGGATTGATATTCTGATTGACAGGATATTCAAAATTCACTCCAGAATAGATACGTTGTGCTTCTTCACTGGAAAGAAATTCCATGAGTTTGAGCGCAGATTTTGGGTGAGGAGCGTCTTTAACCATGAACATGCCTGATACATTCACATGCGTGCCACGACCATTTGCATCAGGGAACAATATTTTCACAGATTTTGCCCATTTCCTCTGACCTGTATCTTTCTTTGCGATTTCCATGAGGCCCATATAGTAGGTGTTGCCAAGTGCTATATCGCACTCTCCGGAAAAGATGCTCTTGATCTGGTTACGATCATTGCCTGATGGCTTGCGCGCAAGATTTCCGCGTACAGCTCTAAGCCATTGCCTGGTCTTATCCACTCCTTCGTGGGCAATTACTGAAGAAATCAGCCCAAGGGAATAGGAATGCTGACCAGAGCGTGTACACACTCGTCCCTTCCACTCAGGATTAGACAATTCACTATAGGTTATTGTGTTTTGGGGTACGCGCATGCGTGAAGCGTAGATGACACGTGCGCGAAGGCTGAGCGCAAACCAATAACCGTCCCCGTTACGAAATTGTTTTGGAATATTTGCTTCAAGAACAGGGGAACGAACCTTTTGGGATACGCCCATCTGCATCCCTTTCATCAAACGACTGATGTCTACTGTTAAAAGCAAATCAGCTGGACTGTTTCTGCCCTCTGCAGCTACCCGCTCAATGAGTCCTTTGCTGGCAAAGATTGTACGGACTTTAATACCCGTTTTTTCTGTAAACGCATTGATAATTGGTTCAATGAGTTGTGGCTGCCTGTAAGAATAGACATTGACTTCTCGTGATTCGGAAAGTTCGTACACATCTTCCTTGTTATGCTCATGGGCTCTGACTTCTGTGGAAAGATTGTAAAAAAAAGAAAAAGAAAAGCAAAAGAATGCCCAAAGGGAAAAGTATACGAACATAATTTCCTCCAATTAACAGGGTTCAAGGCCCTACCATTAAAGTTTGATCCCCAACGACGATAACATCCGCTGACTGATCACGTTTCACACGCTGCAATGCAACTGCAGAAGTAAAGAAACAAAAATAATAGAAATGAATTGAAAGAGTCTGTCAAGAGAGTGAGCTTATTTTCTATCAATGAAGGGATGCGAAGTAAAAAATGGTCTGATCCGGCACTCAAATCTCAGAGTTTTCCTGAGCTGTTTTCGTTATAAATCAAAGCTTTTATCCTTTGGTCAACCGTTTGCTTTTTATGGACGTCTTTTGAAGAGCTTTCTGATTTTCTGGCCCCCTGAGGGAGCCTGGAAATAAAAAACAGGATAGGGGGCTAGATCAAGCCCAATCCTTTCATGCTGGTATGCCCGTTTTTACCGATGATGATGTGATCATGGACCTCAATATTAAGTGTTTTCGCAATTTTGAAGATTTTATGTGTCATTTCAATATCTGATGCAGAAGGAGTTGGATCTCCAGAGGGATGATTATGGACAAGAATGATCGCAGTTGCAGATAATTCAAGTGCGCGTTTGATCACTTCACGGGGGTACAGAGGCGTATGATCAACAGTGCCAGTCTGTTGGACTTCATCTGAAATGAGGGCATTTTTTTTATCAAGGAACAATATCCGAAGCTGCTCTATTTCTGCAAATGCCATGCCGACATGGCAGTAATCAAGCACTGAAGACCAGGAAGACAAAAGCGGACGCGACTGAACCTGCCTGCGAAGAAGGCGGAAGGATGTTGCTTCGGCGATCTTGATTTGTGTGATAATTGTTTCTCCAACTCCATCAATTTCCTTCAAACGCTTCTCCGATGCAGAAATAACTTCCGCAAACGAACCAAATTTTTTGATAAGTGCTTTGGCAAGCGGCTTGGTATCGCGCCGTGGCAGTGCTGAGAACAAAAGAAGTTCAAGCAATTCATAATCAACCAGAGCTTCAGAGCCTAGGGAACGAAATTTCTGGCGTAACCGCTCACGATGTCCTTGAAAATGAGGTTTTTCCTGGATAATTTTTCCAGTTTTTAATTGATCTTTTTCTGCTTTCACGACACAGTGCTCTTCATGATTGAGAGGGAGAATCAAAGCCGGAAGGTGAAAGGGTGAAAATCTCAACGCCTGTTTCCGTGACACCTAATGTATGTTCAAATTGTGCTGAAAGTGACCGATCTCTTGTGACAGCGGTCCATCCGTCAGAAGAGATTTTCACATCGGGTCGACCCAAGTTAAGCATCGGCTCTACTGTAAAAAACATTCCCTTTTTCAGCGGAACACTTCCATGGGGATGCGCATAGTGGAGGATCGTAGGGGGCTCATGAAAAAACCGGCCAAGGCCGTGACCGCAAAAGTCGCGAACAACGCTAGTTCGCAGAGATTCTGCATGATTCTGGATAGCGGTGCCTATGTCATTTGTTGTCGCGCCGGGCCTAATGACCTCAATGCCGCGCATCATCGACTGATAAGTAGCCTCAATCAGGCGTGAGGCTGCTGGTTTGATTTTGCCTACCGGGTACATACGGCTTGTATCTCCATGCCAGCCGTCAACGATCAGGGTAACGTCAATATTTATAATATCACCTTCACGGAGTTTTTTTTTATCAGGAATTCCATGGCAGACAACATGATTAACAGACGTACAGATGGAATGTTTGTAACCACGATAATTAATGGTCGCGGGGATAGCGCCGTGGTTTGTCGCGAACTCAAATATGAGTTTATCAAGATAGGCTGTTGTTACGCCGGGGGTCACTTGCGTTTCCATCAGGTCAAGCGCTTCCGCTGCAAGCCGCCCTGCTTTGCGCATTGCTGCAAAGCCCTCATCTCCATGCAACATGATGTGATCCGTATTGGATAGATTTTCTTCCGGTTCAACGATATGATTCATTGGGGTTCGTTCCTGTTCCTACCGTGAAACTGTACAACTTTTTTATGGCAATGATAGCTTTGAGAAAGACCATTTAGCTACAATCTTCAGATTGTAGTGGATTTTATCAATCATGGAGAAAGAAATTTAACTGTTTTGAAATTTTTCTTTTTAGAAGATATGAAATATCCTTCATGCTTGAATTTAAAAAATCCTGCTTTCCTGAGAAGAAAAGCAGGTTTCAAGAAAATATCCTTTGATATGCGAGAAGAAAAGATAATGATTTCTAACCGGAGCAGTTTTACTTTATATGTTTTGGGTACGAGGGATTTTCGTTTGTTTTTAATTTTCTACTCCGGATGTCTGGCTTTATTATCTCCTGGATTTTATATATTTTGTAATCCTTTCCGGGTCTGGCTGTTGAAAGGCTTGTTGAACGAAAGTAGATTTCTCTGTTTGTAGGAAAACTTTTTGTGGGGAAACTTTCCTGCTTTTTGCCCTGTTTGGGTTATAAGGTAAGGTTGTCCTGTTGGTGCTTTCATTATTTTACGGTTGTCTTGAGTCGTGTATACTGTATTCCCCGCGTTCAGGTGGATTTTTGAGAACTAGGAGGGGCTGTGGGGCTTACTTCATGTTTGGCTTGTAGGGTCTTGCGAAGATGCATTTACCCTGTCTTTCCGGATAGCTATCCGGAAAGACTTTTTCTTATTTTAGAACAAGGGGGCATTATCTTGCGGGTGTGGTGAAATCGGTAGACGCGAGCGACTTAAAATCGCTTGGGCATTTTGTCCCGTGCCGGTTCGAGTCCGGCCACCCGCACCATGCCTCCTTTGTATGGGCTTTGCGCAAAACCTTTTTTGTTTTGTTCAAAGGGCCGTGGTTCAGTCTGCGTAAGACTGGTATATATTCGATCATGTCGTATTTGTTGTCAGGAGTCCTGCAAATAAATAAGGGTTTCGGTTTCGAAATGTGTTTCTGAGCCTAGATCAAAGATGGGCCCGGAACCTCTCATATGGATATGGGGCAGTGAACGTAGTTAATACTGGTTGAATTTTCTCTCCTGAATTTGGGGCTATGAGGTTAATTTTTGTGGAGAGTCTAGTCATTGCTGTCGCGCAGTTAAATCCGATTGTTGGTGATGTTTCCGGTAATCTGGAGAAGGTTCGGAAAGCGCGGGACACAGCAACACGAAAAGGGGCAAACCTCCTATTGTTATCGGAATTGTTCATCGGGGGGTACCCCCCCGATGATCTGGTGCTCAGGCGCTCTTTTCAGATCGCTTGTCGTGAGGCAATTCATTTTTTGGCAGATGAGACTGCAGATGGCGGTGCCGCTGTTCTCATAGGAACGCCCTGGAGAGAGGCAGGCAATTTGTACAACAGCTATTGCCTGCTTGATGGAGGGCAGGTGAGTGCGGTAAGGCATAAAGTTACCCTGCCTGACTATGGTTCTTTTGGTGAAACGCGCCTGTTTTGCCCTGGAACTTTACCTGCCCCCGTTTCTTTTCGTGGTGTTTTTCTGGGGCTACCGGTTTGTGAGGATATATGGTCCGGACGCGTTGTCTCTATTCTCGCTGAACAGGGAGCCGAGATTCTTCTTGTCCCGAATGCTTCGCCTTTTGAGAGAGGCAAGTCACGAGCCCGCCGAAGAATAGCAGAAGCACGCGTTAAGGAGGCAGGCATTCCTCTTCTCTATGTTAATCAGGTCGGCGGACAGGACGAACTTGTTTTCGACGGAGCTTCATTTGCCCTTAACCCTAACCCTCTTCATTCGCATTCTTCTGATTGTCTTGCTTTCCAGATGCCGGCATTTACCGATGCTCTAGATATAAGTGTCTGGAATCGTCTTTCCAATGGCTGGGTGTGTCAGGACGGACCGAAGTGCGCTTATCCCGGAAAAGAAGAAGCGACTTATATGGCTTGCGTCGTCGGTCTGCGTGATTATGTCGAAAAAACAGGCTTCTCAAACGTTTTGCTCGGACTTTCCGGTGGATTGGATTCTGCCCTTTGTGCAACAATAGCTGTTGATGCTCTGGGACCGGAACGGGTTCATTGCCTGATGTTATCCTCACAATTCACGTCTGATGATTCGGTAACGGACGCTGCTGTGTCCGCCTATGCATTGGGCGTGAATTATGAAACCATGCCAATCGATATGGCTGTGCTTGCGTTTGAAAATCTTCTTGCCCCTTTTTTCAAAGGCTTTGAGCGAAATGAAACAGAAGAAAATATACAATCGCGTGTGCGAGGTACGATCCTGATGGCTATTTCTAATAAATTTGGGTCCATGCTCATTAATACAAGCAACAAGTCTGAGTTGGCCGTTGGCTATGCGACACTTTATGGTGATATGAATGGAGGGTACAGTCCGCTCAAAGATCTTTACAAGACGGATGTGTTTTCTCTTGCGCACTGGCGCAACGTGAACCGGCCATTCCACACGTTGGGACCGGATGGAGGGGTGATCCCGGATCGCAGCATTTCAAAACCCCCTTCTGCGGAATTGCGTGAGGGACAAAGAGATGATGAGTCACTGCCGGCCTATGATGTGCTTGATCCTGTTTTGCATGGGCTTATAGAGGAGGGCGCCTCTGTTCGTGAGCTTCTTTCCCGTGGCTATGACCGTACTGTTGTGTTGTGGGTTGAAAATGCACTCCATACTTCTGAGTATAAGCGTTTTCAATCTCCCCCTGGTCCTAGAATTTCTTCCAATCATTTAAGCCGGGATCGCCGTTATCCGATTGTTAACAGCTTTCGTGACGGAGGTTTATCATGAATGTAACGGTTCGCTTTGCTCCTTCGCCAACAGGGAACATTCATGTCGGAAATGCGCGTGCCGCGCTAATAAATTACTTGTTTTATAAACAAAAAGGGGGGCGTTACATTCTTCGTTTCGACGATACAGATCATGAACGTTCAAGCTTCCTTTATGCGAAGAATATTATAGAAGATTTGCGCTGGTTATCCGTTGAACCGGATGAAATTATTTTTCAATCTGCACGTTTTTCACTCTACGAGACTGCCGCCAATAAATTGCGTGCACAGGGTCGTCTTTATCCTTGTTATGAGACACAGGAAGAACTGGAATATAAACGCCGATGCCAGCGTGCCGAGGGGCAGCCCCCCGTCTATGACCGGCAATCACTTCACCTGAGCAATGAAGAGAAGATGAAATTCGAGGCAATGGGGCGGCGGCCGCACTGGCGCTTCCTTCTGAGCCGCTCGGAGATAAGCTGGCATGACCTGGTGCGCGGTAAGCAGACAATTGACACGTGCTCACTTTCTGATCCGGTTCTTATCCGAGAGAACGGAAGCTATCTCTATACTTTGCCCTCTGTTGTTGATGATATGAATCTCGGTGTGACGCATGTTGTTCGTGGGGCGGACCATGTGACGAATACGGCCATTCAGATTGAATTATTCAGGTTTTTTGGTTCGAATTTGCCTGCTTTTGCTCATTATTCCCTTTTCACAACGGAAGGGGGGGAAAGTTTGTCTAAGAGAGCGTCTTCATTATCAATTGCCCGGTTGCGTGAGGACGGTGTTGAGCCGATGGCACTTTTTAGCCTAGCCGTTTTAACCGGGAGCAGTGATTCATTCCAGCCCTGTTCACGGATATCGCATTTAATTGATTCATTTTCCTTTGAAAAATTATCGCGTTCCGCTGTCCTTTTTGACAAAGAAAATCTGATGCTTATGAACGCGAAGTTTTTACATCATCTTGATTTTAAAGAGGTCAATCCGCGTCTTTTGGCGCTCGGTTTTTCAGTGAGCGAGCCTTTATGGTTAGCTGTGCGGGGTAATTTGACCAAGCTTTCCGAGCTTCGCCAATGGGAACAGGTCGTGATGGGTGAGATTGACCCTGTTGTGCACGAAGAGGCGTTTCTGGCGCAGGCTCTTTCCCTTTTGCCTGATGAGCCGTGGGATGAAACGACCTGCAAGACATGGGTCAAAGTCCTGCAGACGGCGACAAACCGTAAAGGAAAAGAGCTGTTTTCTCCTTTGCGTCTTGCGCTAACCGGTCGGGAAAATGGCCCTGAAATGGCCTGCCTTTTACCTCTTATTGGGCGGAAAAAAATTCTCCTCCGTTTGTCTGGACTGCGAGCTTGAGGGGGGATGGAGGGAAGAAACAGGCGATGGATTATCGGAGATCGTGAATTGGCCTGTGCCCGTTGTGATTGTTACACGTGGTTTGTCTTCTTGTTTTTTCACTGTCATTGCTTCAGTGATCGGATCACTACTCCTGTCCCTGATGGTCAGGTCCTTTTTTTCAGGGAGATTAATTTCATTTGGCGAAATTATTTCTGCCTCACAGGAACATTTCTGGACATATCTTTCATGATGAACGAAAGCTTTGGGATGTGAGAGATATGTTTCACCTGATGCGGATGAGATCGCGTCTTCAATGGATTCGCCTGGATTTTTGTAAATGTATAATTCACTCTTGGCGCCAGGGCACATTTTCTGGCAATTCTGATCATCCTGGTTAAAATATTCCGGAATTGTAGCAAAGCTTATCGGAAAATAGTAGCCATCGCAGCGTCTTACGCAAACTGTTTTGTAGGATTTAATAGTATCATCCGTTAAAAAAATCTGAGGAGAATCTGGTGATTTCTCACTGTCCTCCGGGAAGGGAGAGGAAACGTTACTGTCCCCTGCTAACCAATCCGGTAGGGAATAGCGACTTGTACGGTGCGCATATTTTTCGTATTCGCTCCCGCATTGATTGTCCCCGAGTAGCTGTAATATGTACTGTTTATTTGGTCCCTGAGACCGCTGCTCAATGAGACGGGCACGTTGTGATTTTAGTTTTTCTAGAGTGAAGCTAACCTGTCTGAATTGATTTTCCAGAGCTCTGCAGTTTTGCGGTTTTGCAGAGTCGAAGAACATGAGGTTTTTTTTTTTGTTACACCCAAGACGTTTCAGACGCTGATTTAGCGCATTATAGTCCTGCAAGCGGATATTTTGCGTGTAATTCAGACTCTCAAGCCGCTGTGCAAGATCTTCGGAATTACTGATTAGCTCTCTCTCCAGAACGCCGCAATAGGAAGGAGTTTTTCCGTATAAGGCCGTTGACATCAGGAGCCCGAACCCCAGAGACAGGATGCCGTATATCAATTGTTTTGTGCCCACTATCCTACCTCGTCCTCTTTCCCCACCACTGTACCTGTTTGAACCCGCAAGCCCCTGCTGTGCCGACCAAGAATCACAAGAAGAGAAACAGAGGGAAAGCTTGCCCTGTCTTCTTCCAATTAAGCTGAATTTCCGATATCAGAACATAATCTGCCTTATGCTTTAATCACTGTACGATATGGAACATGTTATTACAGTGATATTGGAAAAGAAAAAAGAAAACCATGCCCTTTCCACCCAGTGACTTTGATAAACGTTTTATGAAGGGTATAAAACGTCCTGTCCTGTCCTGTCCTGTCCTGTCCCTGTTTCGTCTCGTTCAGAATCAGAATACTATTTCACGAAATACGATAGTAAATTTCAAGGTTCAATATAATTTATCATGAAACATTTGTAAGATTTTCCAACAGGTTTTTAATATTTAAGATTTGATTATGACAGGCAGAATTCAATAATTTTTCCGATATATATGCCGTCTGTCTATATTTGAAGGGTAATGCTTGCGGAAAAGGGTATTTTAATTTTTGTTTTTTTGTCGTCAGTCCATGCTGAAAGGCTTTGGATATGGGGATTTGTTTGTATCTGATCTTGTTTGATCGGAGAGGGGGGCGTGTACCGGTGCGTGAGGGCCTCTTCTTTCCGGTCAGTAGCATCTGATATGATCTAAGGGCCTTATTTTTTGTCAGGCTTTCCCCGCTTTCTTTTTTTGATTCTGGTTATAATTTTATTATCCGTAATCTGTGCCGTGGGCGATCTGGTCTCTGGTCTCTGGTCTATTTCGTTTAGCCATGATTCTATTTTTGTTTGGGGGGCTATTTTTGTTTCGCTTCTTTGGATATCAGGGGGCTTGCGATTCCTGGCATTGCATCGGATCATATGGACAGGAAAAATGAAAAAAGACAAAACAAATGAAAAAGGAATGCGACGGGATGGCCGGAGTGTGTATGGAAACAACGGTCTGGTTATATAATGCGCTGACCCGGCGCAAAGAGCCTTTACAGCCGCTTGATCCGGGACGGGTACGCATGTATGTCTGCGGCCCGACGGTTCATGGCTATGCTCACATCGGGAACATACGGCCAATTCTTCTTTTCGATACACTATTTCGTTTGTTGCGGCATAAGTATGGCGAGGAGAATGTTACGTATGTGCGCAACATCACCGATATTGACGATAAGATCAACAGGCGTGCAGAGCACGAAGGAGTGTCCATTGATGTGGTGACAAAGGAGACGATCCAGCAATTTCATCATGATCTTGCTGCGCTCGGCGTGTGTGAACCAACGGTGGAGCCGCGGGCTACAGATCATATTGGAGACATGATTGAACTCATTGAGCATCTTATTGACAGCGGTTTCGCTTATGAGGCGGAGGGCCATGTTCTTTTTTCACCGACCGAGATGAATGTTGCTCATGAGGCCCATGGAATTTTGCCTCGTTATGGCGCATTATCAGGGCGTTCACTTAGTGAAATGCGCGCTGGTGCCCGCATTGAAATTGCAGCTTACAAGCGCCAACCAACTGATTTTATTTTGTGGAAGCCGTCTTCGCCGAATCTTCCCGGTTGGGAGTCCCCTTGGGGTCGTGGCCGTCCCGGTTGGCATATTGAATGTTCGGCCATGAGCCGGCGTTACTTGGGAAAGACATTCGACATTCACGGCGGGGGGATCGATCTTATCTTTCCACATCACGAAAATGAGATTGCACAAAGTTGTTGTGCTTTTTCTGTTCCGCGCATGGCCCAGATCTGGATGCATAATTCTCTGCTACGCCTGGAAGGCCGAAAAATGTCCAAAAGCCTTGGAAATTTTTTGACTGTGAATCAATTATTGAGAAAATGGCCTCCTCAGGTTCTGCGGATGCAAATGTTAATGACGCATTATCGGCAGCCTATTGACTGGAGTGAAGCACGTTGCAGGGAAGCAATGACCATTTTGGAACGATGGCATAGCCTTTCTGTTGATGAAGACGAAAAATTACAGCTGGGTGCTGTTCCACTTAATGTCATTGAAGCCCTTTGTGATGATATCAATACGCCTGCGGTGCTCAAAGAATTGCACAAGCTTTCCGTGCAGGCAACAGACTGTTTTTCTGCACGCCGTGCGCTGACTGCTGCAGGACGTTTTCTAGGAATTTTAGAAGATAAAAAATCTTCATGGGAGGTCTGGCGGCCCATGGCACACGCCACGCTTGACGAGACACGCATTGAAGCGATGCTCTCTGAGCGTCTGGCCGCCCGGGACGCAGGGGAATGGTCCCGGGCGGATCTCATTCGCGAGGAGCTTGAGTCTATGGGATTGATTTTGAAAGATAGCAAAGAGCCGGAAACAGGAAAATTTGTGACAAGGTGGGATGTCCGACGATTTTGATTCTATCATATTTTACCTTCTTTTATGATAAATTTTTCTTTTCTCCGGATAAGAGGTAAATATGGAGGGGTCTGCATCCGGTGGTTTTGCGCCTGAGTGTCCTTAAAATGACTTTGTACCGTATCATTTACCTTAGTTTTGTCTTTCAGACTGAAGTTTTTACAGTTTCTGATAATTCTGATCAGCCGCTAAAGGCTAGAGACTTTTGGCTGATAGGACTTTTTTTCCGGGCATAAAATTAAGCGCGTTGAGATCAGGAATCTTAAATCTGTAGATTGTTACGTTTTAAAATATTTTTATCTTTCGCCACAAAGGGCCCATTAGGAGTGCTGATGTTCAGCATGTAGTGAAAGATAAAAGGAATTGACGGAAAGGAGTTTCTGAGCTTCCGCACAGACAAGGATTGATGAGCGTTTTTTGTGAAGAAGGACGATGTTATTTTTTCTTCTGGAGCCCATTTTGTAAGTTTTCCGATTTCTGTAAATCCTGTGGAATTAACCATGCAGAAACGATATAATGCTTTGGGATATGTAAGGAGAGAGTCTCTGTGAAAGACAGGTTTTTTGCGCTAAAAGGGGGGGGTATTCTTGGCGTTCTCAGTTTTTTCGCTATTATTGCGCTTGTAGTGTTATCAGGCCAGCTAATTTACAAGCGCCTGTATGAGTCTCAGTCTGTTCCTTTGGAGAAAGGGTCCCGCTTCAGGCCTTTACAAAAGAGGGCATCGCTACATGTTAAGGACGTCATCTCTTCCATTATCCCAGATGCGCTACAGGATAAGGAAAACCTCCTCATGGAGTCCGTATTGCCTCCGATGGATAGCCCGGAGATTATGATAAAGAGTGTGAACACAATAGAAGGGCCGGGAGAAAAGGAAAATACGAAAAGTCGGGGTTTGAATTTTGATATGGCGCGTGTTGAACCAAGCGGTAACTCCGTTTTTGCTGGCTGGGCTTCACCTGGTGCTTTTGTAAGTCTTCATAATAAAAATCTACAGGTGGGAACAACAGTTGCTGACGAACGTGGAAACTGGGTTGTTGTACTGGAGAAACCTTTACCTAGTGGCGTTTCTGAAATTACTCTTTCGGCGCGCGGTCCTGATGGTGTGGACATAAAATCAGAGCAAGTGCTTGCTGTTGTACTTGATGAAGACAGGATAGATCAGCCTCTGGTTCTCGTTCAGGATAGAACAGGAGTTCGCAATTTGAAAATGCCGAAAAACTCCGTACATGTGCGATCTTCCTCAGTGCTGTCTGCTCGTACTGACGCATTTATAAAAAAGTTTCCTGCCCTTCCATCTGAAAAAAATTTGGACCCAATGTCAGGAGAGACTTTCATAGCCTCCTTCCTTTGGAAACGGGAAGGGCTGGAAACAAGTCTCATTATTTCTGGTAAGGCAATGCCTAGAACTGTTGTACGAATCCATCATGACGAGTTATATATCGGGAGCGTCTCGCCTGATAAAAAAGGGCGCTGGACGTTTCAGACTAACCAGCCACTTGACGGTGCGCACCATATTTTACGCTTTGATTATTTGGAAGCAAAGCATATGGCACTGATATTTCGGGCCGAACTTCCTTTCGTTGCCTCCTTTCTGGAGGAAGGGAGTATGGTTTTAGTTAAGGTAATGAGGCCATTAACGAAAATTGCAAATCTGATTGCGGGTGAGGGGGCGCTTTCCTTTACAAAAAATAAAGTAGAGGAAATTATTGTTCAGCGGGGAGACAGCTTGTGGGAAATTGCAAAAGCAATGTATGGTGAAGGTGAGGTTTATCAACAGATTTATAATGCAAACCGTGATTTAATTCATCATCCGGATCTCATTTATCCAGGACAGGTTTTCACAACACCTCATCGTGAACAGGCCTTTGGGGCGATCAGATGAAGAGAGAAGATTTTTAGCTCTTCAGTTATGTCAAGGCCTTATGTTACAGGCCAGAGTTTTGCTCTCTTTCGGAGAAATTCATAAATTATAAGGCCAGGAAAAGAATTCCTTTTCCCAGTATTTACGGTGAATAGCCGACGGAAGGTGATATGGGTATTCCTGCAGCTTCAATGGTTCGTGCAAACATGTCTTTCATGGAAAAATTTCTTAAGATCATGAAAGGGGATACAGAATGGATGGTGCTGAGCCGTTTGCTTCCTTATATATGGCCTTCTGATCGCCGTGACCTGAGATGCTGGATCATTGTTGCATTGGTAATGCTGATCTTATCAAAGTTGGCAACGGTTCTGGTCCCGTTTTTTTACAAGTGGGCGGTAGATTCTATTACGGGCGTAGCGTCTCTTCCAGGCAGTAAAACAGACAGTCAGACGGTCTTGCTTGCCTTTCCTGTGATGATGGTCATTGCCTATGGTCTCGGCCGTGTTTTTTCTGTTCTTTTTGCCCAGCTGCGTGATGGTATTTTTGCGAAAGTGTCGCAGCATGCGGTTCGCACACTCGCTTTACGCAGCTTTGAGCACCTGCATCACTTGTCCTTATCCTTTCATCTGGGACGGCATATGGGAGGACTCAATCGGGTTATAGAGCGTGGTGTGAAAGGGATCGAACTCATTGTTCGTCATGCTGTTCTAGGCCTTATCCCTACAATTCTGGAATTACTCTTCCTGATTTTTATCTTATTATTTTATTTTAGTTTTTTATACATGGTAACCATCCTGCTGACGATGTTTTTTTATCTCTGGTTTACCTTCGCTGTCAGTGAAAAGCGTATGGAAATCCGGAAGGCTATGAATAATTTCGATAGCGATGCCAATGCGAAGGCCGTTGACAGTTTACTGAATTTTGAAACAGTCAAATATTTTAGCAATGAAGAATGGGAAGCAAAACGCTTTGACAAATCCATGCAGCTTTATGAAGAGGCGTCGATAAAAACCTATATCTCGCTTGCGGTACTGAATTTCGGTCAAGTCATGATTTTTACAACCGGTATGGTCCTATGCATGCTGTTTGCCTTGTTTAGCGTTATTGAAGGGACATTGACCCTGGGTGATTTTGTTATGGTTAATTCCTTACTTGTCCAATTTTATATTCCTCTCCATTTTGTAGGGATGATTTACCGTGAGCTCAAGCAGGGTTTTGTTGATATTGACAGTATGTTTGATCTGCTCTCAAAACAGCCTGAAGTCACTGACTCTCCCAGGGCGAAAGCCCTTGTAGTGACTCGGGGTGAGATTTGTTTTAAGGGAGTCAGTTTTGCTTATGGTCCGGAGCAACCCGGCCTCAGAGATATCTCTTTTACCGTTCCTCCCGGCAGGAAAGTGGCAATCGTTGGACCATCAGGGTCTGGAAAGACAACGCTCTTGCGTCTTTTATTCCGCTTTTATGATGTGGATGAGGGGCAAATCTTGATTGATGGCCAAAACATTGCCGATGTTACGCAGGACTCATTGCGTGCCGTTCTTGGTATTGTTCCACAGGATACAGTTTTGTTCAATGATACGATCGGCTATAATGTTCATTACGGTTGTCCCGGTGCAAGCGAAAAGGAAATGCAGGAGGCAGCCCATTCGGCTCAGATTGGAGATTTTGTGAATAGTCTGGCTTCAGGCTATAACTCACAGGTTGGGGAGCGCGGGTTAAAACTGTCAGGTGGGGAGAAACAGCGCATTGCAATAGCAAGAACTATACTAAAAGATCCTCCGATCCTCATATTGGACGAAGCAACTTCAGCACTTGATACTCAGACAGAGCATGAAATTCAGGCAGCTCTGTCGCGGATTTCTTCCAACAGGACGACGATTGTTATTGCGCACCGGCTTTCCACGGTGATTGATGCCTATAATATACTGGTCATTAGTGATAACGGAATTGTTGAACAGGGGAGCCATGAGGAACTGCTTGCAAAGGGTGGACTCTACAAGGATATGTGGATTAAACAGCTTGACACAGAGAATAGAGATAATTCATGAACGATAGATATAAACAAAAACAAGAAGAAAACTTCTCCCCTCTGGAATTGAGAGGGTGGTTATGATAGGCGCATTCTGTTCAATTTTTGTTCCAATTCATCAGGAGGGGTACCGGTTTATTTTCCCTTCTTTGTTCCTGACGCTCTTTCTGTTTTTCTTTTTAGGCGTGTGGGGATGGGCAGGACTTGGTCTGACTCTTTTGCTTATCTGTTTTTTTCGTGATCCCTCACGAGTTGTTCCACAGCGTGATGGTTTGGTCATCAGTCCTGCTGACGGTCGCGTTACAATGATTGAACAGGTCGTGCCACCGCACGAGCTTGATTTAGGCGAGGTCCCCAGACTCAGGATTTCAATTTTTCTGAATATTTTTGATGTTCATGTGAATCGTTTTCCTTTGTCTGGCCATGTCAGGAAGATTGTTTACAGGAAAGGTTTGTTTTTTAGTGCGAATCTTGATAAAGCAAGCAAGGATAATGAACGTAATTCTGTCATTATTGAGACAGTGTCCGGTGAGAGCATCGCTGTTGTACAAATTGCCGGATTTATAGCACGCCGCATTGTTTGCTTTACCCATGAGGGATGCGATGCTGATGTTGGCAAGCGTTTTGGCTTTATCCGTTTCGGCTCAAGAGTGGATGTTTACTTGCCGTCCCGTAAAGTTGCCTGTGTATCAGTTGGTCAGCTTGTGGTTGGGGGGGAAACGATTCTTGCTGATTTGAATTCTGCTGAACCTGAGCGGTCTGTGCGTGTAATATGAAACCTGAAAAAGATTTAAATGAGAAGGAAGTTGAAAAAAGTCATTTCATGGGCTGGCTTTTTCCATTCTTTGAGGTAGAGGATTCTGAATTCAGAAAGCCTCTTCGAGGGCGCTTTCGCTTGATCCCTATTGGGGCACTCATTCCTAATTTCATTACTTTGCTCGCTTTGTGTATGGGTCTGACTGCGATTCGGATGAGCGTTGAAGAACGCTATGAACTTGCCGTTTTCAGCATTATTATTGCAGCGGTTCTCGATTCACTTGATGGAAGTGTTGCGCGTATGCTGAAATCAACTTCCCGTTTTGGTGCACAGCTGGATTCCCTCTCTGATTTTCTCAGTTTTGGTATTGCACCTGCTATTTTACTTTATAATTGGTCACTCAGGGATCTGGGATCCATCGGCTGGATTTCCGTTATGTGTTTTTCCATAGCTATGGCTTTGCGTCTGGCGCGGTTTAACACGGAGATTGAGATTCAGAAAAGGCCAAAATGGCATGGAAATTATTTCGTTGGAATGCCGGCACCTGCTGGTGCATTTACCGTTTTGCTTCCGTTTTATCTCAGTTCACTTGAGCTGCTGACTTTTCAAAACTTTGCCTTCCTGACACTGGTTTATGTTTTGATTGTTGCGTCTCTGCTTGTGAGCAAGGTCCCCACTTATTCTCATAAGATCATAGGTCAGCGCCGTATACCGCGTGATGTTGTTTTGCCTCTTCTCTTTAGTATTTTGATCTATACGGCTTTGCTTTTGAGTTATCCCTGGATAATACTGGCTCTCTCTGTTTGTACTTATTTTTCTAGCATTCCTTTCAGTTTTTTGTACTTCCAGAAACAAAAGCTCAGGCATAAGGAGCTCCGTCGGACTGAAAATGAATTCCGTTGAATTTCCATTTTCCTTTACATTTTACAGATGAATGATTTTTTCTGTGTATGCTTTATATGCTTCTTTATACACTTCTCACTATGTACTTCTCTGTTAAGTTGGACGGATTTGAGCGTTTTCTCAGCAGAGAAAAGTACTTTCATGAGTTTTTTCAATCTTCTGTGAGTTTGAATGAATGAGGACAAGCATGTTGTTTTTGATTTTTCTTCAAGAGAAAGACAGCGCGCGTATGAACCGGATGATGATAACGACTGATGAGTATGAGTATAAAACACTTCAGAAGATGCGTGCGACTTTGTGTACGGCTTTCAGCTTTCTTTGCAAGTTGAATTTTTTGATGTCCGGTTGACGCAAAGCCAGTTTTTTATGACCAGAGGAGCTGCCAGAAGGGTCGGAATAAGCAATAAGGTAAGAAAAGTGGAAAATAAAAGGCCGGAAATGATGGTCGTTGAAACTGTTTCCCACCATGCTGATGTGAGATCATTGAAAAAAACCTTGCGGTTCAGGAAATCAATGTTGATTCGCAATGCCATAGGAAGCAACCCTAAAATGGTTGTTATGCTGGTGATCATGATGGGGCGAAGACGCTGGGCTGCTGAGAGCATAATTTTTTCAAGTGGAGAAAGATGGTCCGTTTCTTCTATTCGGTTATAGGTATCAATCAAAATAATAGCGTTGTTCACTACTATCCCTGCGAGGGCAATGATTCCTGTTCCTGTCATGATGATAGAAAAATCCTGACCGGTTAGTAATATTCCGAGCATGACGCCTACTGAGGACATGAGGACTGTGGAGAGCGTCAGAATCGTTTGATAAAAGGAATTGAACTGAGTAAGCAGAATGATAAACATGAGAAAGAAGGACCCGAACATGGCCTTGATAAGGAACCTTGCTGACTCTTCTTGGTCTTCTTCTGATCCGCGGAATCGGAAGGTGATGCTTTCTTTCCATTTTTGTTTCTGGATCCAGGCATTAATTTCTTTGATCTTGCTTTGAACTCTTATTCCCTCTCTCAAATCAGCCTCAATCCTCATACCGATACGTCCGTCATACCGTCGGACCATACTGACCCTCTGACGTGGCTCTCGCGAAATGAAATTACGAATCGGTACAAGTCCAGACGGTGTCTGGATCCGTAGTGCGTTCAGTCTCTCAACAGACCGCTCTTCCAAAGGAAAGCGCGCATGGATTTCAATTTCATCCGTCGAGTCTGCTGGACGGTATTTTCCGATCATGAAGCCATTCGTAACGAGCTGGATGACCCCTCCGATTGAAGACGTGTCAGTATTAAAGCGGCTTGCTTGCTCACGATCAACGTTTATAGCCCATTCAATACTGGGAAGAGGGAGGAGGTCTTCAACATCCCATACCCCTTCAAGCTGGTTGAAATATTTGCGGACGCGCTTTGTCGCTTCCTTCACATCATCATAACGTATTCCGGAGATTTCAAGTACAATGGGCTTATCCGCGGTAGGGGGGCCTTTTTTAACTTTGAGAAATTCAATACGTATGCCTCCCGCTAATTCAGAACGGTTCTTGATTTCTGACAATATTTCTTGTGCCTTGCGGCGGCAACAGATATCTTCCATATCAAGAATAAACAGACCTATGAGATCTTCTTCTTTGTTATTAAGCTTGTGGCCTGCTTTCATCAGGCTGTTTTTAATCCCGTCTGTTTTCAGAATCTCGGATTCAACTCTTTCCACGATCTTTCGGATAAAAGGTGCTGAGAAGTTTCCTTGAGAAAATACAGAGAGGAGGACCTGTTGCGGCTCTTCGGTTACGAAAAACTGCACATTAGGTGGTCGAATTAAGATAAATACGGCAATGATTGTGACCATGAGGATGATGCTTGCTGTCAGTGTTAGTATCGGCCTTGTAATAAGAGCCGCAAGGATACGCAGATAGGTGCCTGTTAGGCCTGGTATTTCCCTGAGAACAAAAGGGATCTTGCCTGACAAAATAAGCCCTATCCGGGGTTCCAGACTATCCGGTGAAAAAGAAGAAAACATGGCGCTAATTTTTTCTCTGTTCCGGTATAAATATATCAGGGGAAAAGAAAGAAAAAAGAGAGCAAGTAGAGCGACAACGGTCTGACCGGAGAGCAGGAGTTTTATGATGACGGCAAGCAAAGCAAAAATAAAGAGGTAAAAGGAAGTTGTCGGATTGAGTAAGTTCCCTATAACAGGGACAAAAATTATGGATATAATAAGCGAAACAGAAAGCACAATTATGACGATAATCGGCAAATAACTCATGAATTTCCCAGGAACACCAGGCCAGAGCAACATAGGGAGAAAGGCCGCAAGCGTTGTTGCAGTAGACGCCATTACAGGGGAAAACATATTCGTAATGGTCAGTTTATAGGCCTCTTTTTTCGTGTGTCCCTCGGCCATTTTGCGATCGGCATACTCAACTATGACTGTTGCACAATCAACAAGGATGCCAACAGTCAAAACAAGGCCGAACAGGATCATCATGTTAATGCTCATTCCAAACATATTAATTATGAGGAAACTGATTAGGAAAGAACAGGGAATCGAGATGCCGATCAAAAAACTGGCACGTGGCCCCAGAGAGTGTATCACCACGATCATGACCAGAATGATTGCTGTCACGATTGAGGATTGGAGAGACCCCAGTATTGAAATGATAGATTTGGATTTGTCAGAGGTGAAGGTTACATTGACTGTATTTGGCCAGTTCTTTGTAAAATCGGTGACGACCTTGCGTACTTGAATGTTGTTCTCAATGATATTTTTTCCACCGCGTTTGATAACATCAATAACGATGGCATTTTTGCCATTGAAGTGTGTGAAAACTAAAGGATCCTTGAATGTTCTTCGAACATGAGCGATATCACCGAGTTTTACAACGGCTTCATCATGGGCCTTGAAGGGAAGATCGTGGGCTTCTTTCGTGGTTTCAATAAGTCCTGGAACTTTGACATCAAAATAGCCATTTTTGGTTCTCAAAGATCCTGCAGGAATAAGCAAATTGTTTGATGAAACTGTTTTTATCAGTTTCTGCAAAGTGACCTTATAGGAATCAAGCATCATGGTATTGATAGTTGCTTCCAGAATTTCGTCACGGTTTCCGAAAATATTTACTTCTAATACGCTTGGAATAGACTCAATTTTTTCCTTTAATTCTTGAGCCTTTTGAGAAAGACCCCGTTCTGAAAGAGATCCTGACAGCACGATAGTAATGCTTGGGGTAAGATTGAAATTTACTTCAAAAATCTCTGGATTTTTGGCGGCTTCGGGCAATTTTCTCTTGGCTTGATCAACTTTTGCACGTACCTCGGAGATAATGACGTCCTTATCGAAATCAATATCAAACTCCATAATGATGCTGGCATGTCCCTCCGTTGCGATGGACGTGACTTTCTTAAGTCCTTCAATAGCATTCAGTTTACTTTCTAATGGACGAATTAAAAGGCGCTCTGAATCTTTCGGTGAAATGCCATTTTGTGTGACAGAGATATAAAGAACCGGGATATCAATATCCGGAGAATCTTCTTTCGGTATGCCAATATAAGAAATGATTCCTCCGATCAGCATAACAACGATCAGACTGATAACCGTGCGTGGTAGCTCTATCAAAGTATGTAGAAAGGACACCATTTATTTTGTTTGATTCCTTTCATGGACGAGTTGAACGGTTTGACCCTGCTGTACATAATTCTGACCCACCGTGA
>JAQRMX010000044.1 GCA_028599125.1 Alphaproteobacteria bacterium | reverse complement strand
CACCGGCCTTAACATCTGATGAATTGGACGCGCCGTTCTTCAGCTTGGCAAGAACAGCAGGCTTGTTGCCAAAGGCTTCAAGAAACGCAAAGGGAAAGGACGCCGCGTCATAGGGTTCGGCCGCAAGTTCGGATATCGCGTCTGCAATTTCAACAGCATTCATGGGCACTTCTTCCGCCCCGTCCGCACCGCCGGCCAACATGACGAATACCATCTGCGCCGCCAGCCTGTTGAATTGAGTTAGCATGAAGGGCTTTTACCTCATGCAGGGTTAGCCATGTAGGTTTAGTCATTTAGCCAATTTCCTGAATAGTTTTGTCGTGGATTTCCATTCGCTTCCTGATTGAATTTTTCATCTTCATATCCTCTTCTTCTGGAATATTTCAAGCTACGCTTGAGTAAAATGAACCTTTTTTAATGCTCAAAGGGCGGGAATGGCGCTAAATTAATATTACACTATTACCAATAGTGTAATATGGAGTTTGTATCATTACGGAAAACCGAGCCAAACTACCCATATGAAGGCGCTCATGAACTCACGGGCTCTTCTACTCCGTTTAAGGCCTTGTCGATTGAGTTTAGGCCCGCGTCAAACGCTTCAAATAATTTGTCTAACGTTCGAAAGTACGTTCGAACGTACACATTGAAACTTTTTGAGAACGCGTCGCTGTCCAAGTGGAAGGCCGGTTTTAAGGCCGTGCGTTCGGCGTTTAATCGTGCGTCCGTGGCTATTAAGTTCCCGTTATAAAATTCTAAGTTCATGTCGATCCATTTTAAAAGTTTATCCACCTGTATTGAGGATGTGCCGGCCCGCCGTTCTAAAACTTTATCCATCGTTGCCAGTATAGCGTTGTACCGGGTTACGCGCCCATCTAACCATTCTGAGAGCATGGCGCTCATTCCTAAGTACGTGTCGATCTCTACCAGGAGCCCTGCTAACATTAAGGAGGGGTCGGAACCGGAGATCCCCTCCCGGACGGAGGACGGCCCGACATCTCCTGAAGACGGGGGACCTGCCCGGCCCGGGCGGCGGCCGGGGTCACCGGGGTCGGAATCAGGAGCGGCATAAGGACAGCGAAAATCGTTACCACCATTATAAAAACTATATGTTTTTTCTCATGACCTATCCTTTTTTAAAAAATCCAGCCCCGAAATTTTCGGGGAAGTTAGAACAAAACTAACAAGAAAATATTGAGCAGTTAAATCTGTTTGACAAAAATCTCGGATTGGTATAGATATAAGCCATTTGGGAAAAGTATAATTATACTATGAAAGCAATTACAAACTCATTCATTGCATTGATTTTTACCAGTCTGTTTTTGACGGGTTGTATGAGTGATCCACAAACTGTAACCGATAGAAACTCGCAACTGACGCAGGGGAATGTGCAACTTTCAATTCGGGTTGGAACAACCACCAAAGCAGAAGTTCTTGAGAACTTCGGGTCACCAAACATCACAACGAGAGATGGCAGCGGTAAAGAAGTTTGGACTTACCAAAGAAGCGCCCAGGTTGCCCAATCATCATCTAATTCTGGTTATTGGACTATCTTGCTGGCGGGTCAATCAGGTAGCAGTTCTGGTTTTGAGTCATCCTCAAGAATGATTACACTAATAATCAAGTTTGATAGAAACGATGTAGTCGCTGACTTCAGCAGTCGCACTTCAAACTTTTAGGAAACTGACGTCATGAAAATTTCAAATATCTTCATAGCAATTCTAGCAACATTAATTTTGTCTGGTTGTATGACAACACCAAAACCAACAATGACATCGCTGGAAATTCGAAGTATCCAGTCCCGTGAATATGAGGCACCAAAAGAAGTTGTTTTTCCAAGCGTGATTTCTGTATTTCAAGATCTGGGTTACACGATTAGCAATGCTGACATACAAACAGGTTTGATTTCTGCCGAGAGTTCGTCAGAAAGCAATTCTGTTATATCAAAGATCTTGTTGGGTGTTACTAACGTAAGTCAAACGAGAGCGACTGCATTTGTTGAGCAAATTCGGGACAAAACAAATGCAAGATTGAGCTTCGTTTTGGTCAATAAGTCTTCTTCTGCTTGGGGGCAGGCCGACCGGCAGGATACACCACTGCTTGACGCTCGATTGTATCAAAATGCTTTTGAAAGAATTGAGGATGCAATCTTCATTCGCAGTCAAAACTATTGGTAATAGTGTAATATGGAGTTTGGGTCATTACGGAAAAACTGACCCAAACTACCCATATGAAGGCGCTCATGAAATCACGGGCTCTTCTACTAAATTTAAGTACTTGTCGATCGCTTTTAGGTTCGCGTCATCCGTTTCAAATGATTTGTCTAACGCTCGAAGGAACACATTGAACTCTTCTGCGTTGGTTAACGTTTCAGAACGATCTTCATCCCGCCACCACACCAAAGTACAAGCATAACAACCGCAAAAAATACTTGCGGGACATCCAGCCGATAATCCAGTACAGCTCCAGCCAAAAACATGGCTATAAAGAAGAAAAAGACAAGCTGATTAAAGCGCGCGCCTTTTGAGTTCTGCAGACTTTGGATCATATTCAAAATCTGAAATCGTCCCATCCTGAATTTTTTGAATCACACTATCAATCACAGGCAAAGGCACCAAAAACCATTCCCGCGGCTCAATCGGATTGCCAAACCGGTCAGTGATCGAAAGAACAAGACGTGCCGCAGAAAAAAAACGGTGGATTAGCTTTTCCAGTTTCATTCGATTGATATTAGAGAGTTTATATTCCGCGATAATTTCTACTTCAGCCAGTAGAAATGTCGGATCAACTTTTGCGTTCGCAATGCGTTTCTTAATTTTTGAGCCCGTCACTCCAATCTTGTGAAGAACGGTTCGATGCGATGCAATATCAGGATGCTCTGATTTTGAGCGCAGAACATAAATAACCCCGCTTTCAGTATCGTCATCTTCCCTGCTCGAACCAAACAGGGAGCCCGCTGACGGCTCAGTGATACGCCGCCCTGTTTCATCTCTATAAAGCGCTCTTTTCAACGAGCATTTCAAAATATCACTCTCAGTTCCATTGGAATAGATTGCACGCAGGCGCGCGTCGGATGAACCATCCGGCGCTCTGATTGTTTTGCCTACCTCTGCTACATAAACGACCTGTCCTTCCAGAATAAACCAATCGCCTTTGGAGATTGAAGGATTATGTTCAGTACCGGTCTCCTGCCTCCCATAAATTACCGTTTTTCTAATTCCTTTAGATAAATCAGCCTGAATCTTGTTGAACATCGGTTTAAATTTGTCAAAATCCCTACAGAGCGTGCGATTGGCAATCTTTTCGGGAGCACGCCTCTCGGAGGCCTGACGGACATAGCGCAATTCTGTTAAATCTGACGCTTCATCAAAAGACTCCAATTCCCCAGCGAGCCTGTCAGGATCATGCAATGATGAAGAATCATCGCACTCTTCGTCTCTGCCCAGCAAGTTTCCGGTATCCAGCGAAACAAGCAGGGCACGGGAGTCTTCCAATTGCCGTAAACGATCCAACCGGGCCGCATAAATACGTTCAAAGACAGAGCGCTCTTCGCCGGAATGAGGGACATCACCCTTTTCAGCAACAAAATGTTGTATGTCTGCAAATCCGGCAATAATGCGCTCTTCTTTTGCCGAAAGGCCAATTTTTTTCTTAGCGTTGGCAAGACCCTTAAGCACGGTAGCAAGTTCATCATGATCAATTCTGTTCATACTTGCCCTCTTTCCTAAAGCGAAGAAATGCACGCGCGCCTTCAGCAAGCAGTCTTTCCCAGGCATCATGCGCATCTGATCGGGGTAGTCTTCCCCGCTGTTTTTGAAAATCGTAGGCCTTCACTGCATATTGTTCTGCATCTTCCGGTGTTATTTTCATCCGCTTTGCAGAAATAATGACCTCAATCTTCCTCAGATTTTTCTCGTTCATTGCCTTGGACAAAATCGCGTAGGATCCCGCAAAGGGATTGATCCGGTCAATCAGGTCAATATCCAATTCGGTCACGCTAAGGGCGAATTTTCGGATACCGTCGATTAATGATGTATTCCCTTCTGATTCACCAGAGTCATCCAAATTGAAGGCTGCTTTAGATTTCTGCATGAGGTTAAGAGCCGCTATCGCGTGCTGACGCACAGCTTCCCGATCCTCTACAGACAGATCAGGATAACGGTCACGTACGATTTTGCCCATCTTTACCTGTGTTAACTCTTCCGGGATGATTTCCTTATCAAACAATCCTCGCTCAATCGTATTTCTGTCCTGCACAAAAGTAGTAATCACTTCATTTATGCCCTCATTGCAAATGCGCTTTGCCTCTTTACTCTCCGGTATTGCAAGCCCTTTAATCTCAATATGGTATTGGCCGGACTTTTCATTAAGGCCAATATTCACCTTTTCAGGATCATAGCCACTCTCACCATAATAAAAATCATCCTGTTGTGCACTGAATCTTGTTTTTGGTGTGAAATTAAATTTCGGTGCAAGCACCTGCTCCATCAACAGGCTGGCAGCAATTGCTTTCAATGTGTCATTTATCGCCTCACAGACATTTTCTTCAGAGGCATCCGGCTCAACAATCAAATTTGTAAAGCGCGCGCGCACTTTGCCTGGCGCATCCCGTGTTGCGCGGCCGATAATCTGAACGATCTCTGTGAGTGAAGCCCGATAGCCGATTGTCAGCGCATGCTCACACCAAATCCAGTTAAAGCCCTCTTTGGCCATGCCAAGGGCAATAATAACATCAACAAAATCACGATCGTTTTTATTTGCCGGGTTTTTAAGTGCAGCCATGACCTTGGCATGACGATCAGGCCCGTCATCCACCAGATCGGCAACTTTCAGAATATGTCCGTCAGCGCGCCTGATCAGGTCAAAACCTGTTACATCATCCTTAGCGATCCACTCACCGAGTACGCCCATGATTTCGGTCGTTTCATTGGTCTTGCCGCGCTTCGTACTTTCACGTGAATTCACATACGGTATATGCACGATTGTCTTTTCATCCGGATTGAGCACCTTATCAATCTCATCAAGGTAAGAGCCATTGTAAAAATAATACCCTATATCAAGGGTTTTGAGATACTCATAGCCATTAAGCTGTTCATAATAGGTATAGGTGACAGTTTCAAATTTCGTTTCATCTTCCGGTGATAATACGGGCACAGCATCTCCGCGGAAATAACTACCGGTCATTGCAACGAGATGCAGCTTATCACGCATAATAAAATTGCTCAGATGGGCGCCAAGCCTGTTGCCTTCCTTGTCGGCTGAAACGTGATGAATTTCATCAACCGCAATCAATCGGTTATCAAAGGCTTCAATGCCCAGCTGATCAACAGCAAAACGGAAGGTGGCATGAGTGCAGACCAGCACTTTATCATCACTTTCTAGAAAGTGTCCAACGGCTTTAACCGTGCCGTCACTGCGGGACGGGTCGTCAGCACCCGGCGCATTGCACAGGTTCCATTCGGGGTTAACGACCCAATCAGCCCGGAACCCGAATTCGGAGAGTGGCTCATTGGCAAAGCTTGCACCGATTGAACGCTCAGGCACGATGATCAACGCCTGTTTCAACCCTTGATTTTCCAGTTTGTCCAAAGCGATAAACATCAAGGCACGTGACTTACCGGACGCAGGCGGTGACTTAATCAGCAGATATTGCTCACCGCGTTTTTCATAGGCGCGCTCCTGCATAGCGCGCATACCCATTTCATTTGACCTGGTGGAAGCACCGGTTTGCGCGTAATTGACAGAGACGGAATGCACGGGTTTGGTCATTCGGAGGACTTTCTAGACAGGGCCGGATATTCTTGAAACATGAAGAGACGGTTTCGCCGCTTGCCGGAGCCTCCCGGACTGAGCCATCGATCCGGTTCTGACTGAGGCAGGATGCGCCCGGTTGTTTGCTTCCACCTTGCACGCCCTGTGTATCCTGGCGCACGATCCGCCCGGCCTGTTGGGTTCCAGCACCTGCATATCGGCTATGCCCCATTCATGATGGATGGGCTCCGGCAGGAAGGTATCAGAATACAGGGGGTTACACCCCCCTGCGTTGTAGTTCGATAAATCCATAATTTAAAAATATACCTGTTTCTGCAATTATCATACTCTTATATCGAAAACTTAAATTTTTAATAAAATAAGAAATTTTCCGTATCAGAAACTGATCAGACCGGTATGGGCATAATTAACGGCAACAGAAGGAAGAGATTTTCAGTTTCTTCACTCTTTAATTCACTCAACAGCCCCCACATTCACCTATAAAACCTCTCTACCCTCCTTCTCATCCATATAGCTCCTTATCTCTCTTCCAGAACTCCTCAAGATCCTCAAGACCTCCTCAAGAGATGAGAGAGAACCGCGTGAATAGTCTTCCGGGTTAGGATTACAATTTTTCTGATACCAGTGCTTTCCGACAGGAATTCTATAATGTTCTCGCAATTCATTTACGATACCCAGCGCTTCGGTAGCAGTTCCCTCATAAACATCATGTTTTTCCGTGGAGGAGCCTCCAGTATCTCCGGAAAGCCAGGCTCCTTCAAGGTATCGCTTCTCGTCTCTGACCATGTTAGGAAAAAAAAGACTACGACGCATGGACGACTTCGGGAGGCTGTGCCAAATAATATCAGCGGGGAAATCTGGCAGATCAGGGATAGGGGCGGCGTAGAAATATAAGGTGCCGTCCGGCGTCATATCGACCGCATTAGGCCACTGAAACGCAACATTTTCTTGCATCCGCACCCGCAGCCAGGCGCATTTTACGACGTACTCTTCCAGAATGGGAATAAGCCTAGTAGCAGAATAAACCCCGTCTTTCCGCCGTCTCCAAAGAAACAGGAGATAATCCTTGAGGATGGTTAGCAGAGCTGCCGAAAGAATATAAAAGCCCGTAGCACTCAGAAATTCAATCATACCGCCCCCCTCTTCATCTTACTGTACATCTTAAACAGGATCTCCAGCCTTTCGGTATCGTTTCTGAAGCGGCGACCGATAAAGATGCGTTCCAGTGTCTCGTCGTTTTTCTCATGCGCGCGGCGCAGGTTCCCCGGCATAGTTTCAGGATGATAGAGATCAGCAATCGTAGCGGGAAAATGCGCTTCCCGCGCCAGCAGAATGTCTTCCGCGCCGCGTGTCAGATCGGCCTTGTTCTTTTCTGTCAGCAGCGGAACGGGGAATGTGTTCCACCCCATCGTGTTTGAGTAACTGTAGTCGGTTTTCATTCTACCGCAGACCGCTGCAATCCACACAAGATGAAGGCGGGAGGCAACCAGGGCCATGTTCCATAAGGGTGCATCATAGAGGCCAAACAGTTTGTTCGTAATGATTTCTGTTGAATTCAACAGACCGCAAGGCAGATACGGTCGATTTTCAGAAGAAATTACAGCAATTACAATCGTGTGCGCGCGGCCGCTATTCATACTCAACATCTGGTGTGCACGGATTGCCATATCATTGGTACTCTTGGCACAGCTGGCAAGACGCATGTGACGGATAGCGTCAATCCGGGCTGCGATTGAGGGGATTGCCTGTGCTTCCTCCAGATCCTGATCTTTAATCCACAGGCAGTAGCGGCAAAGCCCCTTTATAAACTCCGCGGCACCATAAATGCGGCGGATGAACCTGGCATGTTGTGCGGCGGAAAGATCAAGCGCATTCACTTCTGCCCCGGTTAAAAGAAGATGGCCTCCATCCGTCGGCTGATTACCACGTATCATCG
>JAQRMX010000043.1 GCA_028599125.1 Alphaproteobacteria bacterium | reverse complement strand
CACCGCCAGGTCAAATTCCTGTGTTGACATCACCTCTCTCCTCTATAGGATAACACATTGTAAAATTTCTTTACGGAAACAAATGACGCAGCTAGGATGCTATTTTAGAGAAACAGCCTCCACCCTTGAGAACCAAAGAAAAAGAATCAGGGGATTCCAATGAAAACACGATAATCGGCATTTTATTCGCACGAGCCATGGAAATGGCTGTCCCATCCATAACCTGCAAATCGTCTCTTAAAACCTGATCATAAGTCAAATGATCGTAACGGACTGCCGTCTTGTCAATTGCAGGATCAGACGAATAAACACCATCCACACGAGTCCCTTTAAACAAAGCCTCGCACGCCATCTCTGAAGACCGTAACGCTGCTGTCGTATCGGTTGTAAAAAACGGGCTCCCCAAGCCACCACCAAATATGACAACGGCTCCATCTTCCAAATGACGCAAAGCCCTCTTTCGGGTAAAGACTTCACAGACACCAGGCATAAAAACACCAGAAAAAACAGACGCATAGATCCCTATATTGGTGAACACGTCTCCAAGAACAAGAGCATTCATCACCGTTGCCAGCATACCGACCTGATCAGCGGTTGTGCGCTCTATACCCTCGCTTCCACGACCGACACCACGAAAAATATTACCGCCGCCGACAACCAAACAAACTTGACACCCGGAACGCACGGCATGTGCAACATCTTCGCAAATACGCCTAACAGTCGAGGGATGAAGGCCAAAGGGCAAAGGACCACTTAGGGCCTCCCCTGAAATCTTCAGCAAGACCCGCTTGTACACAGCCATCAAAAAAGCCTTCCTGATTCCGGTCGATCCCCCTTAGCTTCCGGATACAACGCCGGCGACTTCCGACGCAAAATCCAGTTCCTGTTTCTCAATACCTTCACCAAGAAGCAGGCGTGCAAAACTGGAAATCCTGATCGGTGCACCAATACCGGGTTCGGCTTCACGGACGACCTCCTCAACACTCTTCTCATTATCAATGACAAAAGGCTGAAGTAAAAGGACAGACGCGGCATAAAATTTCTGCATACGACCATCCACCATCTTCTTAACAACATTCTCCGGCTTACCACCCTCACGCGCTTGTTGCATGTATATCGCACGCTCACGCTCAACAATCTCTGGGTCAAGATCGCTGATTGAGGTCGCCAAAGGTGCAGACGCAGCAACATGCATCGCGATTTGGTCGCCAAGCTCCAAAAGCTTCCCCTTATCGCCGCTCGACTCAAGACCGACAAGCGTACACAAACGACCAAGATTAGGAACAATCGCAGAATGAACATAACCCGCAACAATGCCCTCTTCGACTTTTATATAAGCGGAACGACGGAGGGCAAGATTTTCACCAACAGATCCGACCAAACTTTGAATATGCTCTTCAATAGTTTCTTTTCCGCTGGAGAAAGGCAAAGAGGCCAGACGATCAATATTTCCTTCAACACACAGAGCAAGCTTTGCAACATTCTCAACCAGATTCTGAAATTTTTTATTCCTTGCAACAAAATCAGTCTCGGAATTAACCTCAACAATGGCCCCTATAGTCCCGGACAAAGCAATCCCAATCAGCCCCTCGCTTGCCGTACGAGTTGCTTTTTTTGCAGCCTTGGCCAGCCCTTTGGTACGCAACCAATCAACGGCCACATCCTCGTTGCCATCACTACCGATTAACGCTGTCTTACAATCCATCATACCAGCCCCTGTCTTCTCACGGAGGGCCTTAACCATCACTGCGGTAACATCCGCCATACGTCCAGATCCTTCTCTTTCCAATCTACAAAATCAGCTTCGCACAACCCCGATAAAAACTGCCTCAGGAAACATCTCCAGCTCCTTTCAGCTCGGAAGAATGCCTGATCCACTTATCCTGCAGAATAGATTTACCAAACCCTAACCGGCTTTCTATCAGATCAACATCAACCTCTTTCAGAGCCGCAAGCTGCCAATAGTGATAAATCCCGAAATCATTTAACGCCTGTGAAATGGACGAATCAATCCCGGAGATCACGGTCAGATCATCAGGAACAACATCTGGTCCCCGAAGACGAACAAAGACCGTCCTGTCGTTAACAGAAACAGGATCAACGAGCATCGCAGCAGCATCAGACAAGGACCCTGTCCCCTTAGCCTCAATTTCAGGATCCCTAACAAAAGAATTGGATGCTGCCGCGCCTATATCCTTACCCATGCCACTCTGTGCACGCGAAATACCATCAAGAACAGCACGTACCGCAATATCACAATAAAAGGCGATCGAACGGCTTGCATCATCATTTCCGGGAACGGGGTAGGTAATGCCATCCGGATCACAATTGGTATCAAGAATGGCAGCAACAGGAATTTTCAACCGAATCGCCTCCTTGATGGCGATTTGCTCCCTCTTGGTATCAAGGACAAAAAGCAAGTCCGGAATGCCTCCCATATCCTTGATCCCGCTCAAAGCGCGCTCAAGCTTGCTATGCTCACGGCCAAGCTGCAGCTGCTCTTTCTTGGTTAGACCCTGCGCCGAATTCGACATGAACTCCTCAAGTTCACGCAAACGTCGAATAGACCGCGAAATGGTCTCCCAGTTAGTCAACATCCCTCCAAGCCAGCGATGATTGACGTAATATTGAGCACAACCCTTCGCAGCTGCAGCAATGGGCTCTGAAGCCTGACGCTTTGTGCCAACAAACAAAACACGGCCCCCCTTGGCAGCAACATCACTCAAAGCCTTCAGAGCCTGATGAAGCAAAGGAACAGTTTGAGCTAAATCAATGATATGGATACCATTTCGTGAACCAAAGATATAACCTTCCATCTTAGGATTCCAGCGACAAACCTGATGGCCGAAATGAACGCCGGCATCCAAGAGCTGGCGCATGTTAAAATCTGGCAAAGCCATGTTGTTTTTTCCTTTCTCCGGTTAAACCTCCGCAGACTGAAAGCCGGATGACCACAAGGGACAAAACCGGCACCGGACGCCAACCCGGGCATACCCCCGCAGGAAAGCAGAATGTCCACGTGCAGAATCCGCGAATTATAGGCTCTAAGAGTAAAAAATACAAGCCTGAACAGACCTTACTTCAAAACGGGAGGGGCAACATGAATATGCAAGTCACGAAGTTGTTCTTTACTAGCCAGACCAGGCGCATCCATAAGCAAATCCGTCCCTTGCTGATTCATAGGAAATAAAGTCACCTCACGGAGATTATCAACACCACAAAGCAACATCACAATACGATCTATACCAGCGGCCATTCCACCATGAGGGGGTGCTCCATACTGAAAAGCCCTGTACAGGGCACCGAATCGTTCTTCCAAAACATCTTTTCCATAACCAGCAATAGAGAAAAGCTTTTCCATGATTTCCAACTTGTGATTGCGTACTGCCCCGGACGCGATCTCATAACCGTTACAAACCAGATCATACTGATAAGCCTTGAGAGACAAAGGATCCTCTTGCAAAGCATTTAGGCCCCCTTGCGGCAGGGAAAAGGGATTATGGCTAAAAGCAAATCCCTTCTTCTCCGCGTCCCTCTCAAACATTGGGAAATCAACAATCCAACACAGCTCAAAAGCATTCTCGTCAATCAGACCAAGCCCTGTGCCGATTTTCGTGCGCGCCGCGCCCGCAAAACTAACAAATTCAGCCATACGGCCGGCAATGAAAAAACAGGCATCACCTATAAAAAGATCCATTTGCACCCTGATTGCCTCAGAGCGCTCCGGGCCAAGGCTCTTACCAATGGGACCGACCGCTTCCACACCGGGAGCTTCACTGCGCCAAAATATATAACCAAGGCCGGGCTGTCCTTGATCCCGCGCCCAGGAGTTCATTCGGTCACAAAATGCCCTGGAACCTCCCTTCCTAGCAGGGATAGCCCACACTTCTACCTTCGGATCACGCGCAATCATTTCTGTGAAAATCTTGAAATTAGAAGCGCGAAAATGGTCTGTAACATCCTGCATTACAATCGGATTACGCAAATCAGGTTTGTCAACGCCAAATTTGCGAAGCGCGTCTGCGTAAGGAATACGCGGAAATGAAGACGTCACGCGACGACCGGATGCAAAATGCTTAAAAAGGCTACATAAAACAGGCTCCATGGTCTCAAGAATATCGTCCTGGGTCACAAAGCTCATTTCCACATCAAGCTGGTAAAACTCACCAGGTAAACGATCAGCACGCGGATCTTCATCCCGAAAACATGGTGCTATCTGAAAATAACGGTCAAACCCAGACATCATGATCAATTGTTTAAATTGCTGAGGTGCCTGTGGCAAAGCATAAAAACGACCGGGATGAAGCCGCGAGGGAACCAGAAAATCACGGGCCCCCTCCGGGGACGATGCTGTTAAAACCGGTGTTGTAAATTCATTGAAACCAGCCTTTATCATTCGGGAACGCACTTCTGCAATAATGGCCTGACGCTTCAAGATATTTCTGCGCATCGTTTCACGACGTAAATCAAGAAACCGGTAACGAAGACGGGTTTCCTCCGGATATTCAGGTTCACCAAAAACCGGCAGGGGCAAATCACCAGAAACCCCAAGAATCTCGATTCCTTCAAGAAAAATCTCAATCCGTCCCGTTGCCAGATTTGTATTGACCGTTTCAGGCGGACGATCCCTGACTTCACCATCAATGCAAATGCAGCATTCAGAACGCAAGCTACCGACCTGATCAAAGACAGATGACTCAGGAACAGCAACTAACTGTGTCAGGCCATAGTGATCACGCAGATCAACAAATAAGAGGCCTCCATGATCGCGAATGCGATGGACCCAGCCGGACAGGCGAACAGACTGACCCACATCAACTTTTG
>JAQRMX010000042.1 GCA_028599125.1 Alphaproteobacteria bacterium | reverse complement strand
CAAACCGGAACACTTGCACTACAGTGAATTAGTATCTCACAAAATAGATTATTGTCAACAATTTTTTTTACATAAACATTGTATTACTGTAATTACATTTTATAATTACACTTATTTTTTGAAGATGAAAGGGGTTCATATATTCAAAAATAGAAATTTTTTGAAGTAATATATATTTGATTTAGAGTTTATTATATTTACTAAGTTTATGGAACGAAATATATTTGATTAAATATTTCGAGTTGTAATTTAATACAGAAAAAATAACCCAGCGTACATTCAATTTGTCTTGAAGGAAAGACTGTCGGTCCATGGCCCATTGAAAACAAGCTATAAAAGGAGGGAGTGTGGAATGTGTACAGATGATTTTTCCAGCTGTCTTGTGGCGAGCTAATGGTTGATTTTCGTTTATGGTCGTGACAAAGTAATTATCGGTGGTTTTGCCTTCTTTTTTAGGAACGTTCGTATTATGCAACGCGTTCAGGTCTTTTTTACAGATCTTTTTGGGGGCGTATAGCTCAGTTTGGTAGAGCAGCTGACTCTTAATCAGCGAGTCCTAGGTTCGAATCCTAGTGCGCCCACCAGCATTAAAAGATCATTTTCACCTTTCTTTTGTTTTCTTATCGGGGTTCACTATTTAAGAGTATTGTATACTTTTCTCTTTTTGCGTTTTTTTGTGGGTTCAGATTTTTATCATTTCTGACAAGGAGCATGCGATATGTTGAATTATTCGTCATCTCCACATAGTTCTTTTATAGGACAGGACTGCGATTTTTTGAGTGAGTTTAAGCGTTAGCTTTATGATGAAAACGATGATTGCATTTTTGCACAATATAATTGAAATTATCTCACGGAGGGGACCAAAAGTAGGCCTTGTGGCAAAAGAATTCGAGGTTTTTAGACCCTCGGAGGTTTTTGTTAATGCTCCTTACTACTATATTTTTTTATTATTCCGAAGGAAGGAGAGGGGGAATAATTTTTTTCCCAAGGCTTCATCCTGCGTTCATTTTTTGAGATTTGGAAAGAAAGGAAAGTACTTTTGAAAACGACTTAGGAGTTGATTCTTATATGTGATCATGGTATTTTTCTATGCGCTATATAAATATAAAAAGCTGTCTAGAGCTGGCCCTTCTTATTTTCAATAACCTGCTCTGTTTCGGTCATCTCACCGACCTTTCCTGATAAATGCCTTTTCCCTGTCTTTAAGACAGGTCTTACCCAGTACATGCTCAAATTTGTCCCAGCTGCTCATGTGCCTTCACTGCGCTAAAGTTGATGCTATGCTACTTTCGGCCTTCTTTTTCTTTTTTCTTCTCGAACAGGATGCTTTTGTAATATCACAAGTCAGTTGGCCTTCCAGACACTATGCTCTTCTGCCGGAAGCGCTTTCCGCCTGAAAAAAGAGAAGAACCAGTTTTTTCTTGTCATTCCCTTCTACCTTAGTTTCCTTCTGTTTTTTTCAAGGTTTCAAGGCAAAATGAAAGAAGGGCTTAAAATTCTTCATTGTCCTCATAAGAGGAGGTTTCTTCTGATATTTCAGGTACATCCCATAGACTCTCTGGTGGTTTATTTCCCTGGGAGCGTTGATCTGACGTTTGACGACCGAAATGTTTTTCAAGATCGCTCAGGTCAATAAACTGATCCGCGCGCCGTCGTAGATCATCTGCAATCATTGGTGGATCGGTACATATTGTAGAAACTACACTTACGCGCTTACCTTTACGCTGGACTGCTTCAACGAGGCAACGGAAATCGCCATCGCCGGAAAAGAGGATTACATGATCAATATGATCTGCGATCTCCATGGCATCAACAGTGAGTTCAATATCCATATTTCCCTTGACTTTTCGACGTCCTGCCGCATCAAAGAATTCTTTGATTGGTTTTGTAACCATACGAAATCCGTTATAATCAAGCCAGTCAACGAGTGGCCGGATTGACGAATATTCTTGTTCATCAGCAAGAGCGGTATAATAGCTTGCCCTGACGAGGTATCCGTCCGTACTAAAATGCTTAAGAAGTTTCCTGTAATCTATATCAAAACCAAGGGCTTTTGACGTTGCGTAAAGGTTAGCTCCATCAATAAAGATTGAAATCCTTTCCCCTGATTTTAAATTCATTTCCCTAGACATATTGTATCCTTGTCCTCAATCATTCTCAATACAACAGATACGCTCAACAATATGAGTTGAGCAAAAGTCAGATTTGGACCTATTGGACTGATTTGAGTGAATATAAAAAAGCAGAAAAAAAAGGACTTTCTGCTTTTAGCGTTTCCATATTTATGTTTCTTTATTCTAGACACTTCTTGAGCGAAGCTTATGCATTAAAGTTATAATTTTGTCTATGTCATAATATTTATTGTATTTTTATAAACAGAATTTGTATTCATTTTATCCCTCTGTCAATATGAACGACTCTTTTAAAGATTGATCCTAAAATGATTCTTATCGGAATTGGTGCTAGCATACCGAGTTCATTTGGTACCACAACAAATACAATGAAAATTGTTCCTCATTTATTATTTCAACATGGGATGAAATTAATTGCAGGCTCATTCGTTTATAGCACTGCCCCCATTGGTCGATTTCGTCAATGGGCATATCTGAATAGTGTCGTGAGCGTGAGAACGTTGCAATCACCAAGTTCACTTTTGACAAATTTGAAGATGATTGAGAAGAGGGCCGGTAGGCGTGGGGGTGCGCGCTGGTCCCCTCGTCCCCTTGACCTTGATATCATTGCTTACCATGATTTGATTTTTCCTCTTCCCGGAATGTTGTCTCGATCCGAGACCGGGATTTGTGAACCACCAGATTATGATCGCTTTTTGATTCTACCGCATCCTTCCATGCAAATCCGCCCGTTTGTTCTCCGGCCCTTGCTCGATATTGCACCATATTGGCGTCATCCTGTGACGCATGAAATGGCCTTCCGGATGTGGCGGAGAATACACCTGAAAAAAGAGGGACGCATCCTGCATAAATATGGTCCATTGCTAGCAGATAAACGGATTTGTGCCGAAGAAATGAAGGCTTCCACAGGAAGGGTGTTATGAACACTTGCATCTTTCCAGATCATCTTCTATCCTGATAGATGATTTAATGTGAGGCACTCTCGTTCTGTACCCTTTTTAATGCTTTTATTCCAGTGTGATTTCAGGGCCTTTTCTGTCAGGGTCCGGATGGGGAGGTTTTTGTGGCGCGGGTGAATATTGAGGATTGTATTGATAAGGTTGATAATCGATTTGACCTTGTTCTTCTGGCGGCTTCCAGAGCTCGTGCTGTATCCGGGGGAGCACCGATCACCGTTGACCGCGATAATGACAAAAATCCTGTTCTTTCTTTACGTGAGATTGCCGAGCGGAAGGTATCGTCTGAGGATCTGCTTGAGGATTTGATTCACTCCATGCAAAGATTCGTTGAGATTGATGAGCCTGAATCTGATTTTGCGCCGACAGTTTCGGACCTTTACTCAGCAGGAGAATCAGACGTTCTGGGTGATAAGATGACAGAGGAAGAATTACTGCGGCTGATGGAGCCTTCACCTCCTGAAATCAGGAAGTGAAAGAGGGTTCCTATTTGTAATATCTGACGTATTTTTCGTTGATTTTTTCCTTTTTTGTTCCTTTCTTCTAGTTCTGCTGCTAATAAGGAAAACTTCTTGGAAGCACTTATGTTCTCCGCATGTGAATGTAAATGCGGGTCAGAGCGAGGTATTCGGCGTTTTTTCGTTGATTTTCTGTCGAATTGTTGCAACCAGCCTTTCTGGTTGTGCATCATCTTGATGAGCCTTCAATCATTTCCACTTTAATTTCATGACGCTGTTGAAAATCCCCGGAAAAAGATGATGTCCGAGATTGATTCTTTATTCAGAGATAAAATCATCAGGTTTGTCTCTGGACTGAAGGAACTCAAATCACCTGATCATGTTTTTTGAAAGGGCCAATAGGCAGAAAAAATCGTAAAATATTGCTTTCTATATCTGGGTTTATTTGTGTTTTTCTTGTTACACTGGTCTATCATATTCATAATATGCGTATATTTGATGCAATGTCTGTGGAAAAACAGAAGGGAATTGCATCGGAGACCAGGGATAGTTAGCTTTCCGTGACGGGACAATGACCAGTGAGCAGTTGGCCATGACATTAGTGAACATAACAGTAATATTGACGGAATGAGGAGGACAATTCTTTTCAGAGATGTCCGGGTGATAGAAATCAATAAGAAAATCAGGAAGAGAGGTCAGGATTCTAGTTTCTATTATTCTGAAACTCAGAAAAAAACGAATATTATGAGTTTCGTTGATCGTATCATCGGGCATGAGGAAAGCGGTATGGATGAAATGGATGCGATGAATAATGAAATGGTTCTTGAGGAATTTCGATCTGCCGGTGCTCTCCTGAATGGTCATTTTATTTTGTCTTCAGGCCTGCATAGTGATACTTACCTGCAGTGCGCTAGGGTTATGATGGATGCGCAGCGTGGTGCACGTTTGTGTGCGGCCCTTTCTGATAAGGTTCGGCTCCTATTAGACACCGCTCCTGATTTGGTTATCTCTCCGGCGATGGGTGGTGTTGTCGTGGGATATGAAATGGGCCGGCAACTTGGTCTTCCATCAATTTTTCTGGAGCGAGTTTCTAGTCATTTTGCACTGCGACGTGGTTTTGAGATTCCCAAAGCGGCGCGTTGCCTGATTGTAGAAGATGTCGTGACCACAGGTCTTTCTTTGATAGAGTGCATGGCTGCCATTAATGCAGCAGGAGGAGAGAGTGTGGGGGTGGCTTGTCTCATTGATCGGTCGGGAGGGGAGATTGATGAAGGTATTCCTATTATTCCTCTCGCCCGTTTATTAATTGCTAGCTATACAGAAGAGGCGCTCCCTTTATGGCTAGCGAATTTGCCTGCGGTTAAACCGGGGAGCCGATCCCTTCCCAGTGTTGGTGATATTTTTAGTGTATAATTTTCTCAGGTTATCCGGATCGCATTTTTTGTTATCCGGTATGATTTCTGAGTTTCGGGTTAGTTTTCTTTTTAGGAAGAATAGAGGCGGGATTATCCTTTTCTGTTGAAGTGCCTGGGGAATGATTTTCAGGTTTTTTCTTTTGGTATTAAAGATGTTTAAGAGACGTAAAAAACAGGGTTTCATGAAGCGATTTTATAGTTTTTCGTCGATTTCAGGACGTTACTTTCGCTATGTTTTAAAGCGTATGATGCGTTTGAAAGGGACACCGCACAGCATTGCCCTTGGTTTTTCCTTTGGTGTTTTCGTTTCCTTTACGCCTTTCTTTTCGTTTCATTTTATTCTTGCAGGTATTCTGTCATGGCTTATCGGGGGGAATATACTGGCTTCATTTATCGGGACATTTTTTGGGAACCCATTTACCTTTCCCTTTATCTGGCTTGCGTCTTTTAAGCTTGGCCAAATATTGATTGGAACGGGCGTGCAGGAAGTGCTCCAGCTTGATTTGTCAAAAGGATTTTGGTCTTTTTTGACTTCTCATTCCCTTGAGTCCGGTATACAGATATTGAAGCTCATGCTTGCAGGAGGTTTACCTTTGGGTTTTGTGTTTGCTTTTTTTTCCTACTGGCCTGTCCGTATTTTGGTTCGCAATTATCAGGAGCGCCGCCGTTCCCGGTTGGCAGGAAAAGTTCCATTACCTGATTCGGAGTTCCCATGATTTTCGGAATTGGTAGTGATTTAATTGATATTCGGCGTATTGAATCTACTTTGGAGTGTTTTGGTACGCGCTTTACACAGCGCGTCTTTACTGAGATTGAACGGTGTGAATCTGATCGGCGTGCGTCAAGGGCCGCTTCTTACGCAAAGCGTTTTGCTGCAAAAGAAGCTTTTTTGAAAGCTCTTGGTACAGGATTACATGGGGGAATTTGTTGGATAGATGTGGGTGTCGTGAACAGAATTTCGGGCAAACCTGTCCTTGAGATTGCAGGAAAAGCAAGATCCTACCTGTTTGAACTTTTGCTGCCCGGCTATGAGCCACACTTGCATTTGACGATTTCTGATGATTATCCGATAGCACAAGCCTTTGTTGTGATTGAAGCTCGTTCTCCTTTGTAATATACTGACCTCGTCCTTGCTTTCACGGTTTTGGTAGCTCCGTGGGGTCCTGTGTGTCTCTTTCACCAAATTAGAGGAAACGTCAGGGAGATTGTTTCTTTTCGCGGGTTTTTATGGATTATATTTTTATAGGAAGGCAATTTTGTTATGAATGAAGATAGAGGGATATGGGACAGGGGTGCCTGTACTTTTAAGTTTCTATTTTCATTCCTTCTCTTCCTTTTGCAAGCTTTCCTGTTGGCCGGTTTCGTCCGTACGTTCATTTACCAGCCCTTCAATATTCCCTCAAGCTCAATGAAGCCAAATCTTCTGATCGGGGACTATCTGTTTGTTTCAAAATACAGTTATGGTTATTCCCATTATTCTCTTCCTTTTAGTCCGGATCTGTTTTCTGGTCGCGTCTTCAGTAGAGAACCGAAACGAGGGGATATCGCTGTTTTCAAATTACCCAGAGACAATAAAACAGATTATATTAAACGGGTGATTGGTTTTCCTGGGGATCGTATTCAGATGGTCGGGGGCGTATTATTTATCAATGACCAGGCTGTAAAAAAGACACGAGTAGCTGATTTTGTAGACAGAGATGCAAAGGGAAACCAGATGTCTGTTCCCCAATATCGTGAGACGCTCTCTAATGGTGTCAGTTATTTTGTCTTGGATTCGAACACAGAAGGAATGCTTGATAACACGAGTGAGTATGTTGTTCCTCTCGGTCACTATTTTGTATTGGGTGACAATCGGGATCGTTCAGTTGATAGTCGAATACCTTTATTTGATCCTCAGGGTGTTGGCTTTGTCCCATTTGAGAATCTTCTTGGGCCGGCTCATCTTCTTTTCTTTTCAGTTAAGGATGCTGCAAAGATTTGGCAATTCTGGCTTTGGCCTTGGTCTGTGCGTTGGGAACGTCTGCTGCGGCTGATTGATAGCTGATGAATGGCCTTTGCTCTCCTAAGTTAGCGGATTTGCAGGAGCGGCTAGATTATCGTTTTAGTGATGTTGGCTTGTTAATTGAGGCACTGACTCACGGGAGTGCCGCTTTTTATCCGGGTCCGTCTGCGACTTATCAGAGATTAGAGTTTCTTGGCGATCGTGTCCTCGGTTTGGTTATTGCCGATGCCCTGTTGAAGCTGTTTCCTGACGCGCATGAAGGAGAATTAGCTCAAAGGCTCAATTCTCTTGTCCGGTGTGACACCTGCGCAAAGGTTGCGCGTGATCTTAACCTTGGTTCTTGTCTGATTATCGGTTTTAGCGAAGAATTTTCAGGAGGACGGGAGAAGAATGCCATTCTTGCAGATGTTATGGAAAGCCTGATTGGGGCAATCTATTTTGATAGTGGTTTTGAAGTTGTGCAACTTTTTGTTGAATCTAACTGGAAAAAATACCTGATGGTGGCCGGACAACCCTGTCGTGATGCAAAGACTATTTTGCAGGAGTGGGTTCAGAAAGAGGGTTTTTTACTCCCTGTTTATGCAATTGTTGATCAATCCGGCCCGGCCCATGAACCCGTTTTTAGGATTTCAGTTTCAATATCAGGTCTGAAGCCTGCTTTTGGTACAGGTAAGTCGCGGCGTGATGGAGAACAAATGGCAGCGGCTGCGATGCTAGCCAGCGTAGGGATTAGAGAGGGACGGGACACCCCTGATGCGAAATAATATAATGCGGAGTAATGAGGGCGGCTCAGGTAAGGAAGGGGAACGTCAGGTTGGGTTCGTTGCTTTAGTTGGTCTACCTAATGTTGGAAAATCAACTCTGATTAACTGCCTGACCGGTGCTAAGGTCTCTATTGTTACCCATAAAGCGCAGACGACCCGGAAGGTAAGTCACGGCATTGCGATAGAAAAGAATAGCCAGATTATTTTTGTTGATACTCCGGGTATTTTCACTCCTCAGAGGGCACTGGATAAAATGATGGTGCGGACAGCATGGAAGGGAGCCGCCTCTGCTGATATCATTGCGCTGATTGTAGATACGAGGTCTCCTCCAGATGCTGCCACGATAGAGATTCTTGATTGGATAAACAAGAAAAATATCCGGTCTATTCTGATCATCAACAAAATTGATCTTGCTAGAAAAGAGGGTTTACTTAGCCTTACCGGTGATTTGAATACACGTGCTTCTTTTGATCGGACATTCATGATTTCAGCAAAAACTGGCAATGGCACAGCCAGTGTGATGTCCTATTTGGCGTCTGCTCTCCCGTTTGGCCCCTGGCTCTATCCAGATGATCAGGTTTCTGGTTCATCAATGCGTGTACTTGCTGCGGAAATTACGCGTGAGAAGTTGTTCCTGCGCCTTCATGATGAAGTACCCTATATGTTATCTGTAGAAACGTCTGGCTGGAAAGTCCTGCCTAGTGGATATCGACGTATTGAACAGACAATTTATGTTGCACGCCGCAGCCAGCGTAAGCTTGTTCTGGGTAAAGGAGGGGAGACCATCAAGCAGGTCGGGATTGCAGCAAGGCGAGAAATTGAATCTGTTTCAGGCCTGCACGTGCATTTGTTTCTTTCGGTTAAGGTTGGTCTCCAAATTCGCTCTAATCCTGAGCCTTATGGGGCAGACGGGGCACTGCATCGGAAGTAGGCGGGAAACGGGGATGGAATGGAAGGAAACAGGATTTATTCTTGGCGTACGGCCGTATGGGGAGACTAGTGCTCTCCTTGAGAGTTGGACGCGGGATCACGGTCGTGCCATGGGTTTGGTCCGTGGCGGTCTTTCCAGACGTTGGAAGGGAATTTTACAGCCAGGGAATAGAATTGTTCTGAACTGGCGGGGTCGATTTTCTGAACAGCTTGGAGTCTTCATTGTTGAAGCGGATCATCTATATGCATCAGAGCTGATGAACTGTCCTCTTGCGTTACTTGCTCTGAATGTGATGAATGAGTTGGTGCATATAATTCCTGAACGTGATCCTCATCCGCGCTTATTTGACTCTTATGAGCATCTTCTCAATGCCATGTCTAAGGGATATGTCTGGTTGGCTGATCTTGTGCGCTTTGAACTTAAAGTGTTGAGTGAACTGGGGTTTGGTATTGATCTTACATCATGCGTGGCAACGGGAGATGTAGATAATTTGGTCTATGTTTCACCTAGATCTGGCCGTGCTGTAAGCCGTTCTGCTGGTTTGCCATATAGTGACCGTTTGCTTCCACTTCCTCCATTCCTTCTTGACGATACACTTGTGACAAACGATATTCCCCTTCTTTTACAAGGTTTTAAACTCGCTGGATTTTTTCTGGATCGTCATGTTTATTCTTTTCGTAAGATTGCGCCGTCCTGTATGCGTGAGATTTTGATCAAACGTTTAATTTTGTTGTAATTTTTCAGTAAGTGGAAGTTCTTTCTTGCATTCAGTCTCTTCATCCCTGCCTGATGATACATTTGTGACAGACGATGTTCCTCTTATTTCACAAGGTTTTAAATTAGCTGGATTTTTTCTGGATCATCATGTTTATTCTTTTCGTGAGATTGCGCTGTCCTGTATGCGTGAGATTCTGATCAAACGTTTAGATTTTTTATAAGTTTTCGGTAAGGCAGAGGTATCCCTTGCTTCTACTTCTTAATTTCGCGTAACCTTCTTTCCATGAATGATCTTACAAAAATTTTGGTATCGGAACATGTAGAGCCCGTTGATTTACGTCAGGCTCTTGAAGAGCGTTATCTTACTTATGCGCTATCTACAATTATGCATCGTGCATTACCGGATGTTCGCGATGGCCTCAAACCTGTTCATCGCCGTGTTCTTAACGCGATGCGACTTTTAAAGTTGCAGCCAGATTATAATTTCAAGAAATGTGCCCGTGTCGTGGGAGATGTTGTCGGGAGGTTTCATCCGCATGGTGAACAGGCAATTTATGATGCACTAGTTCGTCTGGCACAAGATTTTTCGATGCGTTACCCTTTGATTGAGGGGCAGGGAAATTTTGGTAACATTGATGGAGATAACGCAGCGGCTATGCGTTATACTGAGGCACGTCTCACGCCTTATGCCATGCTTATTGTTGACTCAATCAATGAGGACACGATTGATTTTTGCCGGACTTATGACGGAGAAGATCAGGAACCTCTGGTCATGCCTTCTGCTGTGCCAAACCTGTTGGCGAATGGATCTTCAGGAATTGCCGTGGGTATGTCAACGAGTATACCCCCCCATAATCTTGCAGAATTATGCGATGCTGCCTTGTATTTGATCCAACATCCCACTGCCGGTACAGAAGAACTTGCGCAATTTATACCGGGGCCTGATTTCCCGACAGGTGGCCTCATTGTTGAACCGCTTGAGCAGATCATTGAGGCATATACTTCTGGTCGTGGATCCATACGATTGCGGGCGCGATGGAACCGAGAGGAAATGGATCGCGGAGCTTATGTGATTGTCATAACCGAAATTCCCTACCAGGTACAAAAATCACGCCTCATTAAAAAGATAGCAGAACTGCTTTTCGCTAAGAAATTACCACTTCTTGCTGATGTTCGTGATGAATCGAGTGAAGATATCCGTATTGTTCTGGAACCGAAAAATCGTTCTGTTGACGATATTTTTCTGATGGAATCGCTTTTTAAACTGACGGAGCTTGAGCAACGCATTTTGCTCAATATGAATGTTATCAGTAAAGGTCATCTTCCGCGTGTTATGGGGCTTTGTGCTCTTCTTGGGGAATGGCTTGAGCATCGCCGTACGGTTCTGATCCGTCGTACCAAATTTCGTCTCGGCAAGATTGAACGGCAGCTTGAGATATTAGGGGGCTACCTTGTTGCCTATCTTGATCTTGATGAAATCATTCGGATTATCCGTGAGGAGGACAAACCTAAACCTGAAATTATGAGCCGTTTTGGTCTGACAGATATGCAGGCTGATGCGATCCTTGATATGCGTCTGCGATCATTGCGTAAACTGGAGGAAGTAGAGATCCGGTCTGAACACAAGGTGCGTAGCGAGGAAAGGGAAAACCTGAAAATTCTTCTTGAATCGACGGAAAAGCAGTGGGAGAAGATCCGCGAAGACATTTGTATTATCCGTGATCGCTTTGGTCCTGATACAGAACTTGGTCATCGCCGTACCAGTTTTTCCAAAATACCTGAAACGGATTCAGGGGATATTATCCAATCGTTTATTGTGCGTGAGCCGATCACGCTGATTCTTTCTGAAAAAGGCTGGGTTCGTGCTGTTAAGGGGCATGTAAGTGATCTTACAGGTCTTTCCTTCAAAGCAGGCGATAAACTGTGTTTTGCCCTGAAGGTAGAGACTACTGATAAAATTCTTTTATTCGCGACTAACGGGCGTTTTTTTATCTTTTCAGCTGATAGATTTGTAAATGGGCGCGCTCACGGTGAACATCTCCGTCTGATTATTGATTTGGAAGAAGAGCACGATATTGTTTCCTGTTTCGTTCTCGGTACGGCAGAGCGATATCTCATTTCCAGTACGATGGGGAAGTGCTTTATTGCTTGTGAAAAAGACATTATAGCTACAACGCGCAAGGGTAAGCAGATTCTTAATGTCACTGTACCTGCGAGGGCATTTGCCTGTACGCCGGTACGTGGAGATTATATTGCGGTTATCGGGGACAACCGGAAGCTTCTTGTCTTTCCTCTTTTGGAGTTGCCAGAGCTTCCTCGGGGAAAGGGGGTTTCACTACAAAAATATGATCAGTGTGGGGGCCGCATAGCGGATATTCGCTCCTTCACTTTGGAGGAGGGGTTGCGCTGGCGTATTTCAGAAGGGCGTTTCAAGACATTGGGGATGGATGAATTGCGCGAATGGATCGGACACCGTGCACAGACCGGCCGTCTTGCTCCCCGTGGCTTCCCGAGGAATAATCGTTTTGAATGAAGAAGTAAAAAGCCTTCGTAATTGTTCCCTTATTCCATCCTTTTGCTCCCATTTTTTGATGGAGTGTTAAGAATTTAGGGAGACGATAATGGTAAAGGGACAATTTATCCAAAAGAGTGTCACATAATGTTGATTACATTACGTAATGATTGTTTTTGCTAGCCAGGGCAGAAAATGGTCCAGTCTGTGGTCAATCTGGGAATGTCCCCCGTTAAACTCTTCATATACATGTTTGATCCCAGCCTGTGTGAGTGCATCTGAGATACGATAAGTTCCAAACTGGAGGTTGAATTGGTCATGCCTGCCACATTCTAGCCAGATACCTTTGAGCTGACGCAGTTTTTCAAGCCTTTCTGTAACAATGATTGCAGGATCATGATTTAACCAGTTTTGCCATCGTTCTGGGATTAGCCTTCCGTTTTTGAGGTCAATGGGCAAGCGGATGACGGGTTCATTTTTGATACCGTGATTATAGACAGGATCATAGGTTGCCGCCATTGCACAGACCATTAGGCACCCTCTGTCCTGTTGTGACAAGCGGGAGGTTGTACGGGTGCTGGCGATAAAGTGTGTTATTGACAGATCATAATCAGTAAGCGTCTGTGCTGCTGCGTATATATCGGGTAGATAGACAATTTCAAAAGCTGCATCCCCTGCACATGAGGCAATTGCCGACCAAAAATCAGGATAGTGCATGCCATGCCACAGGGCACCAAATCCACCTGAAGATTTTCCAAATACGCCCCTTTGTCCTAGGCCTCCGCAGTTGAATTCCTGTTCAACAAGGGGAACGATTTCTTCAATCAGGTAATCAGCATAGCGGCCTGTACCAGCTGAGTTGATATACTGGTTGCCGCCGAGGCATGTATAACAATCAGGGAACGCGACAACAACCGGTGGCATATGTGCTTCACTAATCAATCGATCAAGACGTTCAGGTAAATTCTCTCCAAAAGCCTTCCAACTTGTATGACCAGGGCCGCTATTGCCATATCCTGCTAGATCAACTAGCAAGGGAAGGTGATGTTTCCTGTTTTTTCCATGCGGTAAATAAACATGTAAGGCGCGCTGGACTGGATCATGAAGCGGATTTTTTTTCAAAACATCTGACTGGTGAATAAGCCGGTGGATTGTTCCGTTCGGATATACGTAGTTATTGTGCATTTTAATGTTTCCCTGTATAACCTGTCTCGTTATCATTAACGGATCCATTTCATGAGAATGAGTCCACTTGTTTTTGCGGGTTATTACATAATTTCTTATTGTAGTGATAAGGAAGGGGAAGCACTGTCTGTCTATTTTCTGTCTTTAGCCTCATGAACTGAAAAAAAGACGTGCTTTTCGTACTGTTTTCAGCCTCTGGGAGAAAAGAGAAAGAGGAACAGGTAAGTTACAAGCGGCTTCCCCCTTGTTTCCAGATTTTCTTCTGATGTCGGAAATCAAATAATGAAAATGTAAAATCAAAATGAGATTTACCTAATCTTATAATCACAAGACTATACTTGTAATAAAAACAATAAAACGATCTTACTTTACTCATACCTGTAGCAACGCAGAACTGCTTTTACATAGAAAAAGAAATAAAAAATACATCTCACCATTCTTCCTGTGATATCTGAAAAATACTACAGAAAAAGACAGGAAGAAAGGTGAGCTACCGCAACGTGGATAACAACTCAATCGACTCAGAGCAGCCTCAGATTGTCGGCAGAAGATTTACCATTACGCCCAGGCGTAACTTCATAAGAAACCTTCTGACCTTCTGCAAGGTCATTGAGACCTGCCTTCTGAACAGAAGTGATATGCACAAAAATGTCTTTATCACTTCCATCTGTAGGCTCAATAAAGCCATAACCCTTTGTCGCATTAAACCATTTTACAGTCCCATTGGCCATCGTTCTACCCTATTTGATCTATTTTAACATCGCAAGCACAAGCCATACGATTCCTACACAAGTGAGGCATTTTCATGCAAATAGCATTAAATCCCATTTAAGGATATTTGTGCTCTCATCAGATGGTTATTAAATATTCATAACCGGAGTTATTTTACTGGAATAAAATCAATATTGCCTTAAAGAGAAAATCAAGTCTCTCAGATTTCTTCTCTCTGCGTAATTTCTTTCGGTTGTTTTATAATAAGATAGGCAAGAGTGATTGAGCTAGCCATCAGCCTCTCTTTCCGGAGAGAAAATCTTTTATTAGATACGGATACTTGGCGTAGAGAAAGACGATAAGGGCAGAGATTATAAAAGTTTAATGCTATTTCTTTGCTAACAAGCTGTAGAGCTGACATTCTGCTTCATCAACAAGATGATGGGGAATAGATTAAGATGATGAGGGGAGTTTTGAATGAAAAAGGAAGAAATTTGCAGTCTGCAATCATATTTGCGTACGGTTTTCCGGTCCGCTGATATCAGAGTTGAAAAACGCAAAAAGAAAGATGATTCTGCCGAGGTTTACATCGGAGAGGAGTTTATCGGCCTCTTGTTTCGTGATGATGAGGAAGAAGAGGTTTCTTATTCGTTTCAGATGTCTATTTTGAATTATGACCTTCCGGTTGATTAAATGACTTTTTTCTGCGTTCTTGAATTAAAACAGAGGCATTTTTGTTGATGGAAACCGTGAAAAAGGAGCCCGTGAAAATGGTATGTTATGCTCTGGGTGATGTCTTTCCAAGGCTTGAGAGCCGTAAAGAATGCTGGATAGCACCTACCGCGATGATCATCGGGAATGTCCTTATTGATCGGCTGGTAAGCATTTGGTGGGGAGCCGTATTGCGAGGAGATCAGGAATTGATCCATGTGGAGGAGGGCACAAATATTCAGGATCATTGTATTTTGCATACTGATCCTGGTTTTCCTCTGTCCATCGGGCAATATACAACCATTGGACACCGTGTCATTTTACATGGGTGTAAGGTTGGTGACGGAGCTTTGGTAGGTATGGGTGCAATTGTTCTCAATGGTGCTAAAATCGGAAGAGGTGCAATCATCGGCGCAGGGGCGCTCGTGACTGAAGGACAAGAAATACCTGAAAATGTACTTGCCATTGGAGCCCCTGCGCGCATTGTAAGACAACTTGATGATGCCACGGTGCACCATTCACGCAAGTCGGCTGATCTCTATATTAGAAAGTGGCAGCAATATGTTCATGAGATCAGGGAAATCCCTGTTTAGAGAGACCCTTAGCACCCTCTACTTTTTTAGTAGGAGACGTATGCGGAAAAGAGAGGATATGAAAGGATTTTTCTGGAGACGTGCTTGTTTTTCTCTTTTTTCTTGATATTTCTCTTGCAGCTTCAATTGATTGAATAAAAGTGATCGTTATGGTCGTTACTTTTTTCTGGTGAGAGCCCCGTTTTGTTGTGTTATTGAGTGAAATCTTAGCGCATGCTCCCGCCTCGGGAGCCGTAAAAAGCTTATCAGGAAATGGCTTCTTTTTTTTGATTTTCTTGATTGCCCTCATATAAAAGAGGGGGCTCCTGTATCTTTGCAAATTCGACAGCAATTCCTTTTTCGAAATGACGCAGTACATAAGCTTTCATTTTTCCGAGAGAGACGCAGGACCCAATCGAAGGGCGCACGTCAGTATTGAAAGCAGCGCTGCTAACAGAAAGGTCAATGAGCCTGCATGCATGGACCTCTCCATTTTCCAGTTTCATATGGATATTAAGCTCTTTTGATGGTTGCTGACGAGTTTCTTTACGCTCATCATCCATCCCTAATTCTTCACGATTCATGAGCCAGGTAAGCTGTGCTGCCAATTTTTCACGCTTGTGGGGGGTTGAGTTGATGTTCATAGTAAAACTATTGCTGAAAATTTCTCGAACAGTGCCTTCAATCCGGCCTAATTCTTCTATGTAAGTGACAACCCGCTCCCCTTTCTTAACCTGTGCAAGAGTAAGCAATTCCATATCGTCAAGGGACAGCTCTTTTGTCCGGCAAGGAAACTCCTTCTTGTTATCGGACATGAAGCGGCCTGTTAGATCCAATGAAACACGACGCTGCAGAGGACGCAGAATACGACTTTCATCAGTTTTTTTCAATGTTTGCGCTTTCTTCATTTCCCAGATGCCTTCTACTACTTTATTACCTTGAAGTACTATAAAATATTAATTAGGAGTACAATATATATTATTTTCGCTGAATAAAAAGTAAACGTGAAATAAAAATTTCATATTTTTTTCTTTGTATCAATTCTAATAAATTGT
>JAQRMX010000041.1 GCA_028599125.1 Alphaproteobacteria bacterium | reverse complement strand
GGTTGAGGTCGGGTCTGTTCTTTGCCGAATTGATGAAACGGTGTCTCCTGCTCTGTCTGCAGGAAAAAGGGAGCCTGAAGTAAAGCCTGTTCTGCCTGCCGGGGCGCGTGGACAGAGAGAGACCGAACTTTCGCCTGGTTTGTCTCCGGGAGGGACAATGCCTGCGTCTCCTTCGGCAAGAAAATTGATAGCGGAGCAGTCTCTTTCTCCTTCTGATGTTACGGGGAGCGGTCGTCGTGGACAGATCTTGAAAAGCGATGTCCATGAATTTCTTTCCCGCAAACAAGAGCTGTCCGATTCCGTTGGGCTGACTGTCCAAGCTGGTGGCGTGGCTGAGATCCGTGAGGAACGGGTGCGTATGTCGAAGCTTCGTCGGACTATTGCAAAGCGGCTGAAGGATGCGCAAGAGAGTGCGGCGATATTGACCACCTTTAATGAAGTGGATATGTCAGGTGTCGTGGAACTTCGGCAGAGCTACAAGTCATTATTTGAGAAAAAACAGGGAATAAAGCTTGGTTTTCTTGGTTTCTTCGTGAAGGCGTGTGTCCAAGCCCTGCATGAGATTCCCTCTATCAATGCGGAGATAGACGGTGAGGAAATCATTTACAAGAATTATTACCACATTGGTGTTGCGGTGGGTACAGACAGGGGGTTAGTTGTTCCTGTTTTACGTGGTGCGGATTCTCTCAGTTTTTCGAATATTGAGAAGACCGTTGCAGATTTTGGTACGCGGGCACGGAAGGGACATTTGCGTCTTGAAGAGATGCAAGGGGGGACCTTTACCATTTCCAATGGAGGCGTTTATGGTTCTCTTATGTCGACCCCTATTCTCAATTTGCCTCAGTCTGGCATCCTTGGGATGCACAAAATTGAAGAGCGACCGGTTGTTGTGAAGGGTGAAATCGTGATTCGTCCAATGATGTATCTGGCATTGAGTTATGATCATCGTATTGTTGACGGAAAGGAAGCCGTTACTTTTCTTGTTCGTGTTAAGGAATTGATTGAAGATCCCCGTCGTTTGCTTCTGGATTTATGACGGGCGGGTCTGTTTTCTTGTCTCTTTTTTTTCAAAGATTTTTTTCTCTTCTTGATTGCATTTCTTATTTTCTGTACTGATTTTTCCAGGAGCGCTTGTGAAGGTTATTGTGATTTTACCGTCGGCGGTATTGCAGGAGCGGTAGCTGTTTCAGGGGCAGGAGTTTCTTATTATTTTCGTTGAATCTGTTCCTGGAGTTTGCGTTCAGTGAAAGGGGTGTTCTTTGCGTTTGGAGGGCGAGAGTAATGTATCCCCGTTAGTGCCTTGTGACCGTCTGTCCGGGCTGATTGAACGTGTTACTTTTCATAATGAGGAAACCGGCTTCTGCGTTTTGCAAGTTAGGGTTGCAGGTGGCCGCCATCTTGTTACGGTCGTTGGTCATAATTTCTCTGTTTCAATTGGGGAGTGCATTGAAGCTACTGAAGGTTTTTGGGTTCATGATCCGGTTCATGGCCGCCAATTCCGTGCTCATTCCCTGAAGGTTCTGCTTCCTGGAACAGAAGAGAGCATTGAGAAATATCTTGCTTCCGGGATGATTCGCGGTATTGGTCCTGTTTATGCGAAGAAGCTTGTTTCTGCTTTTGGTTGTTCTGTTTTTGATATTATTGATACGGAACCTGAGCGTCTTTCTTCAATTCCTGGCCTTGGTTCGAAAAAGATTGCTTTGATTCTCAAAGCATGGGAGGAGCAGAAATCTGTGCGTTCGATCATGCTTTTTCTTCATGAGCATGGTGTAGGGACACATCGTGCCTTCCGTATTTTTAAGATTTATGGCCATGCTACAATTGGTATGATTTCTGAAAATCCTTATCGCCTTGCTTATGAGGTCCGTAGCATTGGTTTTTTGACGGCCGATTCGATTGCGATGAAACTCGGGTTTGGGAAAGAGTCTCCCTTTCGTCTCCGTGCCGGAATTTTATATACCTTGAGGAAAGCTCTGGATGATGGTCATTGTGGTTTACCGCGTGACCTCTTACTGACCTCTGCCTCAAAACATCTTGATGTTCTTGAATCTCTGATTATCGATGCTCTTGACCTAGAGCTTAAGGTTAAGGGAAGCGTGTTGGTTTGTACGTTTGTTGAAGAGCGTGAATGCTTGTTTCTCAGTAGCCTTTATCATGCTGAAGTCTCCATTTCAGAGCGTCTTCTTCATCTGAAACAGGGTGCTTTACCCTGGTCACAGTGTGATCCCGGGAAGGGAATTATACAGGCTGAGCATAGTCTCGGATTTAATTTTTCTGAACGTCAGAAAGCGGCAGTCCGTTGTGTTTTATCTTCAAAACTTTCTGTGATCACGGGTGGTCCCGGTGTTGGTAAAACGACGATTATCAGTGCGGTTCTGAAGATTCTTGAGTCTTCCGGTTTGTCGGTTCTTCTTTGTGCGCCGACAGGCCGGGCGGCTCGGCGTCTGAACGAGACGACAGGCCGGGACGCAAAAACGATTCATCGCCTTCTGGAATTTGATCCTTATAAAGGCGCTTTCCGTTATGACGCTGAAAGCAGGCTTGATTGTGATTTTTTGTTGGTTGATGAAACATCAATGGTGGATGTTTTTTTGATGAATGCGCTTTTAATGGCGGTTCCTGATCATGCAGCGGTTATTCTTTTGGGAGATGTTGATCAGCTTCCTTCTGTTGGTCCCGGTCAGGTTTTATCGGATATAATTGGTAGCGGTGCTGTGGATATTGTGCGTCTGACCGAGGTTTTCCGTCAAGCGTCCGGGAGTGATATTGTCTCCAGTGCGCATTGCATCAATGTAGGGTCTTTGCCTGAATTTTCTTCTGGCCCCGGTCGGGGTAATTTTTATTTTATTCAGGCTGGAACACCCGAAGTTGCGCTCTCACATCTTTTGGAAGTTGTCTGTAATCGTATTCCGGCTCGTTTTCAGTTTGATCCTGTGCGGGACATTCAAGTTCTTTCTCCGATGAACGTGGGTGGTCTTGGTGTTCATGCGCTCAATGTTGCTCTGCAAAAGGTTCTGAACGCTGATTCTCTTTCTCGTATTGAAAGGTTCGGGACGATTTTTTCTGTCGGAGATAAGGTGATGCAGATGGAAAATGATTATGAAAAGGAGGTTTACAACGGGGACATAGGTTTTATTGCAGCTATTAACAGTGATCCGGGGAGTGTGCTGATTGATTTTGGAAGTCGCCATATTTCTTACACTTCCGATGAACTGGATGAGATTTCTCTTGCTTATGCGATCACGATCCATAAATCACAAGGCTCGGAATATCCTGTTGTTGTGATGCCTGTAACGTTGCAGCATTATCCGATGCTACAGCGCAAATTGCTTTATACTGGTGTAACGCGTGCCAAAGAGCTTCTTGTGCTTATTGGACAAAAGAGCGCGCTTTCTATTGCTGTAAAAAATGTTACCAATCAGAATCGTTATTCTAAATTGAAGGAACTTTTAAATTGCAGGGAATCCTGACTTTACAGGTGCGGTTCATTTTCAGAAACCTTTTTTGAGTCGATCAGTTTTCTTATTTTTTGTTTCTTACCTTGCACCTCATACTCCGTATTTTTACATAAGCATGATTTTGTTTTAAAATTTCTATTTCTATTTCTTTTTTTAATTTAATCCTAATTTTTATTCTGTTTTTCTGACGTTCTATTTGTCATTTATGATATGACTATCTTAGTTTAACGAATTATTTATTGTAAAATTGAAAACAATTCTTTTTTATTAAAGAGGCGTTATTTTCCTTATTTTTTTGTTTACAGTTGCTTCCTGTTCTGTTGTTTTTATTATACCTTTGACGAGTCTGAATCATTTTCGATCCGTCATATCTTCTCGATTGGAGAGAAGATTTTGGAGGTTGTGCTGTTGTTTTTTTTCCTGCCGTTTCGTTTTTGTTAGGGACAAAGAATTTCAGCTTATGTTTTCAAGACAGCCGGGATATTGAAGAGTCTTTCATTTCCATTCCGGGATATATGATGTTCTTGTGAAAAATCGGAGGGGGTTCTTTCCAGAAAAATGGCCTTTTTTTCCTGTTCTCTCTTTCTTTCGTGATTTTGGTGAGAGGGGTTCATTTTTTGCGTGGCGCTTTTTTAGGAAAGATAAGGTGTTTGGATATTTATTTGAGTTTTTTATCAGAAGCTCCGTTGTCTTGTTATTTTTTTGGGACACCGGGCCGCTGTGTTATTTTCTTTCTGTCTCTGGTTTACTTTCTACCTTTTTGGCTTTGTTTTTCTTCTTTTGGCTCCTTATTTTCAAGGAGCAGTTTTTATAGGGTATGCTGTTTTTTTCGTGTGGATTTTTGAAAATTTGAATAGGAAAGGGGCGATTATGAGTGATCCGATAGAAATTTTGTGGGAGGCTAGAGCGAGTGTTATTCCAGATTTGGGTACACGTTCTCTGGTTGATGTGACTGATGGTGATACACCAAATATTCGTATGCCAATCAGGATGCTTTCTGTTGATACGCCTGAAGTTACTGCAAGATCAGAGAAGCGGGCAAAAGAAATTGACCAGAGGTTCCTCAAGCTGGCAGAGTGGATAGAGAAAGGAACCGCACCTGTTTCAAATTCCTTTCGCTCCTATATTTTGCCGAAGCTGCGAACAGGGAATGCCGGTACGCTTCAGTTTAAGCAGGGAAAGGCGGCCAGTAACTGGTTCAAGCTGCAGGCCCGGAAGCGTTTAAAGAGTGCAAAGGGCAATCGGAACCGGTCCTTGTTCATTTATACATCGGATGCACCTTTTGACTCATTTAATCGGCTTTTGGCCTATATTGCTCCATCTTATTCCAGTAAAGAATTGAGCGTGATGACGGCACAAGAGAAAGAAAGCTTCAATCTTGATCTTGTCAGAAGTGGTTGGGCTGTTCCCTTTATCATTTTTCCGAATATTCCGGGGGAAAGAGAATTACCGCTTTATGTGAGCCTTTCAGTTAAGGCGGAAGAGGAATCTTTCGGGCAGTATGCAGAACCTTTGTTCCTGCCTGCTTATGAGTACCGGATGTGTGAAAAACTCTACACGATTTCTGCCAGGCTGGAGAAGGGAGAAAAATTGAAAGGGAAGGAGAGGCGCGCTTGGAGGTCCCGCTATGTGGCCGACATGCGGAATCGGCTTCTTTATGATCCTGAGGGTTATACAGAAATTCCTATTCATTATCGCTTGTGGATATGGCCGAATGACCTGAAAGAGGCGATAGGTATGCTGAATCTGAAGCCGTCTCGCGAGATTGTTTCCTTGCCTTTGTGATTTTTTCATATTTTATTTCAGGGGGAGCCGTCTCTTTTTCAGCTGGATATTTGAGAGTGGTCTTCCCCTTTTCGTTTTTGTTCAGAATTTTTGCAACAGGGGGGAGGTCCAGCCTGAGTGAGCCGGTTCATATGTTTTCTTGATTTTGTGTATTTTTCCTTCTGTTCTCTCGCCTTTACTTTCTGAAAGTTCATTTTTTATATAGGTTTTGCCTGTTTGTTTTTTCTATCCTTGCTTTTTTTCTGGCATGTTGATTTTTTGTAGTTTTTGTAGTTTCTGGTGTGTGCTGCGTCTGTCTCTGACCCTGGAGTAGACAGAGCTGTGGCAGGGAGATTTTCTAAAAGGCGTTGGGCAAAAATGGCAGTAGAGATTTTTTTTTCGTTTCTTGGTCTTTTCCTGCTTTTTTTCGGAGGGGAATTCCTTGTACGGGGAGCGATTGTTCTTGCGGAACGTTTTAAGGTTCCTGCCTTGATTGTTGGCTTATTTGTGACAGGCCTTGGCACATCGATGCCTGAACTTTTGGTTTGCGCCAATGCGGCTTTAAGTGGGATGCCCGAAGTTGCATTGGGGAATGTGATTGGCAGTAATATTGCCAACATCTTACTCATTGTTGGCAGCTCCTCCCTGATTGCGCCTGTTGCGTTTTGGAGCAGGATGGCAGCGTATGAATCCTTTATATCTTTTCTTGTTTTGCTGTTTTTCTATCTTTTGCTCTGGACTTCATTTATTAGTCGTTTCTATGGTGCGCTTTTGTTATTTTTCCTTCTTATTTATTTATTTTCTGTCTTTTTGCGGAAAAATAAGGAAGAAGAACCACTAATTTTTGAAAGTGAAGTTGTAGATTTTAAGGATATTCTGGTTCCGAATGTTCTTTTTCTTCCTGTCCTTCTAATCATTTCGGGAATTGTTTTTCTTGGCTTTGGTTCCCACTTTCTTGTTGATGGAGTGTCATCAATTGCGCGCGCTGTTGGCGTTTCAGAAGCTGTGATTGGTCTTTCTTTTATTGCAGTCGGAACGTCATTGCCGGAACTGGCCACCGGCATAGTTGCAGCTTTGCGGAGACATCCGGATGTTGTTTTAGGCAATGCGATCGGGAGTAATATCTTCAATGTTCTTTTTATTCTTGGAACAACGGCTATGATTCACCCTATTGAAATTGATAACCGGTTTCCTTTTTTTGATGGGCCTGTAATGCTTATCTCGGCTTTCTTTTTTTTCTGTGTCCTGTTTTTTTGCAGGCGCATCAACCGCGTGGGTGGTATTTTCAGTGTCGGGATTTATGTCCTTTATATTCTCTTTTTATCCACTAGTGAGTGAGGGGATAGCGGTGGGTTCCTTTTTATTCAAGAGGGAGCCTTTTCCTGTTTTTCCTGAGGCAATTGCCTCGCAGGTTCCTTTTTGCAGGGATCGCTTTTCTACCCTACAGGGGTGAAAATGGTTCTGAGATATGACATTTCAGTGAATGTGTGAAAGGGAGGATAGGGCCTTTTGTGATGTCAGTTTTCTTTGTGTGGCCATGGCCCGTTTGTTTTCGTTTTTTTAGGAAAGGATTGTTCTTGAAAAGGTATATTTCGGGGGTTAGGCTTAGCCTTTGTGTAGTAGGGGGGGGGCGTGTTGCGCTCTTTACTGTTTTTTGGTGCCTTGGCCCATAGGCATTATGTCTATCGGTGCTGAGGCTGAAATTGGAGATCTCTTACTGTGTGTTCTTCTTCCGGAACAGTTTCTGATGCCGAGGTTGCCCGCTTCTCGTCTTTTGCGTCCGAATGGTGGGATAAAAAGGGCAAAATGGGGGTTTTGCATAAGTTCAATCCGGTCAGGCTGGCTTATATCCGTGAGCAGGTTTGTCAGCATTTCAGGCGGGATCCCCATGCCGTTTGCCCTCTGGAAGGTCTTCGCCTCCTTGATATTGGTTGCGGGGGTGGGTTGCTTTGTGAACCAATGTCAAGGCTCGGTGCTGCGGTTGTCGGGGTTGATCCGTCCGCGAAGAATATTGAGGCCGCCCGCTCTCATGCGGCTCCGGAGTTGAAAATTGTCTATCACTGTTCTACTGCGGAAGAGCGTCTCGTTGCTGGTGAGCGTTTTGATATTGTGCTCAATATGGAGGTCGTTGAGCATGTTGCTGATGTACCTTTGTTTCTGAACTCTTGTGCCGCTATGCTTCGTCCCGGCGGGATGATGGTGGTTGCAACGCTCAACAGAACACTGAAGGCTTTTATTCTGGCTATTTTAGGAGCAGAATATATTCTCGGTTGGCTTCCCCGTGGTTGCCATGACTGGAACAAGTTTATTACCCCGCAGGAATTGATGCTGTTTCTTTCTGACTGTGGTCTGGAGAGTGGGCATTTGACAGGAGTTGTTTATCATGCTTTTGCGGATGAATGGCACCTGAATGAAGACAGTGGTGTCAATTACATGCTGACAGCGCGGCGGGCCTTCTGATTTATAGCCGGAAGAAGGTTGATGCCTATTTATTCTGCACTTTCTCTCATACTTCGGTTCAAGGGCACATTCTGACTGTCAGTTCATATCCTCGGGAGAGCAAGGCAGAAGTGTAACAGGAATACCTTCTTCATACAGCTCTTTTGCTTCCTGACAGCTTGTTTCTCCGTAAATATCCCTGGCCTGCGTTTCCTGGAGGTGAATTTTACGTGCTTCTTCTGCAAAATTTTTTCCTACGTAATGAGCATTTTTCTTCACATAGTCACGTAATTTGCGGAGTGCATTAAGAAGTTCCGGTTCTGTCTGTAGGTTTTCTTTTTTCTCTTTGAGAGTTTTAATGGCAGGTGCCATCAAGGTTTGGTTAATTTCTCTGGAATTGCACATGGGACATTCCAGGAGCCCCCTTTTGCGTTGCTGACTGAAGGCATCCGAACTGGCAAACCAGGCTTCTGTTTCATGTTCTTGATCACAGATCAATTGATAACGAATCATCATGCGTCTCCCTCAGCATAGATAGATTTTATAGCAAGGATTCGCTGTTTTTCATAGTTGAAAGCATCTTGCGTGCCATATCTGATACTGTTTTAAAGGGAGCTAAGGCTAGGTTTTTATTGTTCGGTATTTGTACTTTATAGTGCGTTCTTCCTGTTGATGCGGTGGGTTTTACGCAAGACCGTTGGTCTTTTTTTTCTGAGGGATCCGTTTTGTGTTTTCTGTTGTTCTGCCCCCTTTTTATGTCCCTTACCAGTTGAGTTCCGATTATGCCAGGGGAATTTACTGAATGCACGTCCCTGTTTTTCGAGAGGATGACAGGCTTATACAGGGGCTTCAATCACATCAACGACTCTTGCGAAGGTGAGCACATCCACATGGTGCGCGCCTGCTTTGAGAAGGATTTTAGTACAGGTCTCAATTGTTACGCCTGTAGTCAGGATATCATCAATAAGAAGAATTCTTTTTCCCTGTATCCGGCGTTTTCCCTGCTTCGTGACAGTGAAGGCTCCAGAGATATTACGGTGTCTTTGAGAGATTGTTAATCCGACTTGGCGGCGTGTCCGGCGCGTCCGCGAGAGGGAGGAGAAGGAGAAAGGTTTGTTGTTGTTTTGTGCGATCCTTTTTGCAAGCAGTGCGGACTGGTTGAAGCGCCTGTACCAGAGCCGGCTCCAGTGCAGAGGGACGGGAATGAGGCAGTCTGTCTCGGAGAGAAGTTCCTTTCCCGCACGGGTCATAAGCCGTGCCATTAGAGGCACAATATCGTGTCGATCGGCATATTTCAGATCATGAGTAAGCTTTCGTGCTGTTCCGCTGAACAAACAGGCGGCACGGGCGCGTTGATAAGGTGGAGGCGCTTTTTCTGCAGCGGGGCTGATATTCTGAGTTCCCGTATTGAAAGAGAAGGGGATCCCTAGTCGTTGACAGTAGGGAGGTTCAATCAGCGTCAATTCTTTCCAGCAGTCTCCACAGAGGGCATTGTGCACATGTGTCATCCTTTGGCATGTTGCGCATTTGGGATAAAGCACTATGTTTGTTATGAAACGTAAGAAAAGTGTCCCCCTTTTTCTTGATTTTTCCTTTTGTGTCATTTTGTATTCCCCCCCTTTACCTTCTTTATGCAGGGATTTTGATCATACTGTCTCCTTTTGTGAAGGTGTGCAGTGTCTTGTGGTGTCCCTCCGTTTCGGGGAGGCTTCCAATTCTGTTGTGCTTGTGCTTGACAGCTTGTCAAGAGGCAATCTCCGGGGGTGCTCTTGTTTCTATTTTTACTTCGGTACGGAAATGGTGCGTATTGGTTCTATTTTCTGAGGGGAATAGTCAGATTGTGGCTTATTTCTGTGTTTCTCCTTCAGGAGGAAGAGTAAAGGCAAGAGATAGGGTTTCATCTGTTCCATGAGATAATTTCTGTGAGCGATGTGTCTTGACTGAATTGTTGGGGCTGGTGTCTGCAGGCTGCCTTAACGTTTGAAGGAGATGATTATGAAGCAAAAGAAAATTGTAGCCGTTTTAATGACGGCTGCGGTTTGTGGGAGCGCGCTTTGGTGAGTTCGCCTGGAAATCTTCTTCTGCCCGGGGGCAGGCAGTGCCCTGCTCCCCTCGTCGTGGGGGGCTATCGCACTAATGAAACAGACTCTGAATGAGTGGTCGGTCCTTTGGAGAATCCTTCCCTCTGAAGAGAAGAAGAGATTCGTTGATTCTGGTTCCAAAGAACCGGATTTTAAGGAGGATGCAGCTGCGGTTAGGAACGTTTTCCGGGTGATCCCGGCAGAGTGGTCCGCACTGTTCCGGTTGTCTGTTGAAGATGGAACACAGTGGCATGACGCGATTGAGAGGGGAGATATCGAAAAGCTGGACTGTTTGCAGGCGGTATATGAAGTTAAGCTGTCAGAGGTTCCTACTATAAAAAACATCAGGCCCCGGGAGACATTCCTCCCTATGGTGCGCTGATTCCTCCTCCCTATGGTGCCGCTGGAATCGTTAGAATGGAACCGCGTTGCTCCTGCGGGAATAGACCGCAGAGGGGGTGAAGATTCCGCCTGGATCTGCCATATCAAAGAGCTGGACCCGGGTGTTTAAACTGATTAACGGGGTATCCGGGAACCCCCATAGGGAAATCCTGCAAGATCACTGGTTTCAGGCCCGGGGGCTAACCGCCCCCGGGCCCGAGGTTTCTTCAAATCTCAAAACGCATCCCGATAGTCGCTCTCATTTTCTCGACCGGGGCCAGGCTCCAATTTGTTAAGGGGAGTTCGAATTCCGCTGTGATTTTTACTTTTTCTTCCGCAGATAAAACAACACCGGCAATTACGGCAATTTCATCCACGCAGAGCCCGCTTTGAACGTAGCACCCATAACCATACCGGCCACCTAAAGAGGCTTCAAAGGAGTCATTAGCCAGTAATTTCAGATCGATGCCGAGCTCGCCGGCTATTACTGAAATTCTTGAGACTGAAATTCTTGAGCCCAAAGTCAATAGATTTAGATTCACAGCTCCATAAGTTACAGCTCCATATGGATTAATAATGAATGAATCAGATGCAGCGAGCCCATAGCCTACGGACGCCCGAAAAAGATTTTCTTCCAAATTGGAGGTATTCAGCTTGGCCAGCCAATCCCATTGCAGGCCGTCCCTTGGGTCGTGCTTTGCGTATGCTCCCAAAAAAGGGTCGAATAAATCGCTGTTCGTGGGTGCTTCCAAAAAAGGGGGAGAGGAGGGGAAATTTTCTGTCATTGGATAATCCACCCCTGCAAAAATACCAAAGTGGGTATCTTTATCGAGATAATGAAGGATTCCGACTTTCAGTCGGCCAAGATGATCTTGGGTTATATAGGATGCACCAATAAAAAGCCGCGTTTTTTTTTTCGGCAGAGCTTCCTTCGGAAGCGGCTTAGAGCCTAATCCAACTTGTTGTAGTTTTTTTGGCTCCTCAACGAACGGGGCAGGCTCTAAGCCATTTTCTCCAAAGATTAAATGCTCTTGAGCCTGTGCAGGGGCTGACGCATAAAGAATTATTGATAAAAAAATCGCAATTACTTTATTCATAATTTCTCCTAATCATTGTAATAATTATTAATAAAAAATCTTGATAAAAAATCTTGATAAAAAAATCACAAAAATTGCTAAAAAACGCAGTGAATTTATTTAAAACTTCTTCCTTCTATCATATCTCCCCCGGGGAAAGAACAATTCCTATTACAAACTCTGTCCCTGTAGTAAATATAACACTCTCCAATCTACACTTGTGAAATGCGATCATAAAACACAGTCAAGGGCTCTTGAGTTGAACATCCGCGTTCGAGGAAGTGAGACTCGCCGTCTTATCCCCGCTGACAGCAAAAGATATCACGCGTTATTACGCTGCGCAGGAGAGTGGAGACGTCGAAGATCCGGACCGTGATTAACGGGCTCGTGATTAACGGGCTGAGCAGGTAGGGAAATGCGGGAGCTAACAGAACGATTCCATAATAGTCGTAAAAAGCCCTAGACGGAGCCTCTTTATAATCACAATGGGGTTTTAAGTAACTGGAACAACTGCCGGGTGTTAAGCCGCCCCCCTCTTCATCTTACTGTACATCTTAAACAGGACCTCCAGCCTTTCGGTATCGTTTCTGAAGCGGCGCCCGATAAAGATGCGTTCCAGTGTCTCGTCATTTCTCTCATGCGCGC
>JAQRMX010000040.1 GCA_028599125.1 Alphaproteobacteria bacterium | reverse complement strand
CAGATGAAATCTCTCTTATTTTATTAGGCCCGAATATATCCGTTCCAAGTGGACAGAAATTCTTTGAGTCACTTCGCAATAATGACCGTTGCAGGCATCTTCCTGTAGCAGTTCTCGCTGCAAGTGCTTATGATGAAGTGGTTCAGAGGGCCTACAAAAACAGTGCCAATTACATCATTAGTAAAGTTGATACTCTGGAGGGTGTCATGAATACGGTAGATATGATCGTGCGTTTCTGGTTCCAGGCAACCCATGAGACTTATATGAAATAGTTGTGAATAAACAGGTGCTACAGTGATATTGGCAGGGAGAGCCGCTTTGTTCAAATTCTCACACTTGCTTTTATCCTTGGTTAGCCTTTATGCTGACATGGTTTCAGGAGCCGGTAGCTCAGCTGGTAGAGCAGCTGACTTTTAATCAGCAGGTCCAGGGTTCGAGCCCCTGCCGGCTCACCATTACCTCTTTCTCTATCTTATTTTTGATTGTCTTTTTAGTTTTTTACGCTTTGGTCCGGGACTTTCCAAATCAGAAAAGAGAGAGATAAGATCAGAGCGTTTTTTGTTTTCTGAAGCGTTTATCTTCTTATAAGGCATCTTTTATTTTAAAGCGCACATTTTCAGGTGCCCTCGGACTCGTCAATCGCAAGATCAGAAATCTGACAGAAAGCTGCTGTGATCCCATCTTAAACAATCAGAGGGACCGGGAAATATTTAATTTTTACCGGAAGGCTTTTTCTTCTCCATTTTCCAGTCATAATGTGTCATTTCAGTAAAAGCTGTAAAGCGTTTTTCCTTTATAGCCAAACGAATATCGGACATTAATTTCTGGTAATAGGCAATATTCGCCCACGTTAAGATCATGGCTCCCAGCATCTCCTCCGCTTTGAAAAGATGGTGCAGATACGCTCGTGAATATCCATTTGCAGCAGGACAATCGCTCTCCGGATCAAGCGGGCGTGAATCCTCTGCATGACAAGCATTGCGGAGATTAAGGCGCCCCAACCGCGTGTAGGCATGACCATGTCGACCCGCCCGGGTGGGAAGAACGCAATCAAACATGTCGATACCACGGGCCACCGCAAACAATATATCTTCCGGTGTCCCCACACCCATCAAATAACGTGGTTTATTTTTCGGTAACAAGGGGATCGTAACGTCCAAAATGCGAAGCATATCTTTCTGGCTTTCTCCAACAGCCAATCCTCCTATTGCATATCCTTTGAAGTCCATGGATCTCAAGCTATGCGCTGACTCAATCCTGATTTCTTCAGAGATTCCTCCTTGCACAATAGCAAACAAGGCCTGTGTCGGTTTATTGCCAAAAGCAATTTGAGCACGTTCTGCCCAACGTAATGAACGGTGCATAGCTTGCGTAAGCTTGTCTTGATGACAGGGAAAGGCAACACATTCGTCCAACTGCATCTGAATATCGGCGCCAAGAAGGAATTGAATATTGACAGCTTTCTCTACTGTTAGCATGTGTTGAGCGCCATCAATATGTGATCGGAATAGAACGCCGTCTTCAGTTATTTTGCAAAGCGTAGACAAAGACATGATCTGAAAGCCACCTGAATCCGTAAGAATGGGATAAGGCCAGTTCATAAATTGATGCAGCCCGCCTAAACGAGCCACGCGCTCAGCTCCCGGGCGAAGCATGAGGTGATAGCTATTGCCCAAGAGGATATCTGTGCCAGAAGAACGCACATGGCCGGGATACATGGCTTTTACGGTTGCTTGTGTTCCCACAGGCATGAAGGCCGGAGTATGAATCGTGCCACGAGATGTGAGCACTTCCCCTCTTCTGGCACAATTATCGGTTTCAAAAAGCCTGAACCCAAATTCTACGCTCATTCTATTACCGTGGCATGGTGCAACAGGCACGCGTCTCCATAAGAATAAAAACGATAATTCTTTTCAACTGCAAACACATAAGCTTTCTTCATAAGATTGTATCCTGCAAATGCGCAAACAAGCATAAAAAGTGTTGAACGCGGCAAATGAAAATTGGTAATCAACATATCTGCAGAGCGGAACTGATAGCCGGGCTGAATGAAAATATTTGTTGTTCCCTTAAAAGGACGCAGGTGGCCTCTCGTATCTGTTGCACTTTCAAGAAGACGAAGGACTGTGGTCCCAACGGCTACAATGCGCCCGCCTGAGCGACGCGTTTGTTTAATCTGTTTCACGCAATGCTCATCAATCATTCCCCATTCGGAATGCATTTTATGATCCTTTGTATCACTGCTCCTGATAGGTAAAAAGGTCCCTGCACCCACATGCAGCGTTAAAAATGTGTATGAAATTTCTTTTTCCAGAAGGCGTTCACATAGATCTTGTGTAAAATGCAGGCCGGCTGTCGGCGCTGCAACAGCTCCAGGATACCGGGCATAAATGGTTTGATACTCTTCAAGGTCAGACTTTCTGATAGAACGTTTTTTCAGAATATAAGGAGGCAGTGGGAGAGTGCCAAGCTGGTTAATTGCATTATGAAGTGCTTGTCCTTCACGATCAAATGACAAGACAACCTGCCCCTTATCATTCTTTTCACTGACCTCTGCTATCAGTGTAATGTATGGCTTAATATCCAAATTACCAAAAATGAGACGGGTTCCCTGTTTTACGTATTTTGCTGGACGGATAAAGCTGCGCCAGGATGAACTATCGACTTTTTGATGCAAAGTCGCTTTAATCGTGGCTCCTTTTCCATGACAAGAAGGTCGTAGGCCAGTCAGTTGCGAAGGAATGACACGCGTGTCATTGAAAACAAGAAGATCACCCTTACGGAGTAAGGTTGGTAATTCAGAAAATCGGTGGTCAAAAAGACCGGGGATACGACTCTTATCAACGAAAAGGAGGCGGGAAGCATCACGCGGGGTAACCGGAGAGAGGGCAATACGAGACTCAGGGAGCTCGAAATCAAATAGGTCAACGCGCATGTAAAATTATTAATCCTGATACAAGTGAAATGGACTCTGATTCTTACTCAAGCCTTATTCACGCACATCCGCAGCAATTCTTACTCTTTCCATTTTGTCCGGATTAATGACGTTTCCATTCGATGTGGTATTTTTTTTGATTTGATCAACATATTCCATACCTTCGACAACCTTGCCAATGACCGTGTATTGACCATTCAAAAAAGAAGATTCTTCAAAACAGATGAAAAACTGGCTATTAGCGCTGTCAAGATCAGGCTTTCTTGCCATACCCACGATCCCTCTTTCAAAGGGAACGGACGAAAACTCCGCTTTCAGATCCGGTTCATTGGATCCCCCGGTGCCCGTCCCTGTCGGATCCCCCGTCTGAGCCATGAACCCGTCTATGACTCGATGAAAAACAATTCCATTGTAAAATCCGTCACGAACCAACTTCTTGATCTGTTTAACATGGTTGGGTGCTTTTTCAGGCATTAATTCAATAATGACACGCTTTTTTCCTTTTAAATCTATGTAAAGAGTGTTTTCCATATCCTGAGCCTGTACAACATCCTGAGCCTGTACAACATCCTGAGCCTGTACAACGTGAGCAGGAAAAAACAGAAAGAAAAGAGAAAAAAAAGCAACAAAAAAAGCAGAAAAAAAAGACATCGTGGTCCCTCATTTTTAAAAAATCATTAATTAACGCTATTTTCGGTATATTTTTCGGTAAGACGAAAAGCAACGCCTTCAGGAACGAAAGATTCAACATTCCCTCCCATGGAGGCAATCTGGCGCACAAGACTGGATGCAATAAAACCGACAGATGGCGAGGCAAGAAGAAAAACCGTTTGCGTACCGTCCGACATGACAGAGTTCATACTCGCCATGCGCATTTCGTAATCAAAATCTGTTGCATCACGTAATCCCCGAATAATAATTGTTGCGCCATGCTCATGCGCAGCCTCGACAGCTAAACCCGTGAATGAGGTTACTTTAATTTTTCCGGAACGGCACGAAAAAATGCTTTTCATCTCTTTACGGATCATTTCAATGCGCTCATCAACAGTGAATAATTCAGTTCTACCATAACTAAAACCAATGGCGATGACGAGCCTGTCAACGAGACGAATCGAGCGTTCAATAACGTCTATATGACCATTTGTAATCGGATCAAATGATCCCGGATAAAGGGCAACCTGATTCATTATCCTTATCGTTTCATAGAAAGATATTTGATAAAAAACACAAGAAAAGAGTGCCGAAACAGACTTCAACGACACCTTTCAACTCATTCATTTTCTGTTCCTAGAATAGGATTTACAAGAGAAAGATCAAAAACAAACGAATAAACATGTATCCCGGATGAAAAAAGAATAAAAGAAAAAAGGATTCATTCCGTAGATGTTTCTTCTCTGGGGTCATCCTTGTCTATGATATTTTCCCCTGGAATATGCTCTACTGATACAACATGCTCATCTTCTGCCATATCAAAGAGAATAACACCTTGCGTCACGCGGCCAGCAATACGGATATCACAGACCGGACAGCGAATAAGTTGCCCGCTGTTGGATAATAGCATTATTTGATCTTCTTTTTCTACCGGAAAGGAGGCAATAAGCTTTCCATTGCGCTCATTGACAGACATCGCAATCAAGCCTTTCCCGCCTCGTGCTGTTGTTCGATACTCAAAAGAGGAAGTTCGCTTGCCATACCCATTTTCTGAAACAGTCAGGATAAATTGTTCTACAGAGCGTAATTCTTCATAACGTTCCTCGGAGAGAACAACATTTTTATCACTCCCCTCCCCTGTATCCTCCTCATCATCCAGCTCAATATCATCTTCCGCTCCGCTTATCGTCCCCCTGTCTCCTGAGTGCGTTGCGTATTTTAGATATGCAATGCGTTCAGATGATTTCAGATTCACGTGATGGAGAATGGCAATTGATGCAACATGATCATCTTCAAGGCTCAGACGAATGCCGCGGACACCCGTGGAAGTGCGGCCAACAAAAATACGGACATCAGAAACAGGAAAACGAACACAGCGTCCTTTCGTCGTTGTAAGCAGGACATCATCATTTTCAGTACAAATGCGTACACCGACGATCCCGTCTCCTTCATCAAGTTTCATAGCAATCTTGCCGCTGCGATTGATTTGCAGGAAATCAGAAAGCCTGTTCCGACGGACTGAACCACCCAAGGTAGAAAACATGACATATAAATCATTACACGTCGCTTCATCTTCTGGCATTGGCATGATGGTTGCAATTTTTTCAGCTTCCTTGATAGGAAGCAAATTGACCATAGCCTTCCCTCGCGCTTGCGGTGTGGATTCCGGCAAACGCCAGACTTTTATTTTATAAACAATTCCGCGGGATGAAAAAAAGAGGATCGGCGTATGTGTGCTGGCGACAAATAAACGCGTTACAAAATCCTCTTCCCGTGTCGTCATACTCCTGCGCCCTTTGCCGCCACGACGTTGGGCGCGGTAGGTTGCAAAGGGTACGCGCTTAATATAGCCAAGATGACTGACTGTAACGACCATATTTTCGCGCTGAATCAGATCTTCATCCTCAACATCGCCTTCATAATCAACAATTTCTGTACGACGCGGGGTTGCAAATTCATCACGCAGATGAAGCAATTCCTGCCTCACAATGTCAAGAATATGCTCTCGGCTTGACAAAATTCCAAGATATTCAGAAATCTGTGCGCCGAGTTTTTTTAATTCGCGGCTGATTTCATCCCGACCGAGGCCTGTTAGACGTTCCAACCTTAATTCCAGAATCGCTCTGGCCTGCTTTTCTGACAGATGGTAGACATCCCCGTCCTCACTTTCAGAAAGATTACCCTCAGGATCGGCGATAAGGACAATCATCGGTCTCATGTCCTTTACCGGCCACGAACGTTCCGTCAAGCTTCTCCGGGCTGAAGAAGCGTCCGATGCTATACGGATCAATTTGATAATTTCATCAATATTTGCAACCGCAATGGCTAGACCAACAAAAGTATGCGCACGCTCACGCGCCTTTATCAGCAAATACTTTATACGACGAGCAACAACCTCTTCACGAAAAATAAGAAAAGTCGAAAGCAAGTCCTTCAAATTCATCAATTCAGGCTTTCCACCGTTCAGAGCTACCATGTTGCAGTGAAAACTTGTCTGAAGCTGAGATAATTGATAAAGTTGATTGAGAACGACTTCAGAAACGGCGTCTCGCTTAATTTCGATAACTACACGAAGACCTTCGCGGTTAGATTCATCACGGACATCAGAAATACCTTCAATGCGCTTTGTATTTACAAGCTCTGCGATTTTTTCAACCATTGCCGCTTTATTAACCTGATAGGGAATTTCAGTGATAATCAGCGCTTCCCGTTCTTTACCACGGATAGGCTCAATGGCAACACGAGACCGCACTATCACTGAACCACGACCCGTGCGAAACGCGCTCAGAATACCAAATCGTCCCATGATAATGCCGCCGGTTGGAAAATCCGGACCCGGAATAACCTCAAGCAATTCATCTATGCCAATGTCAGGTCTGTCGATACACAGAATGCAACCTGCGATAATTTCACCAAGATTGTGAGGAGGAATACTCGTCGCCATACCGACTGCAATGCCGCTTGCCCCGTTGGCAAGAAGATTCGGAAAACGTGATGGAAGAACCATTGGTTCTTTTTCAGAGCCATCGTAATTATCTTTGAAATCAACCGTGTTTTTATCAAGGTCTTCAAGAAGCGCATGAGCAGGTTTGGCTAAACGAACTTCAGTATAGCGCATAGCTGCTGCTGAATCCGCGTCAATGGAGCCGAAATTGCCTTGACCGTCAAGCAGAGGAAGCCGCAAAGAAAAATCCTGCGTCATGCGCACCAGGGCATCATAGATGGCCTGTTCACTATGAGGATGGTACTTACCGATAACGTCACCCACAACACGTGCGGATTTGCGATGCGGCTTATTCCAGTCATACCCCATTTTGTGCATTGAATAGAAAATACGGCGATGAACAGGCTTGAGCCCATCACGGGCATCTGGCAAAGCACGACTGACGATTACACTCATTGCATAATCTAGGTAGCTGCGCTTCATCTCATCTGTTATGGAGACAGGGCGAACAGAATCCCTTTC
>JAQRMX010000004.1 GCA_028599125.1 Alphaproteobacteria bacterium | reverse complement strand
AGTGATATGTTTGATCATGAATTTCGGGAAGGCCTTCTCTGTATTTCCGAAACCGGTTCCACGCTTGGTCGATAATTTTCCCGAGTTCTTTTCGGTGATATTGTTCCAGGTCCTCTGCGGGCGCGCACCGAAAGAGGTTGCGAGCAAAGAGGCAGACCTCTTCATCCATTCCTTTGTTTTTCCGCAGGTCGTCCAGAATCTGTTCCATGGGTGTTGTTTCACAGGTCTGCGAGCAGTTATTCATTTTGTGCGTTCCCAATTTTGATTTTCATATATCCGTTTTTCCTGTTCAGAAGGGTGTCCGGCCTATCATTGATGCGTTCCTTTTGAATGGACGGCTTTCTGAGTGAAGCTGTTTTTCCTTTTATTTTGCGTTATGTTCTTCGGAACGCCAGGCTTTCTCCGGTCTGCTTTTTTATTCTGATGAGGGAAACGCTCCGGGCTGTTTATCGTTGTCTTGTTTCCTTTTTATTATTTCTTGTCTTTTTGTTTGTCTTTTTGTTTGTCTTTTTGTTTGTTTTTTTTGAAAGTGATTTTTTTTGAAAGTGATATTGTATTGTACCGTATATTTGCGTCTCTTTTTCCTGATCTTTTCACGGAGGGATTAAAGGGAGTTTAACTTTTAGTTATGAGAAATGTCGTGTTAAAGGGAGTAAGGGAGCCTTTAATCTTGACCTTTCGTATTTTTATCCTCATTTTTCAGATAAAAGGAAAGAGAATCCGGAGGGGAGGTTGTTATTACCCGAGGATCATCATAAAAATATATAATCCATGGTTTTTTCTGGATACGTTGAGGGAGCATTGTGCCTCTCGGCATAAGGATGTCGCGGATGAATCTGGTTGCCTTTTTTGCTTTTCTGGTCTTTTTATTTCCTCCTTTTTCCTTTCTTTTCCCTGTGATTCCAGCTTTGTCCGGGACACCGCGGGATACGCTCATTCAAGCCTGGGCCCTTGATGATGTGCTTTCACTTGATCCTGCAGATATTTTTGAGGTTTCTGCATCAGAAATTGCAGGAAACAGCTATGAACGTCTTCTGGGTTATGATCTTGATGATGTGTCAAAGATCTTTGGTGTTGTTGCTAAGTCCTGGCGTGTATCCCGTGATGGCCGGACCATTTTCTTCAAGATCCGTAAAGGGAAGCGTTTTGCGTCTGGTCGTCCTCTGACGGTTGCAGATGTGGTTTTTTCTCTGCATCGGGTCATATTTCTAGAAAAGACGCCATCCTTTATTATTAGCCAGTTCGGGATCAATAAAGATAATGTCAAGCAGGCCATCAGGCAAACAGGCAATGATGAATTTGCGTTTACCATGGACCGCCCTCATGCACTGTCCCTTGTCCTGTCCTGCCTGACCGCCACGGTTTCTTCTGTTGTTGACCGCAAGCTTGTGCTTTCCCATGAGAGTGACGGGGATTACGGGAATGGCTGGCTCAGGACGCATTATGCGGGTTCCGGGCCCTTCTTGATCCGGGACTGGTCTCCTAACGAGGCTATTTTTCTGGAGCGTAATGAATTTTATGGGGGGCAGAAGCCTTGGTTGTCGCGGATGATTTACCGCCATATTCCCGAGCAAGGTATCCGTCGTCTTCTGCTTGAAAAAGGTGATGTTGATTTTGCACGGTTCCTGGGAGCTGATATGCTTTCGATTCTAGAAAAACGGGAGGATATTTCTCTTTTGAGCGTCCCCAAAGGGATGCTTTATTACCTGGCATTTAACCAGAAGAGTAAGCCTCTTTCGCATTCTGCGGTCCGGGAGGCATTGAAATATCTCGTTGATTATCAGGCACTGGTGGATGTTTTCTCTGGGGGGCGGGGCCAGGTGCGCCAATTCTTTTTGCCGGGTGGGCTTCTGGGATCTCGTGATGAGACACCCTATCATTCTGATGTTGAAAGGGCCAGGTCTCTTCTGGCCAAGGCTGGCTATCCGGATGGTTTTTCCCTCAGCATGGATGTTCGTAACATTATGCCTTTCACCGGTATTGCAGAGGCGCTCCAGCAGAGTTTTGCGAAGGGGGGTATTCGTCTCACTCTGAACCAGATTGACCATCGCCATTTACTGACGCGCTATCGTCGGCGGGAGCATGCAATTGTTCTTGCTTATTGGGGTTTGCATTACCAGGATCCCCATTCAAACGCGCACGCCTTTGCCTTCAATCCGGATAATAGTAAGGATACGCGTTTTAAGACTCTTGCCTGGCGCAACAGCTGGGTTGCCGCCGATCTTACGGCTCTTGTTAAAGAGGCGGCTTTGGAGTCTGATATTGCGGAACGGTCACTTCTTTACCGGGAACTGCAAGAGGAGGTGAGGCGCCGCGGCCCTTACATTTTTCTCTACCAAGAAGATGAGACGGTTGCAATGCGGCTCAATATAAAAGGGCTTCGTCTTGGTCCTTCTTTTGATTCAAACAGCTTCAGGACTATCGTAAAGGAGTGAGTTTCGGATGAGATTACTATTGTTTTCCTCTCCGGCCGGACGGATTTTTTTTATTTCTCTTTATCGATTTTCTTTACGGATAGCTGGTTTTATCTTGATGCTTTTTGTGACCAGTCTTGGCCTTCTTGCTATCACATTTCTGGTAAGCCGGATGAGTCCGGTTGATCCTGTTCTGGTGCTGGTTGGAGACAATGTCACAGGGGAGGTTTACCGCCGGGCCTATTATGAGCTTGGCCTTGATAAATCGCTTCTTACACAATTTAGCCTTTATTGTCTCAAGATTTTACGGGGAGATTTCGGAATTTCTATTTTGACGGGCCATCCTGTTATTGATGATCTCAGGCGGGTTTTTCCTGCGACGATTGAGCTTGCTACCCTTGGGATCCTGATTGGTGTTCTCGTGGGTGTTCCTCTAGGTGTGCTTGCGGCTCTCAGGGAAAATAGCCCTTTTGATCAGGGGGTTCGTTTTTTTTGTCTCTTTGGCTATTCGTTGCCGATTTTCTGGCTTGGTCCTATCGCTCTTTCCGTTTTTTATGCGGATCTTGGCTGGGTTTCGGGGCCGGGTCGTATTGATGTTGTCTATTATGGTACGGTCCCGTCTGTCACAGGCTTCATTCTGTTTGATAGTGCTCTTGCCAGCAGATGGGATGTGTTTCGTGATGGGTTAAGACATCTGATTTTGCCCGGTTTTTTTCTTGGTTATTTTTCTTTTGCTTATATCAGCCGTATGACCCGTTTTTTGATTTTACGTGAATTGTCACGTGGTTATGTCCTGACGGCGCGAATCAGGGGTTTTTCTGATTTTCGTATTATACGGTACCATGTTTTCAGGAATGCGTTGCCTTTTCTGGTTCCCGTGATTGCGTTATCTTATGCCCATCTTCTAGAAGGTGCTGTTATCACGGAGACTGTTTTTGCCTGGCCAGGTCTGGGTCAATATATGTCTCATGCGCTCCGCAATGCGGATATGAATGCGGTTCTTGGCGGGGTTATTGTTGTAGGCCTTGTTTTTATCTGTCTTAATCTTTTTTCTGATTTTCTGAAGAAGCTTCTAAACTCTCACTTGCACTAGAGGGAGATTTGTTCATGTTTCTACCATCTTTTTTTTTCGGCCTGAGAGCCTGGTTCTTGAGTAACAGCCCCCATTCTCGCTTTCAGGCAAAGCTGGGTCGTTTATATAGGTTCTGGAGAGTTTTATGTGCAAATCGCATGGCGATGATAGGTTTTTTTCTTGTTCTGTTTTGGCTTTTTATCGCTATTTTTGCTGATTTTCTTTCCCCTCATTCCTATTTGGAAGGTGAATCTTTGCAAAGTGCGCGCTTACAGCCGCCGTCTTTTACGCATTGGTTTGGCACAGATGGGCACGCGCGTGATATTTATTCCCGTGTTTTACATGGGTCTCGTCCAAGCCTTTTTGCTGTTTTTATGGTTATCTCTATCGTTGTTACTACGGGTCTTCTTGTTGGCGTTTTTGCTGGATATGTCGGCGGTCTGACGGATCTATTCCTGATGCGCCTGACAGATATTTTTCTTTCATTTCCGCGGTTTATCCTGGCTCTTGCGCTGCTTGCGGGTCTTGGTCCCGGTATGATGAGTATTCTCATTGCGCTTGCGCTGACCCTTTGGCCCGTTTATGCGCGGATTGCGCGTTCTGAGACTTTGTCTGTTCTTCATATGGACTATATCGCGGCAGCTCACCTACGGGGAGGGAGTAGCGCGCAAATTATACGGATTGATCTTATTCCTCTCTGCCTTTCGCCTGTAATTGTACGGGCAACAACAGATATGTCATTGATTATTCTCATGGTAGGCGGTCTTGGATTTCTGGGGATTGGTGTTCAGCCTCCTTCCCCCGAATGGGGGACCATGATTGCGGAAGGGCGGAATTATCCGACAGAGTACTGGTGGGTCACGGCGATCCCCGGTTTCGCACTTTTTACGCTCAGTCTTGGGTTCAATCTTCTGGGAGATGGGCTTTGTGCAGTTCTCGGCCCTCAGGAGCGTGTATGAGCAGCTCTTCTCCCTTGCTTGACATTGCCGATCTTCGTGTCAGCTTTCCTGGAGACAGGGAAATGATTGAAGTGGTTCGTGGCGTTCACTTTACGATGTCGTGTCAAGAGCGTCTTGCCATTATCGGCGAGTCAGGTTCCGGAAAATCACAAATTGTCCGTGCGATTATGGGTCTGACGTCTGCACCCGGTCAGGTGACGGCGCGTCGTTTATCTTTTGATGGCCAGGATCTTCTGTCTCTGAATCGAAAGCAGCGTCGCCTTTTGTGCGGAAGCCGGATGTCTATGGTCATGCAAGATCCGCGCCATGCCTTTAATCCTTCTATGAAAATCGGGGCTCAGCTTTGCGAGAGCTGTTTTTTATCTCTTGGTTCAGGAAAGTCAGACGTCCGTGAGCAGGGTTTGTTTATGCTCAAGAAAGTCGGATTTCGGGACCCCGATTTCGTTTTTTCTGCCTATCCGCATGAGCTTTCCGGGGGGATGTGTCAACGTGCTTTGATTGCTATGATGCTTATGCCCCGGCCGGATTTATTGATCGCAGATGAGTCTATATCTGGTATGGATAATGTTACGCGGAGTGATATCTTGTCAATTTTTAATGATTTTGTAACCCAGCAAGGGATGAGCCTGCTTCTTGTAAGCCATGATTTAAAGCTTGTATCGTCATTTTGTGATCGGGTTATTGTCATGTTCAGGGGGCAGATTATGGAAGAGATATCTGCATCAGATCTGTGGGAGTCCCGTCATCCTTACACGCAGGGTCTTTTGAAATGTCTCCCGGATGTTTCAGCCCCTCGTACGATTTTGCCGTCTTTACCTTCCTCATTTCAAAGGCGGGGCGCTTAGGAGAGCCACATATGACCGGTTGCATCGAGATGATTGGAGCTGAGGATGTGACGGTGTCTTATAGGCGCAACGGGAGTGAAGTTTGTATCCTGAACAAGGTCAGTTTTTCTGTTTTTGAAGGTGAGAGTTTTGGATTGACGGGGGAGTCTGGTTGCGGGAAATCCACCTTGCTGCGCGCTATCTGCGGTCTTGTTCCCTTTTCTTCGGGCATTTTACGGATTCAGGGGCGTCTTATTCCTTATCCGCGTGATAAGCGCTTTTACAAAATGGTACAAATGGTTTTTCAGGATCCTTATGGTTCATTGCATCCTCTTCATACGGTAGAGCAAGCTTTGATATTGGCAATGGGCTCTTCTAAAAAGCCGAAAAGCGATGAGATTGCGCGTGTCCTTGAAGATGTTGGGCTGGATATTACGTTCCGTTTTCGTTATCCGCATCAACTATCAGGCGGGCAACGTCAACGTGTTGCGATTGCGCGTGCGCTTGTTGGTGCGCCACGGGTTTTGCTTCTAGATGAACCGACATCCTCTTTGGACGCATCTGTGCAGGCAGGAATTTTGAATCTTCTTTCAAATTTGCGTGCAAAACAAGGGCTGACTTACTTTTTTGTAGGTCATGATCTTGATGTCCTGCATCATCTTTGTGACCGTGTTGGTGTGATAGGTGGGGGCAGAATGAGGGAAGGGCTATGATGTATGAGTTTTCCCCGGTACCTTGTTTTATCTGCAATCAGTGACCTTTTTGTCCTATTCACGCGGCATAACCAGTGAATTCATGTCACGTTTTCCAGATGTTTTTTTAAAGTTCTCCCTTTGTTTGCTTATCTTATTTGCGCTTATTCCGTTTGCGCTCATTCGGGTCAAGCAGGGTTTTGCGCAGCCGGATTGACAGTGGTGTCACTTCAACAAGTTCATTGTCTGTAATGAAAGATAAGGCCTTGTCCAGTCCCATGGGAACTGGAGGTGATAACTGGATATTCTCATCTTTTCCTGAGGCACGGACATTTGTTAGCTTTTTACTTTTGGTGACGTTTATTTCTAGATCATTTTCGCGCGTATGTTCCCCCACGATCATGCCGCTATAAACCTTTGTTCCCGGTTCAATAAAGAGATGCCCGCGGTCTTGCAAGTTCCAGAGCGCGTAAGCTGCTGCTTCACCGTCGCCATTGGCGATCAGAACGCCATTGTGCCTGGAAAGGATGGCTCCCAGATGTGGGGCATAGGCCTCGAAACTGCGGTTCATCAGAGCGGTACCGCGTGTATCTGACATAAGTTCGCTCTGATAACCGATCAGACCTCTGGTGGGGGCGTGAAAGATGAGTCGTTGCCGTCCCTGCCCGGATGACCGCATTTGTATGAGGGTTGCCCGGCGCTGGGTCAATTTTTGCACAACGATTCCAGAAAAATCATCATCAACGTCAATCGTGACTTCTTCCATAGGTTCCATCCGCACGCCCGCATCATCTTTGGAAAAGAGGACATGTGGTCGTCCGATACAGAGTTCAAATCCTTCTCTGCGCATTGTCTCGATCAGGATAGCGAGCTGGAGTTCACCGCGTCCGGCGACTTCAAAGGCTTCGGCATTTTCTGTTTCCGAGATACGCAGCGCGATATTGCCTTCTGCTTCCTGTAGTAGTCGTTCCCGTATGACGCGGCTTTGGACCTTTGCGCCCTCAGTCCCGGCGAGGGGGCCGTCATTGATCCGGAATGTCATAGCCAGTGTGGGTGGATCAACGGGCTGTGCAGGCAAAGGGTTGTTAATTTTCTGATCACAAAGAGTATGAGAAACGGTAGCGTTAGACAGGCCTGCGATAGCAACGATATCTCCGGCTTCTGCTTGTTCGATTGGCTGTCGTTCAGGCCCCCGGAAAGCAAGAATTTTGGAGATACGCCCTGTTTCGATCAGGTTTCCTTCCCTTCCGATAGCCTTGATGAGGTCATTTGGTTTTACAGCCCCGGAGAAGATCCGTCCGGTCAGAATACGCCCGAGATAGGGATCAGCTTCCAGTGTTGTCACGAGCATCCGGAAATTGCCCTCTTCCACACGAGGTTGCGGGACATGTTGCAGGATCATATCGAAGAGGGGTTGCATACCCTCACGGGTTCCAGAAAGGCTTGTGTCCATCCATTTTTGTTTTGCGGACCCGTAGAGGATAGGAAAATCCAATTGCTGATCTGTGGCATCAAGGGCTGCGAAGAGATCAAAGACTTCGTTAATGACCTCATCCGGTCGGGCTTCCTGCTTGTCGATTTTGTTAATGACCACAATAGGACGAAAGCCGAGGCTAAGGGCCTTGGAGAGAACGAATTTGGTCTGCGGCATGGGACCTTCCGCAGCATCAACGAGAACAACCACACCATCAACCATGTTGAGGATACGCTCAACCTCGCCGGAGAAATCAGCATGCCCCGGCGTATCAACGATATTAATTCTGTCCTCTTTAATTTGCAGAGACGTGACCTTTGCGAGGATGGTGATGCCCCGTTCACGTTCGAGTTCATTGGAATCCATGACTCGTTCTATGACTTGTTGATTCTCCCGGAATGTTCCGGCCTGTCTCAACATGACGTCAATCAACGTCGTTTTCCCATGGTCCACATGGGCAATGATCGCGATATTTCTCAAACTCATTTTTTGTTTCCGTTATTTTCAGCTTTCTTTCGCCCCCCCCCACCGGATTTTATTTTTTTAGGGGGGAGACGCGGGAGGGCTTATGACAGGTCCGTTTATTGAGGTGTGGGTGGTTAACTATAGGGAAAAAGCTGCAGAAGGCAATAGTATATAGTTTTGAGAGTGGGTCACGATGAAAAGATCGGTCTGTTTTTGCAAAAGGCTTTCCGGCCCCTGTATTTCAGCATGCCCCTCTTATGTTTTTTTTTCATTTCTTATGTTTTTTTTTTCATTATTGTCTTTTTTTAAGGGATTTTCGGTCTGTTTACGGGCCGCTTCCTGTCGCAGGCGCAGGGCCTGTAGGCGAATGAAGCCCTCTGCATCTTTCTGGTTATAGGCACCCTGATCATCTTCAAAGGTTACAATCTGGCTGGAATAGAGAGTTTTCGGGGAGCGCCGACCTGTGAGGATGATATTTCCCTTGTATAATTTCACCCGAACCTCCCCCGTGACATTTTTCTGACTTTCGTCAATTAAAGCCTGAAGCATTTCGCGTTCCGGGGAGAACCAGAACCCGTTATAGACCAGTCTTGCGTAACGGGGGGCCAAGTCTTCCTTGAGATGGGCCGCTTCTCGGTCAAGGGTAAGGGATTCAACAGCGCGGCGCGTCTGATAGAGGATGGAGCCACCCGGTGTTTCATAGATTCCGCGATTTTTCATGCCGAGGAAGCGGTTTTCAACCAGATCAACACGTCCGATTCCATTTTCTTTGCCCAATTCATTGAGTTTGGAGAGCATATTTGCGGGAGAAAGGGAGACATGGTCAAGAGAAACCGGATCGCCCTTTTCAAAGCCGATTGTGATCTCTGTGACATTATCAGGCGCGTTCATGGGGCTGATGGTCCGTTGATAAACATCTTCCGGTGCTTCACACCACGGGTCCTCAAGTATTTTTCCCTCGGAAGAAGAGTGAAGGAGATTTGAATCAACGGAGAAGGGGGCCTCTCCCTTTTTGTCTGTAGGGACAGGGATATTTTTCGCTTTGGCAAAAGCGAGGAGGTCTGTCCGGCTTTTGAAGCTCCATTCCCGCCAGGGTGCAATGATTTTTATGTGAGGATCGAGGGCATAAGCGGACAATTCAAACCTGATCTGGTCATTTCCCTTTCCTGTGGCACCATGCGCGATGATCTGTGCGCCAGTCTGAGATGCGATATCAATCAGGTATTTTGCGATGAGGGGGCGCGCGATAGACGTACCGAGTAGATAAGCCCCTTCATAGAGGGCATTGGCACGAAACATGGGAAAGACGTAATCGCGGACAAATTCCTCACGAAGATCCTTGATATAAATTTCTTCTGCGCCTCCGTCCTGTGCCTTCTTTCTTGTGCCCTCAAGTTCGTCTCCTTGGCCCAAATCAGCGGTGAAGGTAATGACCTGTGCTTTATAGGTTTCCTGAAGCCATTTGAGAATGAGGGAGGTATCAAGTCCTCCTGAATAAGCAAGGACAATTTTATTTGCAGCTTTTTGTGACGACATTTTTCCCCCCCCCGGTCTCGGATTTTCCGGCTATGGATATCTGAGGTTTGGATTCCATAAGCTCCGCTCCTCTGCCTCCAACCGTGATACATAGCAGGGAACATATCCCCGTGAAAACTGAACCCGACTGTTTTTTGATGAAGCTATTGTGACGAGCTGTCAAGTTTCTTTTCTGTTATGTCTCCGGTCTCTTCCGTCTTCATTTCTTGCATTTTTCTTCTTCTCATTCCTTTTGGCTGTTTACTGCTGTTGTTCTTTGCCAGATTCCGGAATGCTCTCATGTTTTTTGTGATTTCTGTTGTGGCTCTTTTCACTTTCGGATTTCAGCTGCCCGCAGGCGGCCATAATGTCCCGTCCGCGCGGCGCACGGACAGGGCTTGCATATCCTGCTTTGTTGATAATCTGCGCAAATTTCTCAATGCGTTCCGACTGTGGACAGTCATATCCGGATCCGGGCCATGAATTGAAGGGAATGAGATTGATTTTAGCCGGGATACCTGCAAGAAGCTTAACGAGGGCTTTTGCATCTTCGTCACTGTCATTGACATCTTTTAGCATCACATATTCAAAAGTGATGCGGCGTGCATTCCCGAGCCCCGGATAGGATCGGCACGCTGCAAGCAAGGTTTCAATCGGGTATTTTTTATTGATGGGAACAAGGATATCGCGAAGAGAATCACGTGTTGCGTGCAAGGAAATTGCCAGCATACTGTCTGTTTCAGCTCCCCACAGAGGGATCTTTGGAGCGACACCGGAAGTTGAGAGGGTGATGCGGCGTTTGGAAAAATTGAGGCCGGCATTATCGGCCGCAATATTCATTGCGGTCTGCGTATTTTCAAAATTATAGAGGGGTTCCCCCATCCCCATGAGGACGATATTGGTGATCATCCTTTCCGTATCAGGGAGAGGGCCTTCCGTTGTGCGGGGGACTCCCGGCCATTCGCCTATTTCATCCCGCGCAACCATGATTTGGCCTACGATTTCTGCGCTGGTCAGGTTTCGCACCAAACGTTGTGTGCCTGTATAGCAGAAGGAGCAATTAAGCGTACAGCCAACCTGACTGGACAGGCACAATGTTCCGCGTTTTGCTTCAGGGATGAAAACACATTCAAAATCGACGAAGGGGTCCCCCGGGGAAGAATTTTCTGTCCCGTCTCCTTGCGTGCGCAGGAGCCACTTCCGTGTTCCGTCCGTCGATATCTGTCTGTTGACGATCTCGGGGCGTGTGAGTGTGAAATGCTGATTCAGCGTTGAGCGGACCGTTTTACTCAGGGACATCATTTCAGGAAATCCGGTTGCGCCTCTGACATAGATCCAGTTCCACAATTGCGCAACGCGCATGTTGATCTGCTCGAGGGGGAGACCGGCTTTGGCGAGTTCTTCTTTCATCATTTCGCGGGGGAGGCCGATAAGCTTGCGTTTCCGGGAATTCGGATCAATTGATTCCGGAGGATTATGGAGAGAGGAATTCCCGCAAGCGATATTGATCTGCGTTTTCATGTGCCCCTGCGTTTGTTATGCTGCTCTGTAAAAGAAAAAGAATGAGAGCGTTCCGGTTGAAAAAAAGAGTTGCCCTTATGATTCACTAGGTTTTTCGTAGTGTCGTTTTAAATTTATTTCAGTGCAAGGGGATTTTATTGTGTGAAGACTCCTTCCGGAGTCAACCTCTCTTTTTATTCTTTGGGTTATCCCGGATCTTATTCCACCGTAAGTCCCCGAGTGAGAGGCGTGACGCCAGCGGCAGGGATGCCGGGAAGCACAAAGGGGCGAGGCCGCAGCACAAAAGGAAGCAGTGCAACAGTAGACGGCTATCCGGAGAACCCTATCGTTCTATCTCTATCTGCAGGCGTTATGTGCTGCTTGCAGGGCTTGTGTGATCCCGCTCAGGGAGTAGGAGTCAACGGTGTGTGTTCCGCGGCGGGAGATCCCCCTGACAGTCATTGTCGCTCCTTTTTTCATCGCGCTGACAAGACTGTCCTGCTCTGAGAGATTTTCTATCCATGCCTTGTCATCTTTTGTAAACAGGGCAAAACTCTTGCCCTTCACCTCGGCTGACGCGCGCTTTTTATTAGCGAAGGGGTAGCCGATGGTGACACTGACCTGGTTCCGGATTTTTTCTCTGGGACGGATGGTAACAAAGAAATAGCTTGGGTCGCGGCGCACATTTTTAGGATTCTGGTCCTTTGGCTGTGACACGACGTAGCATGTTTTTCCGTCTTTCATGGGGACACTATAGGCAGCCCAGTCTCCTTTCTGCGTGATGAGGTGCGGTGCCTTTGATGCGGCTTCTCCTGTTGATAAAAACAGGAGAGTAAAGAGGAGGCTACTCAAGAAAGGAAGCCGTGAAATGCGATTATGCTGCCCTGCTCCCCTCTGCGTTTTTTCCACTATACGTATGTCCATTCAATACCTCACAATGTTTTGTGCTTTTTTTCAAAAACTTACGCTCACTTTCAACACAGGCTTTGCCTGTTTTTATACCCCTTATCGTCTCGGCTCCGCAGGTTCCCGTCCATCCCGATAATTCTGAAAGGCAGCCATTTAATCTCTCCCCTTTGGGGGGATCCTCTGACCGGGTCCCGGAAAGAAAGTGCCCCTGCGGCAACGTCTTTCATGCAGGTTCCTGCTATCCAAAAGGCCTTACCTGCAAAAGGCAAGCGCCAAAAGATAGCCGGGTATGATATGGAACGGTATTCTAATCGTTTTTGTTAAAAGAGCGTTAATCTATTCAAAGATTATTTTGTTTTCTGTTCTCATTGCTTTTTCCCTAATGGAAAGAAAAACTCCTGTATTTTTATTTGCAAGGGCCTTACTTACAAAAGTTGGCTCCTAATTAATCAGGATCAACAGTCCTGACAGGATTAACAGGGCCGTCTCTTTTTTACTTTCGTTTTTTCTGCAAAGAGCCGGTTTTGTTTTTTCCGGGTTCCTGTTTTGCTTTCCTTTCTGCACCTGTTCTCTGTATAGATATTCCTTTTTGCTCCGACGTTTTTTTTCTTCTGGTGTAGTTTCTTCTGTTTCGGGATACATGTTTATTTTACGTCATATCAGAATCGTTTATGCTGTTTTTTTCTGAGGGATACATGGATTTCTGATGCTTTCGTCCTTCATCCATCTTTACAAAAAAGGTCTATATGGAGGAAAAATGATCAGAATGAAGCGCTTTTTGATGTATATGAGGGTGATTGTACTTTCCACTCTTTTTTTTGCTTTTGTCTGGACTTTCATTTGGTTTTTTTCGATATCTTTTTTTTCCGGAAAGGCGGGAAAGAAACTAGCTCTCTTGCAGAATGAACGGGAACATTATTTACAGCTTACGGGCTGTGATGATCTGGAGAAATCAGGCTTCCCTTTTTATTTTGCGTTGACCTGCCGGAAGCCTTCTTTCTTTTTTGAGAAGGGTAAGACGCGCTTTTTATTAACATTTGAGGCGATTCGCCTGAGGAGTTTCCCGAGTGCGCCTTTCTCGCTCCGTTTTATTGATCTGACGGGTCCTGCTCGGATTTTACGGCTGGAGGACCCAGAGGAGACTCTGTTCCGGATCCGTTGGCGCAGGGCTCATGCGGAGCTTTCGGGTTGGTCCTCATTCCCTGTTTTACAGACCCGTATTGATGGATTCGAAATCCGTCAGCCGGTAACGATAGCTGAAAAGGAGGAATTCGCGGGTTTAGTGCGTTTCAGACGGTCTGAGTTCTCCTTCAGTCCACTGAAGGGGAAGCGTTTTGCTTATTCCGGGTCTTTTCTTTTCCTTGATCCGTGGTTTGGTGAATGGATTAGTGAAGTGGATTTCCTGTCCTGGTTTGAAGGGAATGACTATAAGCGTTCCCTTATCGGTCCTGTGAAATCAAAGTTGTTTGAGCGTATTAGTTTTGACGCTGTTTTGCGATCTACAGCATCTCCTTCTGACCAGCGGGAGGTTTTTTCTGGACCGAAGACATGTTGTGAGCCGAGCTTCTGGAAAGATTGGGGTCTCCGGATTGAAAAAATAGACGCTGTTTTTGAGCCTCATATGAACTGGATTTTATTGCTCAAAAGTGATTTGTCTCTGACCCTCCCAGAGGGTCTTTCAGGAGATATGACCGTCTCTGTAACAAAAAACTGGCTACAGCATTTGTCTGGTTGGCCACCCTTTGGGTGGGAGGGAGTTTTGTCAGCAGGGAACTTTGCCTCTCCGGGGGCCCTAACCTTTTTGGGAATTCAGCAGGTCGAGGTAGAAGGGCATCCCGGTCTTGAAGTGGTTTTATCGGTCAGAGAGGGAGCTGTCTCTCTGGGGCCTTTGATACTGTTTGAAATGCCGGGCTTGTTTTCAGGTGGCGGGATAGAAAAGGAGATTTCAGCAGACGGGACATGATAGACGGTTTTTTTGCTGTGATGGCTTGTGGGCTCTCATGACTTTCAGTCGGTGCTTTGTCGTCTTTATCTTTCTTATTTTTATCTTTTCTATTTTTGTCTAAGAAACTCACGAAGCATATTGATGGTGAAGATATTTGCGTCCTCTGTTCCAACTGTCATACGCAAGGCATTCGGGAGGGCGTAGGCGTCAAGTCTTCTCAGGTTGATGCCTTTTTCTTCCAGGTAGGCATGGGCGTCTGCAGCGTATTTCCCGGGGATATTGTCAAAATCCAGAAGCAAGAAATTAGCCGTCGAGGGGGGACTTTTCAAAGTGAGAGCGCCTATCTGTTCTGTGAGCCAGGGGAGCCAGAGATCATTATGGGAGAGGCAGCGATTGATATGGGCGTGGTCAGTTATTGCGGCAACTCCGGCTGCAAGGGCAGGCGACGAAACATTGAAAGGACCGCGTATCCGATTGAGAGTCTCAATAATGGAAGGGGGGCCATAGAGCCACCCAAGTCGCAGGCTTGCAAGGCCGTGAAGCTTTGAAAATGTGCGTGTCATGACGACATTTTCTGCTCGATCAATCAGATCAATCCCGGTAGTATAGTCCTCTTTCCGTACATATTCGCCGTAGGCTGCATCAAGGACAAGAAGTATGTGCGGCGGCAGTTTTTTGTGCAGATAGCAAAGCTGTCCAGTGGGAAGGTAAGTTCCAGTTGGGTTGTTCGGGTGCGCAAGAAAAATCACCCGCGTTTGTCCCGTTACACGGTTCAAGAGGGCATTGACATCCGTTGTCATATTTTTTTCTGGGGCCATAACGGGCTGTGCGCCGGCTGCTTTTGTTATGATCGGGTAGAGAAGAAAGCCATATTCGGAATGAAGGGCCTCTGTTCCATATGTGAGATAGGCGCGTGCAATGAGTGTAAGCAATTCGTCCGATCCTGCGCCGCAGATCAGGCGCCGGGGATCCAGCCCGTGATGGTGAGCTATGGCTTCGCGCAGGAGAGTGGCGTTACCATCAGGATAGTGTGCCAAGGAGTGTACGGCTTTCTTGTAAGCGTCCTGACTCGCAGGACTTGGACCGAGCGGCGTTTCATTGGCGGATAATCGGTATATCGTCTTTATTCCCTTTTTTTCCGTTTCGGCGGGTATATAAGGCGAGATCTCCGAGATGCCGGGATTAGGTTGAGGTCGTTTTTGTGTCATAGTCAGCAGATTGTGGGGCATATTTGATTTGTGTTCGGCTTGATGCCGCTATTTTCGGCTCTTATTTCTATTTTTATATGGGGGGTAGCAGGCCTCAAAGTAAATCTGTCCTGTAATTTTTCTTTTTGTCTTTGGGTATTTTTTTCTCCCTGACGCTTTAGATCTTGCCGTTTTGTTTTTTTGCGTTCTGTCCTTGAAAAGGAGACGGTCCGGGCCGGAGTGAGACTATTTCTGTGGCTTTTTTTGCTCTCTTTCCTGATATTAATAGGGCAATAGACGTCTTTCTTTCCTTCAATAATAAGAAGTCCCGCAGTTCCAGGAAAAAAGACACACCCGGTACGTCCATGTCGATTCAGGGGAGATTTTGAACTTTGTTCGGAGAAAGGGAATGTCCCCAGAGCTGTATTGTGGCTGCTGATCCGGAAGAGGGCGTTTCGCATGATCATTTCAACTTGTGCACAGCTGTAGAGATATTTGCCGCCAAAGGGTGTTGTGAAAAGATATGCCCAGGGGCTGTATTTGTTGGGGACAAGGACAATAAGTCGTCCTTCGGGTTTGAGGATACGCCAGCTTTCGCGCAAGAGGGCATGGGGGGCGGGGTGTAGTTCCAGAACATGGGCAAGGATGAGCCGATCAATGGATCCATCCGGGAAGGGGAGGTTCGTTGGTTCACCGAGGAGAGTTTGATTCCATGAGGCCGTACTCCAGCGGATTGCGCCTTGTGTAGCCGGCATGATATTTCCGATCCGGGGGGTCTCTGTGGTGAAAATTTCAAGGTAAGGGCACGCATATCCTATTCCAAGGAGGGTCATATCGCTGAGATTTTCCCAAAGCATACGCAATTCCCGCGTGACCAGTTCACAGGTTGTTTTCCCGAGGGCTGTTTTATAGAAATTGTGCAGTTCTACAATGTCAATTACCATCTGTATCCTTGCTATGATGTGATCTGTATCCTTGCTATGATGTGACAGGTGCTTAATATATAGTTCATGATATTTGCTTATGGTTAAATTACTTTTTCCGGGTTTGTGATATGAGGCTGAAAAGGGAATGATGTCTGGTTTGAGCATTGAACATTTTCGGAGTCTTGAGGACAATTATGCATTGGTCCTGCGGGATAAGTTTAATGATCTGACAGTAGTTGTGGACGCGCTTGATGCTGCGGCAATAGAGGCGTTTTTATAGTGGAAGAGAGCGCGTTTTTACCATATTTTCAACACGCATCATCATTTTGTTGGAAGCCGCGCGTTAAAAAAAATGTCAAGGTTCTGGATTGCTGCTCTTGTTGCTCCTTATGGGAGCCTTTCCTCTGTGGATGTTGGGGTCGGTAAGGAATCATACAGTCAGCTTCGGCTCCTTTGTCGTGTCTGATTGCCAGTCTTGGGCATATGCTTGATGATCTTTGCTGTTTTTTAAGACAGAAGGTTTCGTATTTGTGCTTAATAGACTCTTTTTTCTTAGCTTCGTGTGTCTGTTTAAGGAGAAAATAGCGTAGATGTGGCAATCACTATGCAGACTGCCTGCTCTTTTACTAGGAACTGGTTTATTCCGTTCATGACTATGTCCTTACTTAATGCGGGGTTTGTACTGAAGAGTCGTTCTGAACCCTAGAAGTTTCAGGCGTGGGGTGGTGTCTTTCAATCTTTTTATCAGCATTATGACGGGCGATTGCCCGTCACACATCGCCTGTCTGAGGAATGTGCACCCAAGCCGTTTTTTTGTTCGGATGTGCCTGCGTTTCAGGAGACCGTGGGGATGAAGGGAGAGGGTTCGCTGCCTGTTTTTCGGCTATCCCGTAGTCTGAGGGATAGATTCAGGGGTTGATTTTCAGCTTGTTGGAGGCGTTTTGGCTTAAGCTTCCAATCCTTGATTTAATAGGTTAATGGATGAACCGGTTTTTCCGATTTTTCCGATTTTTCCTGTTTGTATTTTTTGCTTTCCGAGGGAACATGGTCACAATTGATTTTGTGGATGACGACCGCAATATTCTTGAATCGGTACGTATGCTCCTTGAATCCAACGGGTATAGCGTCCAGACATTCACTGATGGAGATTCGGCTTTGGAGAAAATTCGTCTTTCTCCTCCTTGCCTTGTGCTTCTAGACATTAAGATGCCGCGCATGGACGGAATGAGTCTGTTACATCGCCTGCGGCAGGAAAGTGATGTGCCTGTTATTTTCTTGACATCAAAGAATGAAGAGCTTGATGAGCTCTTCGGGTTGAAGATGGGAGCGGATGATTTTATCCGCAAACCTTTTTCTCCTTACCTTCTTGTTGAGCGGATTCGTGCGGTTTTACGTCGTTTCAGCCTAGATACTGAAGAGAAAAGACTTCAGAAACGAGGAGATAACGCTCTGCTGCGTGGTGACTTGTTCATGGATATGGAACGTCATGCCTGCACGTGGAAGGGCCGTCCGGTGGTTCTGACGGTGACAGAGTTTTTGATCCTCCATGCGCTTGCACAACGGCCTGGTATTGTAAAAAGCCGAGATGCACTGATGGATGTGGCTTATGACGATCAGGTTTATGTGGATGACCGGACGATTGACAGCCATATCAAGCGCTTGCGGAAGAAGTTCAAAATGGTTGATGATGAGTTTGATGTGGTTGAGACTCTTTACGGTGTGGGGTATAAATTCAGGGGGACTGATCTTTCATGAAAGACGGGCGCCGGACGTTTTTCTCCTGTCTGTCCCGGAGGGGCTTTTTTTCGGAAGGCTCCCCGTGTTTCGGTTTATTTTTTTGCCCTGGTGGTTTGGCTTTCCGTCTTGTTTTTATCAATCTTCTTGCTTTTCTCGTTCTGAGTTTGGTTTTTATGCTGCTGAACCGTTCTGATGAGCGCCTTCTTGCGTCCCATGTGGCTGGCCTTGTGCGTCAGGGGCACTTGATTGCCTCCCGCCTTCCGGATAGTTTTCTTGGTGTGGGTGTCGGCGCTTCAGTGCCGAAGGCCGCTGAAGCTGATGTTCGCCGCTCTCGTGTATCTCCTGTTTCTCTTCTTGATCTTTCTTTGCGGTCTGCCAGTCCTGGTCTTCTGGCCCGTGTTTATGATCGTGAAGGACGTTTGCTCGCGCAGAGAACGGTCCCTGCTTCCGGCGGCGGTATGCTTTGGCGAGATACCTTGCCTGTGCTCGGAAGTGAGAAAGGGGGCTCTGTCCTGTCTCACTGGTGGAAGCGTTTTTTCTTATGGTTTTCCTATGGGAATTTACCGTCTTCTGTTGCGTTTGTTGAGGCGTTAGGGGTTCCTGCGGAGATGGGTGTATCCGGTAGCGCGTCTTCTTTGCGCTTTCGGGAGCTTTTGTTTGGTTCAGGAACATCCGGTGTCACGCTTGACGGTCAAGGACAATTGATTCTTTTTGCGGTTTTGCCACTTGTTCCCCTTCAGCAAGTGCAGGGGCTTCTTTTTTTATCTCTGCGCGCGGATGATGTTGCGCGGGAGCTGCAAGGGGAGCGTTTCAGGATGTTTGTCCTGTTTGTTTCATCTGTGATCGGTGTTGTTTTTCTGTCGGGGGTAACAGCCTTGTGGATCGTGATACCGCTTCGTCGTTTGAAGATTGCAGCGGAGAGAGCCTCTCACTACCCCGTTGTCCAGTCTGAATTTCCTGATTTTTCGTCCCGGCGGGATGAGATCGGTCTTCTTTCAGGAGCTTTGAGCAAGATGGAAGTTATACTCTGCGAACGGATGGACGCGATTGAAGGCTTTGCTGCGGATGTTGCACATGAGCTAAAGACCCCTTTGGCCTCACTCCGTAATGCCATAGAGATGCTTCCTTCTGTCAAGGAGGAAGGTGACCGGGAGCGTTTGATAAGGATTTCACAGCATGATGTGCGTCGTCTTGACCGCCTTATTAATGATGTTCTGGAAGCCTCGAGGCTTGATGGGGACCTTGCACGTGAGGCTATAGATCCTGTCGATATGTTAATATTGCTCCAGATGGGAATGGAAATGGTTAATAAAAAAATTGAGGGAGGCCTGCCTTTTGTCCGTCTGGTTGTTGAAGATTCGCCCTTGATTGACAGGCCTTATATCGTCAATGGAAACACAGGCCGTTTGGGTCGTGTTATGACGAATTTGCTTGATAATGCGCTGTCTTTTTCGCCCCCGGAAGGAATAGTGACAATCCGGTTGCGGCGTCTTGCACATGAAATTGATATTTGTGTGGAAGATGAGGGTTGCGGGATTCATCCTGGAAATCTGGAACGCCTTTTTGATCGTTTTTACACAGATCGTCCGGCTGTGGAATCCTTCGGTCGGAATTCAGGTCTGGGTTTGAGTATTTCCCGACGTATTATTGAAAGTTATGGGGGGCGTATCTGGGCGGAGAATCGGAAGGAAAGAACGGCGTCCGGCGAGCTGAGAATAAAAGGGGCCCGTTTTATTTTTCGGTTGCCTTGTCTTTATCCTCTTTCCTGATCCTCTTCCGGGAATCTCTGGTCATGTCCGGGGCGCTTGTTTTTAATATACAGGAGAATGGAAGAAGGCTTTTTGTTATATGTCGGGCTTCTGTCGTGATGGCCTTTTGTGATTTTTCAGGATTTTTTCTGCTCCTGTTTTGCGTTTTTCTGTTTTTTCGAACATCTTGTTACAAGCATTTTTTTGTAATGTTTTAAGGCTTCTATTCCTCCTGATAATCGGTATGTGTTATATCTTTTGTGAGGAGCAGGCTTATGGCTTGCATGGTGATGTTTTTTTAGGGAACTGACCGGGAGGTAAGGAATGTCTATTGAGTGTGATTATGTCGTTGCAGATATGAGTCTTGCGGATTGGGGACATAAAGAGATAGGAATTGCGGAAACGGAAATGCCTGGTCTTATGGCTTTACGCAAGGAATTTGGTTCAACAAAACCGCTTGCTGGGGCGCGCATTGCAGGGGCTTTGCACATGACTGTGCAGACAGCTGTTCTGATTAAGACCTTGTGCCTTCTGGGTGCGGAGGTCCGCTGGGCGTCATGCAATATTTTTTCAACGCAGGATCATGCTGCTGCGGCGGTTGCATCGGATGGCGTACCGGTTTTTGCTGTCAAAGGCGAAACGATTGAAGAATATTGGGCGTATATCGAACGCATTTTTGACTGGGGTAACGGGCAGGTGGCAAATCTGATTCTTGATGATGGGGGGGATGCAACCCTGTTTGCCCTTTTGGGTTTGCGGGCGGAACAGGATGCTTCTGTTCTCGACCAGCCGAAAAATGAGGAGGAGGTCCATCTTTTCAAACAGATCAGGCACCGTTTGTCACAGGACCCGCACTGGTATTCGAAATTGAAATCCTCTCTCCGCGGGGTTTCTGAGGAGACAACAACGGGGGTCCATCGTCTGCGTGAATTGCAAAGGAAAGGCCAGTTGCCCTTCCCGGCTTTTGATGTGAATAACAGTGTGACGAAGTCCAAATTCGATAATAAATATGGGTGCCGTGAGTCTCTTGTTGATGCGATTCGGCGCGGGACTGACATAATGATGGCCGGCAAGGTCGGCCTTGTGTGTGGTTATGGTGATGTCGGGAAGGGGTCTGCCCATTCTCTTGCAGGCGCGGGCGTTCGCGTTATGGTAAGCGAAGTGGATCCGATCTGTGCTCTTCAGGCGGTGATAGACGGTTTTGAGGTTGTCACACTGGAAGACGCGGCACCCCGTGTTGATATTCTTGTGACTGCAACAGGCAATTATGATGTTGTAACAATTGATGACATGCGTCATCTCAAAGATATGGCTATTGTTTGCAATATTGGCCATTTTGATAATGAGATTCAAGTTGATGCGCTGAAGAATTATCGTTGGACGAATGTGAAGCCACAGGTTGATATGGTTCACTTTTCTGAAGGCAAGCGCATTATTCTTCTTTCTGAGGGCCGTTTGGTAAATCTGGGAAATGCGATGGGTCATCCGAGCTTCGTGATGTCGACATCTTTTACCAATCAGGTTCTTGCACAGATGGAATTATGGTCCCGTTCGGGTCAATATGGGAACACCCTTCATGTTTTACCCAAGCATCTGGATGAAAAGGTGGCGCGTTTACACCTTGATAAGCTTGGTGCGAAGCTGACGGTACTAACAGAAGAACAGGCCTCCTACATCGGCGTTAGCAAAGACGGTCCTTTCAAACCATCTGATTACCGGTATTGATTCCTCTTTTGCCTGATCCCATTGCTGTATTTATAGGCAGGCTTTTGCTTGATCGTTCGTGTGGAATCTTCCGGGACATGTTTTGCTTTCTCTTTGTCATTCCTCTTCTTGTTGATTTTTCTATCTGTTACGCTTTCCCTGTAGGAAAGGAAAGCGATAGAGGCTAAGTTTATATGATTCGTTTGTACGGTCTGCGGGTATGTTTGCAGGAGACGTGCTGCTTAGCGGGGCCATTATGGCCTTTGGGAGAATTGATGCCATGCCAGGGCAAGGGTGGAACCTGTATTTTTCCAAGGGTCTTTTTAGCCTTTTCCTGTTTATCCCCTTTTTTTTAATGGGGAGTGGTGTGGCTTTTGCCCGCGTTGGAGAGGTTCCTTTTTCTCCGTCTCTGGGTTTGGAGACCTTGACTCAGCGTCTGGACATGCGTTTCATGCTTATGGGGATCATTGTTTCTGCTCTGATCCTTATATGTCTTTTCATGTTTTTCAAGAATAAACGTCTCCGTCGTACACTTGACAAGACGCTTGATGACCTTGGACATACGGCTCTTCTTTTGGAGCAGGCAGATATTTTTCTGGAGGCGCAGGAAGGCTTGACGCTGATCTGGAAAGGTGAACTTTCAGTTGTTGTGGGTCATTTACCTGAGGTGAGTGGCGTTCCACGGGAAACGGAACGCCTTCTTTCCTTTGAGAGCTGGCTTGCGCCTGCGGCTTTGGAGATTTTGGTCAGTCATCTGAATGCATTGGTGATTGACGGGGAGTGGTTCAAGACGAATATACGGACCTATATAGGCACTTTTATCGGTGTTCAGGGGCGGATTGTCGGCGGTTACCCTGTATTGTTGCTGCAAATGCTCACAGGTAATGCTTTTGAGACAGCTCAGCTCAGGGACAGGCTTGATGAAGTGACGTTTGCGCATCAGGGAATGTGGAATTTACTGAATGTGACGCGCCAGCCGGTCTGGATTCTGGGGAAAGAGAGTCAAATTGGATGGATCAATACCGCTTATGCACATGCCGTTGGCTGCGCGACGCGGCAAGAAGCACTTGATAAGGGTTCTTTCATTCTTGATCCGAACGCGCAGTCATGTCTTGTCAGTCGTTTAGACGAAGATGCCTTTTTTTGTGATTATTTTGAAGGCCGTGATGTTTCGCAGTCTTCCTGTTTGATGGTTACCGCCTCTCGGATTGCAGAAGGTGTCCTCTGTCTTGGACAGGATGTGAGTGAGCTTCAGAATGCACGTCAGGAACTGTCCCTGAAGCAAAAGGCTTATGCACACATTCTGGATAGGTTCCCGATTGCAATGGCTGTCTTTGGAAAAGATCAGAGATTGTTTCTGTATAATCAGGCCTATGCCCGTCTCTGGGGGATCGATGACGAATGGTTGTGCAAGGCGCCTCTTTATTCGGAAATTCTTGATGCGCAACGCCGGCATTTGCCTGAGCAGGCCGACTATCGCGACTGGCGGGAGCGATATCTTGAGATGCTGAAATGCCGGAAGATGGACCCTCAGTTCTGGCACTTATCTGATAGCAAGACGACGTTGCGTGTGACGATCGAGCAAGATGTTTTTGATGGCGTGATGTTTCTTTATGAAAACATGACAGAAAAGTTCCAGCTGGAGAGCCGGACAAATGCCCTTGAAGAGATCCAGCGTGAGACATTGGATAATCTTAATGAGGGTGTGGTCCTTTTTTCAAGTGATGGCCGTCTTCGTCTTTTCAATTCTGCTTTTGTGCAGATATGGGGTTTGTCGTCTCATGAACTGAAGGGAGAACCGCATATTGATCAGTTGCCCTTTTTCTCTTCACAGGGAGAAGAGCGTTACGGAAAGACCTGGGCAACCCTTAAGCAGCGCGTGACGACGCTTGATGATGAAAGACGGTCGGACAAGATCAGGTTTGAAAGTCAGGAGGGAAATGTGATTGATTGCGCTGTTGCGCCTCTTCCAGGCGGCGGAACCCTCATTCATTTTATGAATGTAACAGATATGGTGCGTGCGGAAAAAGTGCTTCGGGAGCGCAATGAGACACTGGAAGTTGCTAGCGAGATGCGCAGCGCCTTTGTTCGTCATGTGTCTTACGTGTTGCGCGTGCCATTGACCACGATTATCGGTTATACGGACCTTCTGATGAGAGATCCGTCCGGAGTTCTGACAGGAAAGCCCAGGGAATTTGCAGAAAATATCCTGACATCCAGTCAGGCTTTGCAATCAATTATCAGCGATATTCTTGATCTTGCGACGATAGATGCCGGGACGATGGATTTGACTTATGGTCCTGTGGATCTCGACAAGAGCCTGAGTGCCATCATTGATGGTCTCCGTGACCGTTTGCAGGGGGCCTCTATTGATCTGAATCTTATTAAGAGAGGCGATTTGTCCGGCTTTATTGCAGATGAGAGCCGCGTGAAGCAGGTTCTTTTCAATCTTCTTTCCAATGCGGTCACTTTTGCCAATTCTGGAGGTCGTATCACGCTTGTTGCTGAATGTTGCGGTGAGGAAGTTCGTTTTTCCGTGATTGATACGGGTAGGGGTATCTCAAAGGTTTTGCAATCATCAATATTCAATCCTTTTGAGGGTATTTCCTCTTCTGGTACGGGCCCCCGTGGTGCGGGTCTTGGTTTATCAATTGTGCGGGGGCTTGTTGAATTGCATAATGGCTATGTATGTCTTGTTTCCACACCGGGTAAGGGAACGAAGGTTCTGTGTGTATTTCCTCTTTCTCCCTATGTTGATTATCCTAGACCTCTGTCAGTTGCAGAAGGCATGGAAGAGGAAATGGGAGCCGGGGTTTCTGTGACGGAGACTCACGAGAGGTTTCGAGAAGAGGGACAGTTATGACATTCTGTCTGCGTAATTTTATTTTGACTCAGGAGGGTGGTATTGATCTTGCGCGGGGGTTTGCGTCCATTTTACGTTCGGGCGATGTGGTATCCCTTTCTGGGGAACTTGGGGCTGGAAAGACAACGTTTGCACGGGCCCTGATTAACAGTCTTTCACCCTCCGGGGAGATGATTGAGGTGACCAGCCCTACATTTCCGATTGTCCAGTTTTATGAATTCCCCGGCATAAAGGTTGCGCATTTTGATTTTTATCGTATCAATGACCCCTCAGAACTTGAAGAGCTGGGATGGTACGAAGCACTTCTTTCCTGTCTGGTCCTAATTGAATGGCCTTCCCGTCTTGTATCTCACTTATTGCCGGAGTCCCGTCTTGATATTTGTATATCTTCCGGGAAGACTTCTGATGAGCGGTCTTTTATTTTCACTGGTGAGAGAGATGAATGGGAACAGAGGTTGGAGCGCTTTGAGGAGATTAATCTCTTTCTTGACAAAAGTGGGTGGGGGCGCGCGTCTTGTGTCCATTTGCAGGGTGATGCCTCGACGCGTAATTTTTTCCGGCTGGAAAATCAAGGGCACCGTGCTGTCCTGATGGATGTCCCTGGAGCATCAGAGATGCCATCTCCTCAGGAGCTTGCGGTGCAAGATTATGCGGCGCGTGTGCATCTTGGCACGGGGGTTCGTTCTTTTATCGCTGTTAATCAGTTATTGCGCCGGGAGGGTTTTTTCGCGCCGGAGATTTTATCTGTGGACCATGATAATTTTCTCCTTCTTGTTGAAGATCTGGGATCTGAGGGTATTGTTGACTCTGCGACCGGTGAGCCGATTGTTGGGCGCTACCGCACCTGTGTTGAGCTACTTGCGGAAATGGCAACCCGGGACTGGCGGTTACATACCGGTTCAGCTCATGATGTTGAAGAAGGTGATGATTACCAGCTTCCTGTTTTTAACCGTTCGGCGTTGCTGACGGAAGCGGAATTGACGCTTTCCTGGTTTCCTCTGACATTTTCCGGGGCTCCCTTAACGGCCTCGGCTTGTGCGGCTTTCAGTGAGGTGTGGGAGTCTCTCCTTTCCCTTTTTCAAGAGGGCCCCCTTACGCTGGCCTTGCGTGATTTTCATTCTCCCAATCTGTTGTGGCAGGAGGGGTGTGAAGGTGTGAAAAGAGTGGGTTTGATTGATTTTCAGGATGCTGTCCTGTCCCATCCGGCTTATGATCTTGTTTCACTTTTGCAGGATGCGCGTGTAGATATTCCAGCCTCTGTAGAGGAGAATCTTCTTTTTTATTACCTGTCTCTGGGTTCGTTTACCGCTCCTCAGCGAAAGGATTTTTTGACGGCCTATGCATGTCTTGGTGCGCAGCGGAATTGCAAATTGCTGGGCCTGTTTGTTCGTCTTTCTGAACGTGATGGCAGGAAAGCCTATCTGCGTCATCTTCCGCGTGTGGGGGCCTATCTGGGTCGTAATTTCGCGTGTGAAGCACTCTTTCCCCTGCGGTCGTGGTTTGAAACGCATTTGCCGATGGTGTTTGATCCAGTCTCTCTGGCATCAGGAGGCAGAAAATGATAGCCCCTGTGCCGCGCACCGGGATGGTTTTTGCAGCGGGTCGGGGGACGCGTATGCACCCTTTGACTAAGTCAGTTCCTAAGCCACTCATCAGGCTTTGCGGAAAAAGCCTGATTGACTATTCTCTTGACCGTCTTGTTGAAATGGACGTGCCTCAGGTGGTTGTGAATGTGCATTATCTTGCAGACCAGATATGTGCCCATTTATCGCAAAGGCGCTATCCGCAGCTTTTCATTTCGGATGAACGTCCAGAGTGTCTCGATACTGGCGGAGGCCTGTTAAAAGCTTTGCCTTTTCTTGGTTCTTCTCCCTTTTTTATCCTGAATTCTGATGTTCTCTGGATTGAGAAAAGCCCTGTCCACGCCCTTCGACGCCTTTCTGATTTCTGGGACTCGTTGCGGATGGATATGGTGATCTTGTTATCCCCTCCTGAAGACATAAGAGGTTATAGCGGTCTTGGTGATTTTATTTTACAAAAGGATGGCCGTGTGCGGCGCCGGAGGGAGGATGATTCGTTTTCTCCGGTTTATATGGGTGTCGGTATCGTTCATCCGCGGCTGTTTTCGGTGGCGCCCTCTGGTGCTTTTTCCCTTAATCTTCTGTTTGATCACATGTTGACGCGTGGTCGCCTTTTTGGTTATCTAAATGAGGGAATTTGTCTTCATGTCGGGACACCGGAGGGGCTAGACTTTGCGTCTGCCTATCTTGCCTCACCTATTGTCCAGCCCGGGCATTCTCTGTCTGCGGAAAAAAGCCAAATGAAGCGTTAATGAGGGAAAGAGAACTGTAATGGGGTCTGCACGTTCTTTCCGTTCCGGTCTTTTTACTATCGGATCAGGCGTTCCCTTTCTAAGTAGCCTGATTGATGCGCTTTTTGAGGGCCGCTTTGGGGAGAGTCTTTTTGATACTGCTGATCCTTTCTCTCTTCTTCGTTTGCGTGTTTATTTACCTACTCGGCGTTCGTGCCATGTTTTTCGTAAAGAATTGTCAGTTCGTTTCGCGTCCACGTCTTTTTTTCTGCCTCGTATTTATTCCCTTAATGAGCTTGTCTTTTCCTCCCGTCCTGCGTCTGTTCCTGCCCTTGGCTTTATGGAACGGAAACTGCTTTTGATGGAGCTGATTACGGAATGTTCTTCTTCCGGTGTGCGTGTGTTTCCAGGGTCTCTTCCAGGCGGATTTTCTTTCACATCTCTGGATCATGTGGCCCGTCTTGCGACGGATCTTGCCTGTCTTATGGAGTCTGCCGAGGAGGAGGGTGTTGAATTTTCCTCTCTGGCGCCGCTTTATCTTGAGCATCAGGCGCATCATTGTCAGGATGTTGCGGATTTTTTGAAGATTCTGACAGAAAACTGGCCCCGAATTTTATCCCGTCGGCACGCACGTCTGTCCTCTTCATTCTGTGATGCTCTGACTGAGCTGTCTGCTCCGGCTTTCCATGTTTCCGGTACGTCTGCTCCTGTAATTGTTGCGGGTTCCCGTGGCTCCTCCTCTTCCACGGCCCGCTTTCTCAGTGAAGTTGCGGCGTCTCCGCAGGGGGCGGTCATTTTGCGTGGTCTTGATCTGGATATGGATGAAAAGAGCTGGATGTTCCTTACCAGAGAAGGAAAAGAGGCTTACGGTCATCCTCAGTATGGTCTGGCGCGTCTGTTACGTTTTTTAGGGAAGTCCCGTCTGGATGTAGAGGATATCGGTCCGGTGCCGTCTGCGCCTTGCCTTGCGCGTCGCCGTCTTGCGGGCCATGGATTTTTTCGCTCTTTTTCTCCTGTGTCTGCTTTTGATTTTTTATCACTGCCTTCAGATAAGGCTCCTGAGACAGCGTCACCGGCTGTGGCTTCCGGAGAGTCTGTTTATACTCGTGTTTATGAGGGGGTGACTTACATTGAGGCTGCTGATGAGCAAGAAGAAGCGCTGATTATTGCCTTGATGATGCGGGAGGCGGCTGAAGAGCCCGGTCGCCGTCTTGCCCTGATTACGCCGTGTCGCTCCCTTGTTCGTCGTGTTGTCTCGGAATTATCGCGCTGGGGGATTGTTCCGCTTGATTCTGCGGGCCTGCCCTTATCACAGACACTTTTCGGACATTTTGCACGTTTGAGCGCCGAGCTTTTGACCGGTCACTTGTCTCCTCTTTCTCTTCTTCCTGTTCTTAAACATGCTCTTTGCCGTCTTGGTAAGCCTCCTGGTTGGGCGGGTGAACGGGCCCGAATTCTGGAAAAGCTTATTTTTCGGGGTGCTTCACCAATGACGGGGATTGCGGGGTTACGGTCTGCTCTGAGAGCAATCCATAGTGAAAGCCGGAAAGATGCTATCCGGGAGGCTGGGCTGCTGATTGACCAGCTGGAGCTTTGCCTTTCCTGTTTTTCATCCCTTTCCAGAACTCTTTGTCCTCCCTTACACCAGGTTGCAGAGGTGCATGAGACCTTATTTCTTAATTTGACAGGGGACGTCGATGCCGAGACGGAAGGCGAGGGGTGCAAAGAGATCCTGGAGCTTCTGAAACACCTTTCACGCGACAAAGAGACGTCATTGCTTTGTTCTCTGGCGGATTATCCTGGTGTTTTGGCCTCCTTTCTTTCAGATGAACATCTTTATTACCATAGAAGGGCGACACATCGGCATTTGCAGATATGGGGTCTTATGGAGGCTCGTCTTTTACCAGCCGATCGACTCATTATGGGAGGATTAAATGAAGGTATATGGCCTTTTCGTGTGGAAGACGATCTTTGGTTGAACCCGGCAATACGAAAGGCCCTGGGTCTGTTTCCACTGGAGTGGCGGATTGGTCTTTCGGCGCATGATTTTGTTGAGGGCTTTACCCATCCTGATGTTGTGCTTACCCGTTCTCTCCGATCACAGAATACGCAAACAGTCGCTTCTCGCTGGCTTTTTCATCTTGATGCCGCGTTGAAATCACAGGGGCAGGATACCGGGTTGCAGAAAAATGATGAGACCTGGAAAAAAAAGGTGAAATTTCTCAGGGGGTCTTGGCATCATCAGACAATTTTTCCGCCTTGTCCCTGTCCGCCCCTGTCTGCCCGTCCCCGTCATGTATCTGTGACACAGGCTGAAGGCTGGCTTCAGAACCCGTATAATTTTTATGCCCGCCATATCCTTCATCTTGAACCACTTCCATTGTTAAACAGCGGCTTGAACAAAGCAGACTGGGGGATGAAGATTCATGAGATACTCGGGTCATTTGTGGAGACAGCCGGCGCGTCTTTGGGAACTTTTGAGGAAGAGAGAACGCGCCTGCTTACTTTAGGGGCCAGGAACTTCAGCGATTTAGCAGATATGTCTCCGGACGTGACATTTTTCTGGTGGCGTCGCTTTTTACGTATTGCTGACTGGTTTGTACGTTTTGAACTTCAACGTTCCCGTGGGTTTTTGACGCGGTCCCATACCGAGCGTTCTGGTGTCCTTTCCTGGGGTGAAGGTGCCTATAAATTTGTTTTAAAGACACGTACGGATCGTCTTGATTTTGTAGATGAGGACCGCGTTATTCTTTATGATTACAAGACGGGTAGGGTTCCGAGCTCTAGCGATGTAAAGACGGGTAAGTCCGTTCAATTGCCGCTTATGGCTGCTATTTTACTAGGGGGTGGTTTCGGTGATTTTGCGCCCCCACGGGATGTTACCCTGAGCTATATCAGGCTTTCCGCTGGGATGCCACCGGGTGAATATATTGAAATCAGCGCTTCTGGTGCAGATCTGGCGTCCCGTGCGTTGTCATTGCTGAAAGAGTGGGTCGGGCGTTTTGATTGTCCAGCGCAGGCTTATGAAGCGTCCCTTTCTCCACATGCCTCTTCTGATTCTTATGCCCATCTTTCCCGTGTTGGGGAATGGGCTGCTAATGCAGGACGGCGTGCACCGGAAGGAGGAGATCTTGCCCGGAGCAACGCCTGAGCAGAATCGTGCATCAGATCCGTCTTTGTCGGCATGGGTGAGTGCGAATGCGGGGTCCGGAAAGACCTTTGTTCTCGTTCAACGGGTTTTGCGTCTTCTTTTGTCGGGGGCGGATCCTAGCAAGATCCTGTGTCTTACCTTTACTCGTGCAGCCGCTGCGGAGATGTATAACCGGGTTTTTTCACACCTTCGGTTATGGGCAAGCGCGCGTGATGAGGTTCTCCGGGCCTATCTTGTTGATCTGGATGGTCAGGAGCCGACGGCGGCGCGCCTGTATTTTGCCCGTTTTCTTCTTGGTGATGTGCTTGAGCGGGTCCCGGGTCTAAGGATACGAACGGTTCATTCTTTTTGCGAAAGCCTGCTTCGTAAATTTGCTTTTGAGGCCGCTCTTCCTCCGCATTTTCAGGTTATGGACGAGAGCGCTTTTCTGGAGCTTGTTGTTCGGGTGCAAAAGCATTTTCTTATGGAAGACTGCTTGCAGCCTGCGCTTTGTGAGGCTTTTGATTGTGTGATTGCCTATGTGAATGAAAGGAATTTTACGGAATTGATGCAGGAGGTGGTGAGTAAGCGCCATATTTTGCGGCGATGGATAGCGAGGGAGGGGGATCTTGATGGAGCGCTTTTATCTCTGCGTCTCCGCCTTGATCTGGATCCAGAAGATACGTCCGAAACGCTGCATACCTCGTGGTTTAAATCGCCCTTATGGGAAAAGAGGGAAGCTTTGCGTGATTTATTGTGTGCGTCGTCTGTTGCTTCGGATAGGAACCAGGGAGCGCGTCTGGCTCAAGCGTGTGCAACAAAGGAGAATGAGGAACGCTATCGTGCTTACCGAACATTCTTTCTGACGGACAAAAACACGCTGCGTCAGAGGCTGATGAGTAAGGCGTTATCCGTGGTGCACATTGACCTTGCGAATTTGTTGTGTGCCGAAAGCTGTCGCCTTGAAGGTCTGATCCGGCGTGAGCGGGCACTAGAAATTTTCACGCTAACATCGTCTCTTCTGCGCCTTAGTGTGGTCTTTAATGACCGCTATGATATTTTAAGACGCCGGTGCGGGCTTCTGAGTTATGATGACCTTATTGATGAGGCGCTTGCGCTTCTCTGTGGTGATGGAGGGGAGCCGTCCTGGGTTCTTTATAGGCTCAATAGGGATATTGATCATATCCTGATTGATGAAGCGCAGGATATGTCTTTCAGGCAATGGCGAATTGTTCATGCTCTTACCAGTGAAATTTTTGCCGGGGAGGGTGCTGAGGGGTCTGTTTGCTCCATTTTTGCTGTTGGTGACGAAAAACAGTCGATTTATTCTTTTCAGGGGGCTGTTCCTGAAGAATTTATACGGATGGGGGATTTTTTCGGGGAGCAGACCAGACATGCGGGAAAGGTCTGGGAACGGCTAACGCTACGCCTGTCTTTTCGTTCTGTTCCTGCGGTTCTGGGGATTGTTGATGCTGTTTTTGCCTCCTCTGCATCTATGCTGGCGGGATGTCCGAATTCTCATGTGAAGCATGAGACAGTGCGTTCTTTTGATCCCGGCCTTGTTGAATTGTGGCCTTTGGAGGCTATGGTCCCGTCAGACAGTCAGGGAGCAGATGAGGGGTCTGATTCTGTCTCTCTTTCTGGTCTCGATCCGGTTTCGGGTTCGCCGGTGTTTCGTCTTGCATCGTCCATTGCGTCACGGATCTCCGGTCTTCTTCATGAGGGCGTCCTTATTGAAGATGGTCGTGAACGTTTTCTCCGTCCTGGTGATTTTCTGATTCTACTGAGGAAGCGGGATGCCTTGTTTGAAGCGGTCATTACGGCTTTGCATCAGGTGTCTCTCCCTGTTTCCGGTGCGGACAGATTGGTTCTGACCGCGCATATTGCGGTCAGGGACTTGATGGCTGCAGGGGATATTGCTTTGTTTCCTGAGGATGACCTTGTTCTTGCCGCTTTGCTGAAAAGTCCGCTTTTTGGTTGGTCCGAGGCGGATCTTTTTACGATTGCACATGGTCGGACGGGGTCTTTATGGTCTTCTCTTTTATCCTTTTGCAGCGGGTCTCCTGTTTTTGAGAAGACGTTGAAGCGTCTTCATGAATGGCAGAAGAAAGCGACACGGCTTCCACCTTATGAATTTTTTTGCCATATTCTCGGGGAAGAGGGAGGGCGCTTGTCGCTTGTTGAAAGACTTGGGCCAGAAGCCGGAGAGGCGATTGATGAATTTTTATCCCGTGCTCTTTCTTATGAGGACTCCCATATCCCTGATTTACAGGGCTTTCTGTACTGGTTACGTGCACAGAAGGTTGATATCAGGCGAGACCCGGAGCCAGGTCGGGATGAAATCCGCATCATGACGGTCCACGGTGCCAAAGGTCTGGAGGCTCCTGTGATTATTCTTGTGGATTCCTGTGATATTCCCGGCCGTTCCCTGCGCTCTCCTTTCTTATTTTTGCAAAGGGACGGTTTTGGTGAAGGTGGCGGGGAGTTTGTTTATCTTCCGTCTCTTCATTCTTTGGAACCAGCTTGTCTTACGACAGCGCTTCAACGCGATGATGCGTCAAGAGATGCGGAATATCAGCGTTTACTCTATGTGGCGATGACGCGCGCGCGTGACCGGCTTTATGTCTGCGGTCTGTTGAGCGGGAGACGCCGTTGCCCGCCGGAACGGAGCTGGTATGCGCAAATTTCTCGTGTAGTCAGGGAGCTTGGCTATCCTGTTGACAAGAGCAGCGGAGAGGAGGGAGAGCTGTGGCGTTACGGGGTGCTTCCTGTCTCTCATTTCAGTAAGGGAGAGCGGGAGCCGGAAGTGCCGGAAGTGCCTGATGCGAGTCTTCCTTTATGGATGGAAAAGATTGCTCCGGAAACGACGGGATCAATGCCTGTTTCAGCGCCGCGCGTTTGCAAGCGCGGAATTTTTATTCATTACCTTCTGCATTATCTTCCTGACCTTCCTGAAGGAGACCGTCTGGCGTTTTCTTTACGTTATGCAGGGGCCTATATTCCTGAACTGACAAGTGCACAGCACCGTTTATTTGCGTTTGAAGCTATGGCTGTGATTGATGACCCTCGCTTTGCGGCCTTCTTTTCTCATGAAAGTTTTACGGAAGTTGAGGTCTTTGCAGGAGAGGGGCGTAAATATTATCGTATAGATCGCCTTGCCCGATGTGGAGAGGAGATTCTGATTGCGGAGTTTAAGACGGATAAACACGTCCCAACGTCTGTGGAAAAAATACCGGCTTCCTATCTGAAGCAAGCAGAGGTATATCGTGCTATTGTTTCGCGCCTATTTCCCCACCTGCGTGTACGTTTGTTCTTTATCTGGACGGCGCAACTTTCCATTATGGAGTTCAGGGACGTCGAAGATGCGGCACTTGAGCCACTTGTCCGGAAAGCCTGAGGGTTCCTTTTGGGGGAGAGGAGATGTTTTGGAAAGGCAGCTAAAAAAAGCTGATTTAATTTTTTCTCTGAATGAGATAGGATGTAGAGCGCATTAGCGTTGGTGATCGGCAACAAAGGGGAGTGTCCGCAATGAGTTTGATCGTTGTAACAGAAGCATCGTTTAAGAAAGAGGTTCTTCTTGCGGAGGGGCCTGTTCTGGTTGATTTCTGGGCCAGTTGGTGTGCTCCTTGCCGGATGCTTATGGGAACTCTTGAACAAATTGCAGAAGATACGAGTCTTGGGTTCAAGATTGTCAAGATTGATGTTGATGAGAATCCCGAGCTTTCTACGGAATATGGTGTGAAGAGCCTGCCGACGCTCATCCTTTTCAAGGACGGAAAGATGGTTGACATGCGCTCCGGGGTGTTGCCTGCAAGCCGTCTTACGGAGTGGTTGAAGCAGTCGACTTCAGTCTGATTTCTGATTTTGTTCTGATTTTCTGGCCTGTTTTAATCTTATTCGGTGTCTGATGGTGAAGGGGGTGCTGCGCGGCTATTGCCATAGTGGGCGGCAATGTGACTTTATACCGTGTCCTTTTCTTTTCCCGCCCTCATGGCTACTTTTCTTTCCGTGTTTCCTCGTCTCTCAAAATTCCTCCTGTTGCGTCCCTGACCTGTGACACGATCTTTCTGGAAATTGAATCAATTTCCTCCTCAGTCATGGTCTTCTTTTTAGGTTGTAGAAGGACTTCAATGGCAAGTGATTTTTTTCCTTTGCTGAGCTGTCCTCCTGTGAAAAAATCAAAGAGCGTGACGTCAACGATCAGCTCCTTGTCGGCTTGTTTTGCGGCGTGGATAAGGTCTACTGCTTTGACATTCCCGTCAATGATGAAAGCAAAATCACGCCGTACAGGCTGTAAATCACAGGGCACAAGAGGAGATTTTGCTGTTCGCGTCCCTGACCGAGGGGGCGGTATCGCATCAAGAAAAATCTCAAAGCCAGCTAGATTTCCTTCTACATTGAGGTGTTGATATATTTCCGGGTGAAATTCTCCAAAATGAGCCAAAATGATCCTGGGTCCCAGCCGTAAGGTTCCTGATCGCCCCGGATGAAACCATTCCGGTGCGGGATATGTTACCTGGATTGCGTTACGATCAATTTTCATAGCTGTAAGCACAGCCATAGCATCAGCTTTTGCATCAAGAACGTTTGTAGGGGCTGTTTTTTCGGACCAATGGCGCCCCTGTCCGTTTAAATGACTGATTCCTCTCCGGATACCTGCAGCTGTGGATATCTGTTCCCTGTCTGTGTTTCCATGGTAGGTCGCCCCGATTTCAAAGAGGGCAAAATCTTGTTTTCCGCGGTCTGCATTTCGTTGTGTAGCAAGAATGAGGCCCGGCAAAAGGCTTGGCCTCATATGAGACATGGCAGTGGAGACTGGATTAGAGATTTCAACCTCTCGTTGTCCTCCTCCGAAACAGGTTGCGTGTTTCGCGCTGATGAAGGCCCATGTCATGGCCTCTGCCATTCCTCTGGAAGCGATTATACGGCGGGCAACATGACGATGTGAGACAGCAGGAAGAAGAGCAGGTCTTTCAATGAGGCTGGGGCGGGTCATCGGGACAGGGAGGATCTTGTTCACCCCTGTGATGCGCAGAACTTCTTCAACTAGATCGGCCTGTTCATAAATGTCTCCCCGCCATGAGGGTATAGCGACCCTGAAACCTGCATTGCCTCCAAATCCACTGATACAAAAGCCAAGTCTTTGGAGGCTCACCTTTATTTCAGTATCCCTGATATGAATTCCAGACATTTTTTTAAGAGTCTCCGGCATGAAATGGATGATTTTTTCATTTTTAGGAACCGTTCCGCTTATGAGCATTTCGTCATTCTGTCCACCGGAAAGATCAAGGATCATCTGCGTGGCCATCTCCATTCCCGGTATGACGAAAGCAGGATCTAGGCCTCTCTCAAAGCGATGGCGGGCGTCAGATTGAATCGCAAGGCGTCGTCCTGTTCGTGCGATGTGAAGGGGGTCCCACAAGGCGGACTCAATGAGTAATTCCTTTGTTGCCTCGTCACATCCTGTTCGTTCGCTCCCTATAATTCCTGCAATGGAGATAATCCCCTCTTCATCTGCAATAGCGATCATATCAGGTTCCAGAGTGTAGTCTTTCTTGTTCAGCGCCTTTATTTTTTCTCCTTTTTCTGCCAGACGTATAGTGAGATTTCCTTTGATTTTATGGGCATCAAAGACATGTAGAGGCCGATTTTGGTCAAAAGTCATGAAATTTGTGACATCAACAACACTGTTAACGGGACGAAGCCCTATGGCCTGTAAACGTTTCCGGAGCCATGCCGGTGAAGGGTCATTCTTGATCCCTGTAACGAGACGGAGAGCAAAGACGGGACATAGATGAGGGGGCATACCGGTGCTGATTTTCACTTTCACAGGGGTTAGCATTTTACCTTTAAGAGGGGTAATTTTTTTATTCTTGAGTTTTCCAATGCCTGTTGCGGCTAGTTCGCGAGCAATACCGTGGATACCGAAGCAATCACCGCGGTTCGCTGGGACGGCGATGGTTATTATCGGGTCGTCAAGTCCTGCTGCGCGTGCAAATGGGAGCCCCACTTCTGTTGTCTTAGGAAATTCCATGAGGCACCCTGCTTTAGCGGATAATCCCATTTCATTCTCGGAGAGCAGCATTCCATTGGAGGGGATGCCGCGGATCACCGTTCCTTTAAGCTTTGCACCTGTTCCCGGAATCGTTGTTCCCGTCGGAGCAAAAACGGCCTTAAGTCCGGCGCGTGCGTTGGGGGCTCCACAGACGACGGAGATTTTTTCGTCTCCGGTATCAAGATGACAAATACGCAAACGATCGGCATTGGGATGAGGATCAGATTTTTCAATCAGAACGACCTTGAAAGGAGCGAAATGCTGAAGAGGATCGTTGATTTCTTCAACTTCAAGACCAATATTTGTTAATTGCTCACTGATGTCTGTAAGGCTGGCAGTGGTTTCAAGATGGTCTTTTAACCAGGAGAGGGGCACTTTCATTTTTGGTTTCTCCCTGTGAACCCTGCGACGTCAAGGGGATGAAATCCGTAATGACCAAGCCAATGGATATCGGCTTCAAAGAAAGCCCGCAGATCGGGCATGCCATATTTGAGCATGGCGAGTCTGTCAATACCCATTCCCCACGCAAACCCCTGATATTTCTGTGGATCAAGGGCGCAATTCCTGAGAACATTGGGATGAACCATACCACAACCCAAGATTTCAAGCCACTCATTTCCCTCCCCACAACGGATTTGTTGGGCACTGTGTGTGCAACAAATATCAACTTCCATTGAAGGTTCTGTAAAGGGGAAGAAGCTTGGACGAAAGCGTATTCTGATATCTTTATTTTCAAAAAACACCTTACAAAATTCTCCAAGCACCCATTTCATGTGGCCAAGATGGCTGCTCTTATCAAGAACAAGCCCTTCCAGTTGATGAAACATGGGCGTATGGGTCTGATCGGAATCGCAACGATAGGTCCTTCCGGGGGCGATAATACGCAAAGGAGGAGGGCGGGTTTTCATTGTATGGATTTGTACAGGTGAGGTGTGCGTGCGAAGTAATTTGCGTTCACCGGCTTTATCAGGCTGGAGGAAGAAAGTATCATGCATTTCGCGCGCCGGATGCCCTACAGGAAAATTGAGCGCGGTGAAATTGTAAAATTCTGTTTCTATGTCACTTCCTTCAACGACTTCAAATCCCAGATCCATGAAGATAGCGGTAACCTCCTCCATGACCCGGCTTACCGGATGAATCTGTCCGTTTTCCAGAGGTCCTTTTCTGGTTGGCAAAGTCACATCGACATATTCTTCGGCAAGCCGATCCTGCATAAAAGCGGCTTTGAAGGCAGCGCGCCGCTTTATGATATTTTCTGTCAGCTTATTACGGAGTTTGTTGAGCTCTGCACCTTCCATCTGGCGTTTTTCGGGGCTCATATTTGGGATGTCTTTGAGCAGGGCTGTAATTTTGCCCTTTTTGCCTAAGACCGCCACACGCACGGACTCAAGCTCCGACTCATCCCTGGCATTGGCGATGGCCTGACTGATTTCAGATTCTAACTGCTCCCATTCCGCCATTGTCGTCTCATTCGGATCCGGTGCTTTTTATTACCCTCATTTTTTCCTTTTGTCCGGTGCTTTTTAGCATTTTATATCCCTGCTTTCTTTATTTTTTCTGCTTTTGATTTTCGGGGTTCCGAGGTGCCGTTCCGAGAGAGAAAAACGGAACAAGCGAACGTATCAGGGGGATGTTCGGGCAAGAAATTGAACTGACTATCGAAGAAAACTCCTTGTTCTTTCTGGTAATTTTATGAAGATCCGGATGAAGAAAAAAGGAGAGGCAAAGGAAGAGTTCCTCCAAGAAATTTTTCTCAATTTCCGAGCCATTTTTCTGTTTCCTGCTTGTCTTTTGTTCCTTTCATGAAAGGACGTCAAACAAGAACAGAAGCTGCCTTGTCAACCAGAGACTTGAAAACGACAGGCTCACGAACGGCAATATCTGAAAGGATTTTACGATTAACCTCAACACCGGCCTTTGTGAGACCGTTTATGAAACATCCATATGTCATACCGTGGAGACGCGTGGCAGCATTGATACGCTGAATCCAGAGGGAACGAAAATCTCTTTTACGGACACGCCTGTCACGGTAAGCGTATTGAGCGGCTTTCTCAACAGCTTGAATTGCCACACGATAAACATTCTTGCGGCGGCCATAATAACCTTTTGCGCTCTTGATAATTTTCTTATGACGGGCGTGAGCAGTTGTACCTCGTTTCACTCGTGACATGATAATTCTCCATTAGATAACAACCGCCTCTAACATTTTTATACCCTTAAGTCTATTTTTTCTTGCCTTTATTTTCAGCTTTATCTTTAGGCACACAAGAATTTTCTGATGATTCGGGCATCCTGCGGGGAGAGTGTCGCAAGACCGCGCTGGTTCCGGCGCTGCTTGTTTGTACGCTTAATCATGCCATGACGCTTGTTAGCCTGAGGCGCGAGAACCTTTCCTGTCGAGGAGAGTTTGAAGCGCTTTTTGACGCTGCTTTTGCTTTTAAGTTTTGGCATCGGCTTCCCTCTTCACTTTTTTACCTTTTTTCCCTCATCGTTCCTTTCATTCTTCCTGTATGAAAGTACGGTCTTCGGGAATTTATTTTTCCCGAATCTGCGGAGAGGGCAGAACCAGAATCTTTTATAGTCCTATGTTCCAGCAGGGGTCAAGCACGGTTCTTTCAACGGCTGACTTTTCCGGAATCTGGAAAGTCAGGCCCTGAAGAGGGAGATCAAGTCTTTTCTCATGATTTTTTATACGCTCCCTTCCTTTTTATCTTTCGCGTCTTTTTATTTTATTTTTCACTTTTTACTGCTGTAGACTATGACTGACGGAAGAGGCATATGAAGTCACTCCTGCTTTTCGGTTCCTGCCTCTTCATTTACATTCCGGGCCCCTGGTTTCGGAGACTCAATGGTGCGGGGTACCATGATCATAATCATTTGCCGCCCCTCAAGACGAGGGTCTGTTTCGGATTTTGCAACCTCGCTAAGTTGCTCACGTATTTTTTCCAATAGTGCCACTCCCCGTTCAGGATGCGCCATTTCACGTCCACGAAAGCGCAAACTGATTTTGACTCTATCACCGTCCTGAAAAAAACGCTGAGCTGAGCGTATTTTTACATCATAATCATGCGAATCAATATTAGGCCTCATCTTGATCTCCTTGATCTCGATGACTTTCTGTTTTTTTCTGGTCTCAGAGGCCTTTTTCTGTGCGTGATACTTGTATTTTCCGTGATCTAGTATTTTGCAGACGGGCGGGTTTGCGTTTGGAGAAATTTCAATCAGGTCAAGATCGCTCTCTGTCGCCATCTGCAAGGCGTCTTTGATATTTATATTTCCATGATTCACGCCTTCTGCGTCAATCAAATGAACAACGGGTGCGACAATTTCTCCATTAGCCCGTAACCCATCACGTACTGGGGCAGCCGGAGTGAATGAACGTCTGGTTATGTCTAGTCTCCTTTTATCTCGTACCATGGATAAACTGAACGCAGGGCATCCAAGGGGCAATTGATTTTCTGTTCTCAGTGTGACACGGCAAAATCCAGAAACGGTAAATGCCGGGATAATTCTGAAACTCTTAGAGTGAATTTTGCCTTGTTTTAAGAATCTAATCAAGCGTTGATAGGGAAAAGAGGGAGACAGGAGACATTTTATTGCGGAATACGCGCTTTAATCTTCCTGCCGGGAAGTGTTATCGGGAGTTCTGGATCAAGTGACAGTACAGGTTTTGATCTTTCTCTCTTTTTCTTCGGTGCAGAGAGCCTGAAGACCTGTTCGGTAGTCTGGATAAGCGAGAGTGACGGCGAGTTCTTTTTTGATTCGTTCATTTTTGCAACGTTTGTTTGCTGCATAGAAACCTCTTTCCATTTTCGTGAGTTTTGACTGTTCAAAGGGAATTTTTTCTGGCGGGGCCACCCCCATAAGTTGCGCTGCAAAGGTAATGACCTCTTGAGGTGGCGCTGGCTCATCATCACAAACATTGTAAATTCTGTTTTTGCAGGGAGGCCTTTCTATCGAGGCTGCGATGACCGAAACGATATCCTTGATGTGGATCCGGTTGAAAACCTGCCCTGGTTTTATGATTCTGTGTGCCCTTCCTTCCCGCAGGCGCAGGAGCGCATTATTGTGGGGTCCATAAATGCCGGCGAGTCGAAAGATAGAAAGTGATACGTTCATATCTGCAGCGCACTCTATCCATTCCTGTTCTGCCCTGAGGCGCCAGCGTCCCCGTTCTGTTTCCGGTGCAGGCGGTGTTTCTTCATCAATCCAGGCCCCTTCATGATCTCCATAAACGCCGATTGTCGAGAGATAGCCGATCCAGTGAAGATTTCTGGCACGGGTGATATCTCTTTTGTGGAGGTGAAGAGCCGGGTCGCCTTCTTTGCCGGGGGGAATGGACTGAAGGAGATGAGTTGTCATCTCTAGGGCATGGCTTATGTCTTTTGCGTATGTCTTCCCGTCAAAGATGAGATGCGTTATCTCCGGGGCGGATTGTTCGGATCCTGTTCTGCGTTCACGGTTTGTTCCTGTGACCTGCCATTTCTCTTCCTGCATCCGGCAGCTCAGCATGGTTCCCACTTTCCCGAAGCCGAAACAGAATAGCTTTGATTTCTCATTTTTCTGCATGGTCCTGTTTTTCATTTCTGGTCCCATTCTCTTAGAACGTCTGGATGAGTTTCTTTATGAGCCTGTTTTTGCCGCACTGCGTCAAAATAATCTGTGGGCACCAAGCGTTTCATGGCCCATATAGCCATTCCCCTGACCAAAGACGAATCATCTCTTGTGAGGCATTCAGCAATGCGGGCCAGACTGTGGTCCGCGCTATTGCCGATAGCGATAAGGACATTGCGTATGAAACAGTTGCGTCCAATGCGTTTGATCGGTGACCTGGAGAAAGTTGTTCTAAAGCGTGTATCATCCAGATCGGCAAGAACGGCCAGAGACGGGGAAACCAGATCCTCCCTTGCGCGCAATTTTGCTTCCCTTGTGGGCTGTGCGAATTTATTCCATGGGCAAACGGCGAGACAATCATCGCATCCATAGATCCGATTTCCTATTGCGGGTCGCAATGCAGGTTCTATGACTCCTTTATACTCAATTGTCAGATAGGCGATACAGCGCCGCGCATCTAGGATGTAGGGGGCTGGAAAGGCATTTGTAGGACAAATGGAAAGGCAGGCGCGGCAGGAGCCGCAATGGTTTTTTTCAGGCGGATCGGGCTCAATGACAGCCGAAGTAAAGATGGCCCCGAGAAATGTCCAGCTGCCAAAGCGACGGGAAACGAGGTTTGTATGTTTTCCCTGCCATCCCAATCCTGCGGCAGCGGCGAGTGGTTTTTCCATGACCGGTGCTGTGTCGACGAAGATTTTTATATCGCCTCCTATCAATTTTAAAACCTGCCGGGCCAGCTGTTTGAGCTTTCCCTTGAACAGATCATGATAATCACTGTGGCGTGCATATACGGAAATGTTTCCACATAAGGGGTTGCAGGAGGATGAGAGAGGATTTTCTTCTGGCCCATAATTGATATTGCACATGATGACTGTTTTTGTCTCGCTCCACAGTGCCAAGGGATTTCTGCGTCGATCTGCGGTTTCAGAGAGCCAGCTCATGCTTCCGTGATAGTTCTGGCGCAAGGCTTCCGCGAGCTTGTCTCCGGCTTGGGAAATGGAGGTCGGAGTTGTAAACGCTATGCCGTCGATCCCCTCTGCTTTTGCGGATTGACGGATTTGTTCCTTGATGCAAACTGTCATGTCATGCGCTGTTTAGAAATCCAGGTCACTATAGGCTTCGGGCGGTTGTATTCCCATGATCCGGTCGCTGAGGAGAGGTCTGAATACTGGATGGGATTTGATGCGCGCATACCATGTTTTCGCGTCTTCATCCTCATTCCATGGTACGTGCCCAAGATAATCAATACAGGATAAATGGGCTGCTGCCGCTAGATCCGCGTAGCTGAGAGCCTGTCCCGCAAGCCATTTTCTCCGGCGTATGAGATAGCCTATATAGCGGACATGTATGCGTGCATTGGCAATCCCGGTCCGTACAGCTAATCCGTCCGGTGGGCCTCCTCCGAGTTTTTTGGCCATGAAACGGCGGTATATTTTTTCTCCAATGAGATTGCGTGTGACCTCATCATTGAATTTTTCATTGAACCAGCAGACTAGGCGGCGGACTTCAACTCGTTCAGGGATGCCCCTGAACATCAGGGAATTTTGTTTTCCGTGGGAAGAATGTATTTCCTCAAGATACTCAATGATGACATTTGTACCAGGAATGGCCAATCCTGTTTTTTCATGGATGAGAAGGGGGATAGTTCCGCCGGGGTTCATTTTGAGAAAATCAGCGCGCCGCTCCCAGGTGCGCTCCTGGACCATTTTGACTTCGATTTTATAGATAGAGAGTGCCAGCCGGATAATGCGTGAGAAGGGGCAGAGAGGATAGTGATAGAGAGTGTAGGGAACGTTAACCATTATCTCTTCAGATATCCTTTTTTTCCATGTTTTGTGGCGGTTCAAATTGTCCTGTGCGGCGAAACCGGGTCAGATAAGAGGGCAGTATCGTTTCCATTCCACATGGTTTTATTCCCAGCCCTTCAAGGGTTTTGCCTTGTTTTATAGCCGTTTCCGAGACGATATTGTCCTGTTTGAGCAAGTGGATCTGATCAAGTGTGAACAATGGTCGTGGCAAGAGCTGGAAAAAGACGGCCAAAAGCTTTGCGAGGGGAAAGGGGATCTCAAGAATGAGGCAGCGTCTTTGTATAACGGAAAGGGTTTTTTCCACTAGTTCCCGTAATGTCAGAACCTCTGGTCCCCCGATCTCATAAATTATTCCGGTGTTTGTTTTTTCCTCAATGGCGCGGGCGATGGCTTTGGTAAAATCGCTGACGAAGACAGGCTGAAAGCGGGTTTTCGAACCGATGAGAGGCAAGAAGGGTAAGAGACGTGCCAGGATAGCGAAACGGTTAAAGACTTGATCTTCCGGGCCAAAAACAAGGGAAGGACGGAAAATGATGGCTTCAGGGAAGAAATGCAGTATTTCTTTCTCTCCGGCGGCTTTGCTTCGGGCATAGAGAGACGGAGAAGTGCTTTCGGCACCAAGGGCAGAGATATGTATGAGTTGCGTGATCCCGGCATCAAGTGTTGCCTGAGCGATTCTGCAGGCGGCATGATGGTGAATGGCTTTAAATGTCTGGGGGCCTTTTTCAAAAAGAATAGCCGCGAGATTGATCACAACATCGGTACCCTCAATGGCCCGTGCAACAGAGCAGGGATCCCGGATATTGGCATGAAGAGGGTGAATTTGTCCGACATTCCCCAGCGGGCGCAAATAATTTGCTAGCTCTGGCCGCCGCACCGCAACGCGAATGCGATAGCCCTGATGTGCAAGACGTTGCACCAGATGACGGCCCACAAAACCAGACCCCCCGAAAATGGTCACCAGTTTTTCATTTTTCCCATATTTCATCACGGGGTCTGTCTGTTTCATCACAGGGTCCATCAAGTCTTCCCGGCCCTCTTTTTGGGGTATCTGTATTTGATCTTTTATTAACATTTTGGCACGTTTTTCACTTTCTTTCCAGGTTGCGGATTTTTCGCCGGGAGAGACAAGAAACGCGGAGCGCGCTTTATTAAATGAGATATACTGAAGTTTTTCTTCTGTACAGAGGGGCCCTTTTTGTTGGCAGGAATTGAGGGGAGGTGATTTTTTATCTGCAAGAAGAGCAATTGACAATACATATAAAATTACCTTAGGAACGTGGGATTGCCCAGGTGGCGGAACCGGTAGACGCGCCAGCTTCAGGTGCTGGTGGCCGTAAGGTCGTGGAAGTTCGAGTCTTCTCCTGGGCACCAATTATACCGAAACCCGATTTTATATCCAAACCTATAGCAAAATAATAAAAAGATTATCTCTATAATTCAAATCTGGGGAATAAAAAGGAAATATGTCTCTGACGAGCTGATAATAATACATTGAAGTAGCAGCTCAATCTAAAGGAGTCCGGGGTTCTGTTTTTTCAGGAATAAATTGTTATGCGCCTGATGAAAGTGAATAGTGAGGCTGTTTTATATTTTTCTGCTGTACGCATTTTTCGGAAATCTGGATTGGGCTTTTTCAGAAAAGAAGTCTTGATGAATAGAATGACGATAAGATGCGCCTGGAATGATTCGAACTCTCAAACATTTGAATTCTTCGTCTGGTGAGCGCTTGATTGAATCAAAAAAACAGTCGTTCGTATCACAATGGCAGAAACTGGGTATTTTTATCTACTTTCCCGTCGTTTCGACGTATGCACGTGACTGAAAGGAAAGGACTGGTGGAGCCAGGCGGAATCGAACCGCCGACCCCTTGAATGCCATTCAAGTGCTCTACCAACTGAGCTATGACCCCCTTTCCATATCCTTTCGTTACTTTACCCCTTTTGCTTCACATATGACGCTTAGCCTACATATGACGCTTAGCCTTTTGTTCAAAACAGGGTGATAACATACGTTTTTTCGACTCTCTTTCCCCTTTTTTATGGCTTTTGAAGGATGAAGACATCCGGTCCGGTCCGAGCAAACTGACCGGTACTCACCTGTGTTCCTTCTTTAGTCTTCGCCTTTCGCTTTTCCGTATTCACCAGGACGTGACTGTGAATTTCTTTTTTGTCGGTTCCTCATCCCTATTCAAATATCTTCATTGCTTCCCTTAATTCCACTGTTTCCGAATAAATCAGTGACCCCATTTCCTTCATCATCTGTCAAGAGGGCCTCGTCTGACGATTCTTCCAGCACATCATCGGAGATAAGTGTTTCATCTTCCTCATTTTCCAGAACATGGTCCTCAATTTCAAAATCATCCTCAACACCAACATCGGCATCAACGTCCTTTATGACAGGATACTGAAGATCTTTCTCCTTTTTTGAAGGCAATTTGCTGATGTTTTCAACAATCGTGCCTGATCTGGATCCACGGGCCCGGCCTTTGGCCTCAGCCACAGGGATAAATGTTTGGTGGCACTTTGGGCAAACAATAGGAGATTGTTTCAGATCATAAAACTTGATCCTACACCCTGTGCACGTACGTTTTATACCGATTTCAATTTTATTCACGATCTTTTTCCATCTTTAAATAAATTCGGGCCGTCATTGCCATGATTGAGCGCACATGTCAAAAGCAAAAAAGATTATGATATATTTAGGTGAAAAAGTTATGAAATAGAAAGGGAAGGTGCACAGTGATTATTTGGCTTCAGATGGAGCTTTACGGTTGTAATGCTCTTTTCTCTCTTGAGTAAAATACTTTTTTCCTCCGGGAGGTGTCTTTGGGAAGGGATGTCATGTCTCTGCGGCTTTTTTTTACCTTAGTCTTCATTTTCTATTTTTCTTGTTGTGTTGTGATATTTTATGGTCTTGAAGCTTTCATACAGGTTTTATACGGTGTTAAGGTCGCGGGTCGGTTGTTTTTCTTCTCCTAAAATGATTCGGGGAGAATCGAGGCGCGGGTTTGTCCAGATGAGCGCGATTTTTGTTTTTCCCCATATGTCTTCCGGGAGACAGGTCAGAGAGTGACTGACCTGTTTTGAGGTCTGTTTGTTTCCGGTTATGATGCCAGCCGTGATGTGGAGCTTGTGTGGACAGACGTTAATGCGGGGAGCATGTGTGTATGATTATCGCGATAGATGGTCCCTCTGCTTCCGGGAAGGGGACGCTGGGTCGCCTTCTTGCGTTTCGTTATGGGTTTCACTATCTGGATACCGGTCTTCTTTACCGGCGTGTTGGTCAGAAGCTTCTTTGTTTCGGTCATTCCCTCACGGATGAATCTCTAGCGTTACGTGCCGCACAGGAACTGGATTTCGTCCTCCCGGACGATCCTGCGCTGCGAAGCCGGGAGATGGGGAATGCGGCCTCCATTGTAGCAGCGATCCCTTGTGTTCGCGCAGAATTGAACGATTTTCAGAGACTATTTTCCCTCCGGAAGCCGGGAACTGTCCTTGATGGACGGGACATAGGAACGCTCATTTGTCCTGATGCGTCGGTTAAGCTGTTTGTGACGGCCTCAATTAAAGTTCGCGCCTTCCGTCGTTTCCAGGAATTACGTGAGCGTGAAGAAGAGGTAACGCAGGACGTTGTTCTGGATGATCTTGAGAGACGGGATCAGTGTGATGCGGTCAGAGCTGTTTCTCCTTTACGTGTGGCCCCCGGCGCCACTGTTCTTGACACAACGACTGCGGATATAGATTCTGTCCTTGATTCGGCTGTTTGCGTTGTGGAAGCAGCTCTGGCTTTGGATGGCCTGAGGGGATAGGGATATATTTTCTCGGTCTGGGAGCTTTCATTGTTGTTTCGGGCGTTTTGTTTTCTTGCCCTGCCTTTTTTATGTTTTCCTGATGAAAGGCTTGGTGTTTGCGGGTCTGCCTTCAGGGGGAGGCGTAATCAGTAGTTTCGCTTTATATGATTTCTGGTTCGTGATTTTCGTTTATGTTTCTGCTTTTTCGCGTCCCCGCAGAGACCTATCTGACTGCTATGCGTGTTCCTACAGGGAGAGTCTCCCTGTTTGTGTATTATTGCATTTACCTGCATATACAATTACACTCACGGACTGCGCCGGTCTGTGGTCAGACCCGCAGGTTGTTTCCTTTCGTATGTGGCAGGCAATCCAGGTGAACGTGACAAAAGGGAACACGTGCGCTGAGGAATATAACGGTGCCAGTTTTTTCAACAAGGCGATAATGCCAACAAGGCGATGATGCCAGGGAGTTTCCATGTCTTACCCATCTGATGATGTCGGTCGTGCTGTTGATACGGACCAGATGTCATTTCCGTCCCGTGCGGAATTTGCGTCCATGCTTGAGGAATCTTTCAGGTCGTGTGATCTGAAAGAAGGGGCCGTTATTAAAGGCCGAATTGTCGGTCTTGAGAAAGATATGGTCATCATTGACGTCGGCCTGAAAACAGAGGGTCGGATCTCGCTGAAAGAATTTTCAGGCCAGGGCAAAAATGAGCCTGCTGAGCTTGGAGGTATCGTTGAGGTTTACCTGGAGCGTGTTGAGGACGTGATGGGAGAGGCTGTTCTTTCACGTGAGAAAGCACGTCGTGAGGAATCCTGGGATCGTTTGGAGAAAAAATTTGAGGACAATGAGAAAGTTGAAGGCCAGATTTTTAATCAGGTGAAGGGCGGCTATACGGTTGATCTTCTTTCCGGTGCGATTGCCTTTTTGCCGCGCAGCCAGGTTGATATTCATCCGGTGCGTGATGTCAGCTCTCTCATGAACACGCAGATGCAGTTCCAGATTATCAAGATAGACCGTCGACGTGGCAATATTGTCGTGTCCCGTCGTTCTGTCCTTGAAGAAAGCTATAGTGAGCGGCGGCATGAGATTGTCAACAACCTTGAGGAAGGTCAGGTTGTTGAGGGTGTTGTCAAGAATACAACGGATTATGGTGCCTTTGTTGATCTTGGAGGGATTGATGGTCTTTTGCATGTCACGGACATTGCGTGGCGCCGAATCAACCATCCTTCTGATGTCCTTTCGATTGGTCAGCAGATTAATGTGCAGGTCATCAAGGTGAACAAAGAGACGTTGCGCATCAGCCTGGGTATGAAACAGCTTGAGGGTGATCCATGGGATGGGATTGAGAAGCGCTATCTCGTGGGAGAGAGGTTTAAGGGTACGGTTACGAATATCACTGATTATGGTGCTTTTGTTGAGCTTGAGTCAGGAATTGAGGGCCTCATTCACATTTCTGAGATGAGTTGGACCAAGAGGAATGTCCATCCTGTCAAGCTTGTTTCTATGTCCCAGGAGGTTGAGGTTATTGTTCTCGATGTTGATCCTGTTAAGCGTCGGATTTCTTTGGGTCTCAAGCAGATTTCGGGGAATCCTTGGGAGCGTTTTGCTGCGCGCTATTCATCCGGGTCTATCATTGAGGGAGAGATCAAGAATATTGCCGAATTTGGTCTTTTCATCGGGCTTGATGGAGATATGGACGGGATGGTTCATCTTTCGGATATAGATTGGAAGCTTCCGGGGTCGGAAGCTATCTGTGAATATAAGAAGGGGGATATTCAGAAGGCCGTTGTTCTTGAGGTTGATGTGGAGAAAGAGCGTATCTCTCTCGGTATCAAGCAATTGACTGAAGATCCATTTGCCAGCAGCAGTGTGGATACAGTCCAGAAAGACACGGTTGTGACCTGTGAGGTCATCTGTGTGAAGGATAGCGGTATTGATATCAGGATTGTTGATACGGATCTTCAGGTTTTCATTCGTCGTTCTGATCTTTCATGCGAGCGTTCCGAGCAGAACCCGGAACGTTTTGCGGTTGGACAGAAATTTGATGCGATGGTCACCAACTTCGACAAGAAGCTCCGGAAAGTATCCGTTTCTATCAAGGCTCTTGAGATTGCTGAAGAGAAAAAGGCCGTAGCGCAGTATGGTTCTGTTAATGCTGGTGCGTCTCTTGGCGATATTCTGGGAGCAGCTTTAAGTAAAGCTCAGAATCAGGATAAAGGGAACGGAAAAGAAACGGAAAGCTGACAGATTGTCTGTATGATCTCGGAATTATGGGTCTTAGGACAAAGCGGGTGCGTGGTGCTTTAAGTTTGTTTCTGTGACTGTTTTTTCTCGTTTCGCTATCTGATTTTTCTTTAAACAAGGCCCAAAATAAAGATAAAGGGAACGAAAAAGAGACGGAAAGCTGACCGATTTGTCTGTATGGCCTCGGGATTATGATCTCGGGGCGGCGCGTGCGTGGTGCTGTGATCCGTTTCTGTGATGATTTTTTTTCGTTTCGCTGTCTGGTGTTTCTTCGTTGTAGGTGAATTGGATGCTGATTAAAAAGGGAGCGGAATAGTGAACTTTAATAGGAACGCTTTTTTTGATCATCAGCGTTTGCTTCGGAAAGTAACGCTGTGGCGTGCGCTTTTTTTCCTTTACCTTTTTTTGTCTCTTCCCTTTTTCTTTTTCTCTTTAGATGAAAAGTCTTCACCTGGATATCCACATATTGCGCATGTTTCGATTGATGGATTTATTGATGGTGATCATAAATTGCTTTCTGTGCTGGATGAAATTGCTTCCGATGAAGAGGCCAAGGCCTTGCTTTTGTCCATTGACTCTCCTGGTGGATCTACGGCCGGGAGTGAAGCGATTTACGATAAGGTCAGAAAGATTTCGAAATCCAAGCCTGTTGTTGCGGTTATGGGGAATGTTGCTGCATCCGGGGGCTATATTGTTGCACTTGCCTCTGATCATATTATTGCTCGTCGTAATAGCTTGACTGGTTCTATCGGGGTTATCTTTCAGTGGCAAAAATTTGATAAGTTAATTGATAATTTGGGAATTTCTGTTGAAGAAGTGAAGAGCGGTGTACTTAAAGCTGAGCCTGGGCCCTTCACCAAGACTCCGCAGGAGGTCTTTAAGGTCTTGAAGGAGATGGTTGATGAGTCTTATGACTGGTTTCTTGGTCTTGTATCAGAGCGTCGCGGGATGGATATGGTTCAGGCGCGTCTGATTGGCAATGGTCGTGTTTATACCGGTGGCCAGGCGTTTAAGCTGAATCTGATTGATGCCATCGGTGGTGATGAAGAGGCACGGGAGTGGCTTTCCAGGGAACGGGGAATAAAGGACTTAAAAGTAGAGGAATGGGGTCTCCATGAGCCTGATAAAAGTTTATTTGAATTGCTGTTGAACTGGTTGGATCTTCTTGAGATTTCGTCTTTATTTTCTCATTTTTCCAGTGAAAGATCTGTAGCTTTTGAAGGAGGATTGCTGTCTGTTTTGCACATTCCTAGAGCGCGGTTCGAGTAGATTTTTGTTCGGGTTTTGGGTTTCTATCGGGAACATGGGGTTAGCTTCATGGTTAAGTCTGAATTGGTACGGGAAATTTGCAAGGAAAACCCTCATCTTTACGAGCGTGATATTGAGAATATTGTTAGTGCAATTATTAATGAAATTACGGTAGCTTTGTGCCAATTGGAACGCGTTGAATTGCGTGGGTTTGGTGTTTTTTCTGTGAAGGAAAGAACGGCGCGAACGGGTCGTAATCCCCGGACCGGGGATGCTGTTGAAGTTGAAAAGAAATATATTCCTTTTTTCAGAGTGGGGAAGGAATTATCTCAGCGGCTCAATAAAAACTAAGATAAGTCTTTGTGTTTTTATTGAGGGGAAGGGAGGAAAGGGTTTAATGCGTCGTAAATTTTTTTTAATTTTTTGTCTTATCCCCTTTGCACTTGTGATGATCATGCTTTCTGTTTCTAATCGTCATTATGTTACCTTTTTTCTTGATCCTCTGGGCACTGCTGATCTGTCCTCCTCTTTCCGTTTACCTTTTTTCCTTTTTATTTTCCTTTTTATTTTTTTTGGTATGTTACTTGGTCAAGTTATCCTTTGGCTCAAGCGGCGGGGATTTTTGTAGGATCCGGAATCAAGGGCTCTCCCGGCAGATTGATTTCCAGACATGATTTTGATTTGTCCGTCTCTTCTGTGGTCTGTATCCTAGGGGGTCTATATTCCTTTTCATTATCTCGTTTTGCAGCTGTTCTGGTTTTTTTTTCCTGTTCTGCTATGCTGCAACCTGGTTTTAGGTCTCTCTTTCTCAAGAATTGTGCTGTGAATAGAGCGTGTGTAAACAGAGGCTATATGTTTGAGGCACTTTTTTCATGAACTGGATTAACAATGTTATTCGTCCGAAGATTCGCAGTATTCTTTCCAAGCGTGAGATAGACGATCATTTATGGGTGAAATGTCCTGTTTCCGGCCAGATGGTTTTTCATAAAGATCTTGAGGCGAATCATTTTGTTGTCCCTGGTTCCGGTTATCATATGCGGATGGACACTCTGTCACGCCTGAACTCTCTTTTTGACAAGTCTGTTTTTGAGGAAATGCCTTTACCGTCTGTGCTTTCTGATCCTCTGGAATTCCGTGATGAGCGCCGCTATTCTGAGCGTTTGAAATTAGCTCGCACAAAGACGGGTATGGAGGATGCAATAAAAGTTGCTCACGGTTATCTTGATGGATTGCATGTTGTTTCTGCGGTCCAGGATTTTAGTTTTATGGGTGGGTCCCTGGGATTAGCTGTTGGTGAAACTTTAATTGCAGCGATGAGGCTGTCTGTTAAGATGCATTCTCCATTTATTATTTTCACAGCTTCAGGAGGGGCCCGTATGCAAGAAGGTATCCTTGCACTTATGCAAATGCCCCGGACGACAATTGCGGTACGGGAGCTACGTGAAGCGCGTCTGCCCTATATCGTTGTTCTTACCCATCCAACAACCGGGGGTGTTACGGCCTCTTATGCTATGCTTGGAGATATTCATATTGCTGAACCGGGTGCACTCATTGGTTTTGCCGGTCCCCGTGTTATTGAGCAAACCATTCGGGAGAAGCTACCGGATGGTTTCCAAAAAGCGGAATATTTGCGTGATCACGGGATGGTGGATATGGTGGTTCCCCGGCATGAATTGCGAGAAACCCTTTCACATTTGTGCCGGATGCTCATGAAGTCTCCTATCCCGGAACCGGATTGTTCTTTGCCTTCTCTTTCTGATTCCTGATTAAAGCCGGTGAGGTGATAGGAGTGTAGGTTTCCTTATTGCACGGTTACTGTGCCTGATTATCAGGGTCTTTGATTTTTTCTTTATCGTCTCACGCCACGCATCAGGTACTTTTTGGTTCTCCCCTGATCATCCAGAGCGGAATCTGCGGTTGATTGATTCTCTGTTTTCAGGCTAAACGGAGAAAGATAATCTCTGTTACAGCCTGTTGTTGCTCTCTTCTGAAATGTGTAAGGCTTGTTAGATGTTCTCCCATTTTTTCGTTTGAATGAACGGATTCCCCTGAGCTATCTCGCTGAGGGATGTTGGTGACCGATGAAGATCTGATCGAGGCTCTGAAGCGCTGTGAGGCTTCCAAAATGAGATAAAGCAGGTGCGTGTAATTACTGCTATTTCGCATAATTATGGTCATTGCGCTTATTTTGGGACAGATTTTTCACCGGATATTATCTTTGTAGTGACTTGTCTCTCTAAAGCACGCTGGTCCCATCCATTTCCGAAGGAGTGAATCTTATCTATAGTGAAGTGAGCCATCCTTTCGGTGTGTCTCTGTTTGTTTCAGGGGCGTATTTCTAAAATTTCCTATGAGAAGAAATCTATCTACTTTATCAGGCTGATGAAGAGAGGCTTGTTGTTTTTTCTAGGGCTTTATGGTTTGCCTTAGTGACAATGCGGGACCTGCGATCCCGGACCTCCCGTCTGCTGAAATGATATAATTAGGCTCTCCCTTCTGAATCAGCTAGAGGGATTGGAATTTTTATTAGCCTGAGTGTCGTGAAGGGATCATTTCCGGATATTTGTTTCGTTGTGTGTTGCCCTGCGTTAGAACGATAGCTTAAGGGATGAGATTATAAACCTTTTTGAAGGGGGGGGCGGATATCAGCGCGTTTCATGAGCGAATTTTTGCGAAAGAAACCCCATCATTTTGTTTTTGTGAGAGTCTTTTCAGGGAAAAGGATGACGGGTGAGTCTTTCTTCTTTTGTATCAGCTGTTGAACATGTTATTGGTCTGTTTCTTTTGGTTCATAAGCATTTTTTCCTTCTGGAATGTTGGTGAAACGTGCCTGTGATCCTGATTTTTTGTCTCACAGGGTACAGGAGGGCCAGGATACGTTTGTTTTTTCCTGTTTTCTAGCCGTATTATGGTTTTGCTGCTCTTTTTTCGGCTGACCGGTCCGTGTGATTTCGGAAGATGCCTGTGTGTGTGTGTAAAGGGGACCTTGTTTCTGTGGTTTCTGTCTTTATCTGTATATTTACCCCTTCCGGGAGACCTTTCTCCTGTGGGCGTGCTGTGTTATCTTCCTGAGGATTATGGCGAAACTTTCTCATATTCGTAATTTTGCGATTATCGCCCATATTGATCATGGGAAATCTACTCTTGCTGATAGATTGATTCAGTTGACCGGAGGTCTGAGTCCCCGGGAAATGAAGGATCAAGTGCTTGATTCTATGGATATTGAGCGTGAGCGGGGAATTACGATCAAAGCCCAGACGGTGCGTTTGCGTTATGAGTCAGAGACTGGCGAGCTATATATTCTCAACCTTATTGACACGCCTGGTCATGTTGATTTTGGCTATGAGGTTAGCCGGTCTCTTGCTGCCTGTGAAGGGTCTCTCCTGATTGTTGATGCCTCTCAGGGTGTTGAAGCGCAAACATTGGCGAATGTCTATAAGGCTCTAGAGAATGATCATGAAATTCTTCCTGTTCTTAACAAGGTGGATCTACCTGCAGCAGAACCAGAACGAATTAAGACCCAAATTGAAGATGTGATAGGAATTGATGCGTCCTCTGCACTCATGATTTCCGCGAAGACAGGCCTCGGTGTTGAGAATGTTCTGGAAGCCATTATAAAGACGCTTCCTTGTCCCCAAGGAGAGATTTCCGCTCCTTTAAAAGCATTATTGATTGATAGCTGGTATGATCTCTATCTTGGTGTTGTTGTGCTGGTTCGTGTTTTTGATGGCCGCCTTACCAAGGGTATGCGCGTGCGTATGCTTGGAGCGGATGTTGCATATGATATTGAAAGGGTTGGTTTTTTTACGCCGAAACTTGTTGATGCAGAGGTATTGAGTTCTGGTGAGATTGGATTTCTGATTGCGGCGATTAAAGAAGTAGCGGCGGCTCGTGTTGGTGATACAATCACGGAAGACAAGCGTGCTTGTGCGGTCCCGTTGGCTGGTTTCAAACCAGTGCAGTCAGTTGTTTTTTGTGGTCTGTTTCCGATTGATACGGGAGATTTTGAGTCTGTTCGTGTTGCGCTCGGAAAATTGAGGCTTAATGATGCAAGTTTCAATTATGAAATGGAGACTTCTGCGGCGTTGGGGTTCGGGTTTCGTTGCGGCTTTTTGGGCTTATTACATTTGGAAATTATTCAGGAGCGTCTGACGCGTGAATTTAATCTTGACCTGATTGTAACGTCGCCATCTGTGGTTTATGAACTGGTGCTAACAGATGGCCGCGAGATTATTCTTCACAATCCTGCTGATATGCCTGAAAGGACAGAGATCAGAGAGGTTCTTGAACCGTGGATCCGGGCTTCACTTATGACTTCAAATGAATATCTAGGAGCAATCTTGAAATTATGTCAGGCTCGTCGAGGAATACAAGTCAGCCTTTCTTGTGTGGGATCCCGTACCATTCTGTCTTATGATTTCCCCCTTAACGAAATTGTTTTCGATTTTTATGATCGCCTGAAGTCGGCTTCAAAGGGCTATGCCTCATTTGACTATGATTTTACAGGGTATCGTCCGTGCGATCTTGCCTGTATGCAGATCCTCGTTAACGGGGAACCTGTTGATGCTTTGGCCATGCTGGTGCACCGCAGTCAGGCAGAGGTCCGCGGTCGTTTTATTTGCGAAACACTGAAGGAACTGATCCCTCGTCACTTGTTCAAGGTACCGATACAGGCTGCTATAGGGGGCAAGGTTATTGCGCGTGAGACGGTAGCGGCGTTGCGTAAGGATGTGACAGCGAAATGTTATGGTGGTGACATCACACGCAAGCGCAAGCTGCTGGAAAAGCAGAAGGCGGGAAAGAAAAAGATGCGTCAGTTTGGCAAGGTAGACATTCCACAGGAAGCCTTTCTTGCGGTAGTGAAAATGGGAGGGGAATGAGAGAGGCGTAGCGCCAGCTTATTTGGCGGGAGGGGTGTTTTTTTCCTTATTTACTGCGGCTCTGTTTTTCTCTTCTGCTGCCTTTTTTTTCTCTGCTTCCACAATGCGTCGCGTACGAAGATCGGTAGCCTCAGCGATACGGGCTGCTTTTCCTCTTCTGCCACGGAGATAATAAAGTTTTGCGCGGCGTACAGCGCCCCGCCGTATAACTTCAATAGATTCAACGGAAGGGGAATAAAGAGGAAATATGCGTTCCACTCCCTCATTGAAGGAAATTTTACGTACGGTAAAATTTTCATTAATCCCAGAATTTCGCCGTGCGATACACACGCCTTCATAGGCCTGTAGACGGGATCTTCCGCTTTCGGTTACTTTAACATTAACCTTGATCGTGTCACCTGGAGCAAAGGAGGGAATACGAGAGCGTTGACGGCTCAGATGATCCATTTGCTCTTTTTCAATTTCCTGGATGATATTCATTGATGCGGCAAGTCCCTTTTGTTTTTTCTTTATTATTCTTTCTGTCTGTACACTCTCTCTGAGAGCGTTGACACGCTTATTCTGTTTTTCTTGTGATAGCCCTTTTTCCTGCTTTCCGTGCCGAAAAAGTATTCAGGTAAAAAGCGGCTCTGTTATGGCTTTTTTATTTCACCCTTTACTGTTTTTACAGCCTTCTTACCTGCGGTTTCCTCGTACTCTGAAAGAAGGGGTGATGAAGCAACCCTGAATTTAAGTGTAGCTGTATAATATAAGGCACATTCAGTGTGCACAACCTGTATGTATAAGTCAACCTGGATAAAACTTTTGCCGAGAGCGTGTACCCCCAGGCTTTTTACAGGTTCTTGGAACCGGTTCCGTAAAGTCGCGTTCCCTTTCTCTTTCCGCTATGTGTATGGAGGAGGATTTTTGATATCTTTTGTAGAAGCAGCCTTATTGAAGGGGGCTACGGGCGTTTATAGGGAACCATAAAAGGAAGTCCCTGAGAGCAGGCCGTAAGAGAGGTCACAAAGGGTTGATAAGACATGACAAGAAGCCTTATTTTTCTTTGTTCCGATGGATTTCGTCTTTACGTTTGTTTTCTAGGGCGGACTTTAGACGTGGGTTTTCTGGGCAGGTTCTGTCTGGGAATTTTTCAGGAATGAGAAGATTTTCTGCCTTTAATTGTATTTCCTGCCTGTGAATGTTTGCACTTATGTTTTGAGTGGGCGTTTTGATTATGAATTGAGTGCTGTGAATCTTGTTCTTTTTTGTGCGCTATTGGGCATGTCTGGAATATCCGTCGGGATTTCTGTTTTATTCCGAATTGGTGATGGGGTGAGGGTCTGTGGATATGAAGGGGTCTGAGGGTCTTGTCTCGGTCATGGTCTTGAATGCGGCGGGAGGCCCTTACGTTTATCTTACGGAGGATCTTTCGTCTTTGTGTCGTGGCGATGTGGTTGAAGTTCCGCTTGGCACACGCAAAAGTCTAGGTGTTGTGTGGAAAATTGATGTTCAAAGCTCTTTGCCGCGTCACAAGCTTAAATGGATTGCCCGTCGTGTCGGTGTCACCGGTCTTCCCCTAGATCTGCTTGATTTTATTGAGTGGGTTTCCGGTTATACTCTTTCTCTTCCCGGTCTTGTTTTGCGGAGTATCCTGTGCGTTCCTCCAGCTCTGGAGGCCCCGTCTCCGGAGGTCCGTGTCGTTTATTGCGGTGTTACTTTATCCCGTATAACAGCGGCTCGTGGTCGTGTTCTTTCTGCCGGTTCTGACGGTGTGGCGCGCTCACGCGGGGATCTGGCGCGTCAGGCCAAAGTAGGTCTTTCGGTTGTGAAGGGTCTTGTTGATCTTGGCGTTTTCAAGGAGGTTATTGTTCCGCTGTCTGCCTCTTTCGAGAGCCCGGATATTCATCACGCCCCGCCGGTTCTGACGGAAGATCAGGAGGCCGCAGTGGCGACGTTAGGTGATTTATGCAGAAAGGATGATTTTTCTGTAACGCTCCTTGATGGCGTGACAGGCTCGGGAAAGACGGAAGTTTATTTTGAGGCTGTCGCGGCGATTCTTGAAACAGGCTGTCAGGCACTGATTATGCTTCCAGAAATTGCGCTGACGGATCAATTTATTGAGCGTTTCAAGGACCGTTTCGGAGTTTTTCCTGCCGAATGGCATTCTGGCCTGACAGTTCGAAAGCGTATTGACGTCTGGCGTTCTGTCCGTTGTGGCCAGGCCCGTGTTGTTATAGGTGCGCGCTCATCGCTTTTCCTTCCTTTCCGAAATTTGGGCTTGATTGTTGTAGATGAAGAACATGAGGGAGCATACAAACAGGAGGATGTTTTTTGTTATCACGCGCGGGACATGGCGGTAAAGCGGGCTCAGATCAGCCGTTTTCCTGTTATTTTGAGTTCTGCAACGCCATCAATTGAAACACGTGTCAATGTGCGCTCTGGTCGTTATGGTGTGGTACATCTTCGCAGTCGTTTTGGTTCCGGCGGTCTTCCGGATGTGTCTGCGGTTGATTTGCGTTTATCCGTTCCTGCGAAAGGTCTTTTTTTATCACCGGTTCTGCTTGAGATGATGCGTTCGTCTTTAGATCAGAAGCGTCAGGTTCTGTTATTTTTAAATCGTCGTGGTTATGCACCACTGACATTGTGCGGGGCTTGCGGAGGCCGTCTGACTTGTTCTCAATGTTCGGCCTGGCTTGTGGAACACCGTTTCCGCGGATCGCTTATCTGCCATTATTGTGGTTTCCGGATGCCTATTCCTTCATCCTGTCCTTTCTGTAATGCTGAGGATCGCCTTGTTGCGTGCGGACCGGGTGTTGAACGAATCTGTGAGGAGGTTGCTCTTCATTTTCCTGATGCCCGCCGGACGGTTCTTTCAAGTGACTTTTCGGAAGATTTATCAGCTATGCGCCTTCATTTCCGTGCTATTACGAAAGGGGATTATGATATTATCATTGGAACACAGCTCCTTGCGAAGGGTCATCATTTTCCTTCCCTGGGGCTTGTGGGCGTTGTTGATGGCGATTTGGGTCTTTCTCAAGCGGATCTGAGGGCTTCGGAGCATAATTTTCAACTTTTACATCAGGTTTTTGGTCGTGCGGGCCGTGGTGATTTTCGTGGTTATGGTCTTATCCAGACTCATATGCCCGAACATCCTGTCATGCGTGCACTTGTTACAGGTGATTCTGAGGCGTTTTATGAGGCGGAGATTGGTATGCGTGAGCGTGAGGGATTGCCGCCTTTCGGTCGTCTTGCAGCATTGATTGTCTCTGCTCCTGATCAGAGTGCGGCCCTTCATGTGGCTCAGAGGCTTGTACATCTTGCCCCTCTTTCGCCGGAAATTTCGGTTCTTGGTCCTGCAGAGGCGCCTCTTTCGCTTTTGCGGGGGCGGTATCGTTTTCGGATCTTGATCAAGGGGACGCGCTCTGTGGATTTTTCGTCGTATCTTCGTTCACTTTTGTCTGCCCTTGGACGTTGCACGAGAGATGTGCGCGTGCGCGTGGATGTGGATCCTCAAAGTTTTTTATGATGTTGTCTTGAAAGTTTTTTATGATGTTTTCCTGCGGGGTTTCTGCGGGGTTCCTGCTGGTTTCCTGCGGTTTTCCTGTTTTTCTGCGGTCCTTATTTTTCATCTCTTTCGTTCTGGAGGAAAGGGGCGAGTCTTACGGAAGACAGGGATTTTCTAACGTCTTTTTCATACCAGAATCTGTCTTTTTTGATTTTTTGAGAACGAATAAAGGAAGAGATGGAATGGTCTAGAGAAGGGGAAAATTATTTCAGGTCCTGGAGTGGGCGCATGGTTGCAAGAGTTTATTTCCTGTGCTAAGTGACTATTTTGTTTTACTAGGATTCTGCAGCTTGTTTCATACGACCGCTTTCTGTTTGGTTGCGGGGTTTTGTTCTTCTATTCTGTAAGTTTAAGTTAAGTTTAAGTTTCAGGATCTGAGGGAGAGTTTAGTTTGGATGAAAATTTAACCTTTTCGGTGGTTTGTTGCCGTTATGCGGAGGCTCTTTTTGGTCTTTCGCGTGATCGTGGTCTTTTGGTGCGCGTTGAAGAGGATCTTGTTTTTTTTTCAGCTTTGCTTAACGATAAAGATAATGATGACCTCCGTCGCCTGGTTGTTAGTCCTGTTTTCAGTGCCGGAGAACGGGAACGTGCGTTGAAATCTGTTTTTGGCCGGTGTGGCGTTGGGGGGGTGATATTGTCTTTTCTTTGCGTTTTAGTGCGTAACGGTCGTCTGTCTCATATTCGTTCTATTATTTCCAGATTTCGTTCCCTTTGCGCAGAGCATCGGGGTGAAATGAATGTGATTGTTGTGAGCGCATTTTCGTTCACAGAGGCGCAGATTGCACGTCTGAAAGAGAGCATTGGGACTGTTTTTGGCAAGGATGTTCAGATCAGTGTTAAGGTTGATCCGGCATTGCTTGGTGGATTTTCTGCCAGAATGGGGTCCCGTATGATTGATTTATCCGTCAGGACAAGGCTTAATGCTCTTTGTCTTGCTATGAAAGAGGTCGTTTTTTGATGGAGGATATTCGGGCTTCAGAGATTTCTTCAATCCTGAGGGAGCAGATTGAGAATTTTGACCGGGATACGGAAATCGCGGAGATTGGTCAAGTAACATCTGTAGGTGACGGCATTGCGCGGGTTTATGGCCTTGATGAAGTTGAGGCCGGCGAGATGGTTGTTTTTCCGAACGGTGTGCGGGGCATGGCACTGAATCTGGAGACGGACAGCGTTGGTGTTGTCATTTTCGGTTCGGATCAGGGGATTCAGGAAGGTGACACAGTTAAGCGCACAGGCTCGATTGTTGATGTTCCCGTAGGGAAGGAACTTCTTGGTCGCGTTGTTGATGCTCTTGGTCGTCCGATTGACGGTAAGGGGCCACTGAAAAGCAGCGAGCGTCGCCGTGTAGATGTAAAAGCACCCTCTATCATGCCGCGCAAGTCTGTGCATGAGCCAATGCAGACGGGTTTGAAGGCGATTGATGCGCTGATACCGATCGGCCGTGGTCAGCGTGAGCTTATCATTGGAGATCGCCAGACCGGCAAAAGCGCGATCATTCTTGACACAATCCTTAATCAGAAGTCAGCAAATGAGGGAAGTGATGAGAGCCGTAAGCTTTATTGCATTTATGTCGCCATTGGTCAGAAGCGTTCGACCGTTGCTCGCTTTGTGAAAAGTCTAGAGGAGAGTGGCGCCCTTGCTTATTCGATTGTTGTTGCGGCGACAGCATCTGAGCCCGCGCCAATGCAATATCTGGCACCCTTTACAGGATGTACTATGGGGGAATATTTTCGTGATAACGGGATGCATGCTCTGATTGCCTATGATGATCTTTCCAAGCAGGCTGTCGCCTATCGCCAGATGTCCCTTTTACTCCGTCGTCCTCCCGGCCGTGAAGCCTATCCCGGTGATGTTTTTTATCTTCACTCCCGTCTTCTTGAGCGTGCGACGAAGCTTAATGCAGACAATGGTCTGGGTTCATTGACGGCTCTGCCTGTGATCGAGACGCAGGCAAATGACGTTTCGGCATATATTCCTACTAATGTGATTTCTATTACGGATGGCCAGATTTTTCTTGAAACTGATCTTTTCCATCAGGGCATACGTCCTGCGATTAATGTTGGTTTATCGGTCTCGCGTGTTGGTTCTGCAGCGCAAAGCAAAGCGATGAAGCAGGTTGCCGGATCAATTAAGGGCGAGCTTGCACAATATCGTGAAATAGCAGCCTTTGCTCAGTTTGGTTCTGATCTGGATGCCGCAACGCAGCGTCTTCTTGGTCGCGGTGCGCGTCTGACGGAATTGCTGAAGCAGCGCCAATTCTCTCCTTTGGAGGTGGAGGAGCAAGTTGTTCTTCTTTTTGCTGGTGTGAACGGATATCTGGATAATCTTGATATGGATCTTGTCCGTAGTTTTGAGCCTATTCTGCTGCGTTATCTGCGGGACAAACATTCTTCTATTCTGGAGACGCTGCGTGAGGAGTGTTCCCTTGACAATGTCCGTAAGGATCTTTCCTTTGCCCTTGATAATTTTTTTAAGGATTTTTCTTTGTCATGATACTGGGTTCGGAGCGCGGTTTTCATGAGCAGTCTTAAAGATTTACGAACTCGCATTTCCTCGGTTACGTCTACACGCAAGATTACTCGTGCGATGCAGATGGTTTCTGCGGCTAAATTGCGTCGTGCGCAAAGTGAGGTGGAGTCTGCGCGTCCTTATGCTGATAATATGAGCCTAATTCTCCGTCGTCTGGCCTGTGAGACTGGGCTTTGTGGTTTGGATCATCCTTTGGCGGGTGGGCGGGGTGCGGATCAGGTTCATCTTCTTCTTGTCTGTACTTCAGAGCGTGGTCTTTGTGGTGCTTTCAACAGTAATATCGTCCGTCTTGCCAGCCGTCATGCGAATCGTCTTCTTTTAGAAGGGAAGACGGTCAAAATTCTTTGTGTAGGCAAACGGGGTCTTGAGCAACTTGTTCGCCTGTTTCCTGGTAAAATTATGGATAATGTTTCTATGCCCGCGGTTGATGGGTCTGTCTTTGATTTTGCGTCTTTATTGTCTAATAGGTTATCGTCTCTTTTTGATGAAGGCCGGTTTGATGTTTGTACGTTGTTTTTTTCCTATTTTCACTCTGTTATCTCACAGGTTCCCACGGCCCGTCAGCTGATCCCCTTATCTCTGGAGGATAAAAAGGGAGAGTCGTTTGAAAAGGAGGATGGCTCAACATCATTTCTCTCTGACAGGGGGCTCGCGCGCACGCATGCGGCGTCTATCTACAGTTATGAGCCTGGAGAGTCGGAGGTCTTTTCGTTTCTTTTACCACGCAATATTGGGGTTCAGATTTTCATGGCTCTTCTGGAAAATGCTGCTTCAGAGCAGGGCGCGCGGATGACAGCGATGGATAATGCAACCCGTAATGCCGGTGATATGCTTGATAAGCTGCGGTTGAAGTATAACCGTCAGCGCCAGGCGAAAATTACAACGGAGTTGATTGAAGTTGTTTCTGGTGCAGAGGCACTTTAATGTGAGATTTTGATGGCAGGAAGGCCTGAAAGTTAGTGGAGGTGGTATTGTCAGAAGACATAAAGCAGGTTTCGCCTGATAACGTTGGTCGGATTGTACAAGTAATCGGTGCTGTTGTTGATGTTCGTTTTGATGCTTCATTGCCAGCAATTCTCAATGCGCTGGAGACAGAAAACGGAGGGAAAAAACTTGTACTTGAAGTTGCCCAGCATCTGGGTGAGCATATAGTTCGTACTCTTGCCATGGATACAACGGAAGGGTTGGTGCGGGGCCGTAAAGTGACTGATACGGGCTATCCTATCATGTTGCCGGTCGGGAATGAAACGCTTGGCCGGATCATGAATGTTATCGGTGAGCCTATTGATGATGCCGGTCCGATACAGAGCGAAACGAAGCGTTCAATCCACCAAGAAGCGCCTGCCTATATTGAGCAATCAACGGAAACTGAAATTCTTGTCACGGGCATCAAGGTTGTGGATCTTCTGGCTCCTTATTCCAAGGGCGGCAAGATTGGTCTTTTTGGTGGTGCCGGTGTCGGCAAGACAGTTCTGATTATGGAATTGATCAATAACATCGCCAAATCTCACGGTGGTTATTCTGTTTTTGCCGGTGTCGGAGAGCGGACGCGTGAGGGCAATGATCTTTATCATGAAATGATTGAGTCAGGTGTTAACCGGAAGGGTGGCGGTGAAGGGTCTAAGGCGGCGCTGGTTTATGGTCAAATGAATGAGCCTCCCGGTGCGCGTGCGCGCGTTGCGCTTTCCGGTTTGACCGTTGCGGAATATTTTCGTGATCAAGGCCAGGATGTTTTGTTTTTTGTGGATAATATTTTCCGTTTCACTCAGGCTGGTTCGGAAGTTTCTGCTCTTTTGGGCCGTATTCCTTCGGCAGTTGGTTATCAGCCGACGCTTGCAACTGAGATGGGTGCTATGCAGGAGCGCATTACGACAACAAACAAAGGGTCTATTACTTCTGTTCAAGCGATCTATGTTCCTGCTGATGATTTGACTGATCCGGCACCCGCGACGTCTTTCTCACATCTTGATGCTACGACGGTTTTGTCTCGCGCGATTTCAGAGAAGGGGATTTACCCTGCTGTTGACCCTCTGGATTCTTCTTCACAAATGCTTGATGTCCGTATTCTTGGTGATGAGCATTACATGGTTGCCTGTCGTGTTCAAGAGACGTTGCAGCGTTACAAGGCGCTTCAGGACATTATTGCTATTTTAGGTATGGATGAATTATCTGAAGAGGATAAACTTATAGTCTCCCGCGCCCGTAAGATTGAGCGTTTTCTTTCTCAACCTTTCTTTGTTGCTGAGGTCTTCACGGGTCTAGAAGGCAAGCTGGTGAGCCTTGCAGATACGGTTAAAGGCTTTAAGGGATTGATTAACGGTGATTATGATCATTTTCCGGAAACTGCCTTCTATATGGTTGGGTCTATTGAAGAGGCGATTGAGAAAGCGGAACGTCTGGCTTCTGAGGTGGCCTGATCTGGATTCCGGGGGTGGGGAAGCGTCTGTATCATGATTAAAACGCTTGATTTTGAGCTTATTTTGCCTGGGGAGCGTCTGTTTTCCGGTTCGGTAGCGCGGGTTATTGTTTTAGGTGAAGACGGTGAATTCACTATTTTACCGGGCCATTCCCTGCTTGTATCGCTTTTGCGTCCGGGTCTCTTGTCAGTGGAATTTATAGAAACTGATAAATCTGAGGGGATGGTGCATCGTTTTTTTGTGCGCGGCGGTTTTTTTGAGGCTCGTCCCGACAAAGTTGTAATCCTTGCTGAGCAGGCAGTTCCACTTGAATATTTTTCTCCTTCTCTTCTTGAGGAGGAGATCATTCGTGCGGAGAGAGAAAAAGAGGCTACAGCGGATGGTGGAGATGACAAATCTCTTGCCTGGAGGCATGTTGAGGATTTGAAGCGGCTTCGTCCCCTGTTGTCTCATTGAAACTATTTTTATCTGTTTTCAGGGTTGATCTCCGTCTTGTTTTTTGCTCTTTTTTTGTCCATGTTTCCGGGGTGTGTGCGGACTATATGACAGGCAATGGATTCCAGAAACGGAATATTTTCATCATTATGGCTGCTTTTTGGTTCAATGTTTTTTGTCCTGAATATCTCCTATAGGGAGAGGCTCCATCTTCTTTTTTCGTTTTTAGCATGCAAGAACTGATTTATCACTATTGATAGTCATAAAAGCCCCGTTTTGTTTTTCGTCCCCACCATCCGGCTTCCACATATTTGATCAGAAGGGGGCAGGGTCTGTATTTTGGATCAGAGAATTCTTTTTGAAGGACCTGTATGATTGAGAGGCAGGTATCAAGGCCGATAAAGTCAGCAAGTTGCAGTGGGCCCATAGGATGATTGGCTCCAAGTTTCATTGATGTATCTATTGCTTCCACAGAGCCAACACCTTCATATAGAGTGAAAATGGCTTCATTGATCATGGGGAGCAGGATACGATTGAGTATGAACGCGGGAAAATCTTTTGAGAGAACAACAGTTTTACCAAGGGTTTCTGCTATATTTCGTGTAGTTTGCAGGGTTTCTTCATTAGTGAGGAACCCGGGGATCAACTCTATCAGTTTCATGCGCGTTGCAGGGTTCATGAAATGGATTCCGATAAACTGTTCAGGCCGATCGGTAAAAGAGGCTAGTTTTGTGATTGAAAGCGAAGATGTATTGCTAGCAAGGAGCGTATGAGAGGAAATTTTTCCCTTTAGATTGCTGAATATTTTTTTTTTAACCTGTTCATTTTCTGAAGCGGTTTCAATGATGATATCTCTTTCAAAAATCACACCATCATGCATAGAAAAGGTAAGTTGTTCCAGGGTGCGCTCTTGCTCTTCTTCAGTGATCTGTTTTGCCTTGATTTGTGCGCTCATTTCCTGCTCAATTTTTTTTTGTGCATTTTTCAGATTTTCTGCTGAAATATCGGTAAGGACGACATTATATCCTGCGTGAGCGCAAAGATGAGCAATGCCGGTGCCCATTTGTCCTGCACCGATAATTCCTAGTTTTTTTATTTTTTTTGTCATGTTTTTTCCTCGTCTTCTCTTTAACACCTACGGAAATTCTAAAATTCTGAATTTTCTTTTTACAAGGCACATTTTGTTTTTGCGTTGTTTTGATCAGATTTTGCCATGAGAGGCAGGGACAGAATATGTAGAGGGGCTGAAGAAAGAGTTTTTATCTATTGGGCAGGATATATTTATCTTTCTTTGGGTTTTGCATAGATGAGTTCCGGTAAGGGGGGATGCGCTGCTTTTTGGAGATGCTGTAATAGAATCTTCGAAAGGCAGAATTTTACGGGGGACGGTGTAAGGTGCTGTTTTCTTTCTATGCTGTGTCCTGATACTGACGATTTGTCAAGTAGTGATGTGCGCCGGGAACCCAGAGGAGGTCCTGGTTTCCATTCTGGTTTAAGATACGGCTTGCAACAAAAAGAAGATCGGAGAGGCGATTAATATAGCTTTGTGTTTCCGTTTTGATGGTTTCATTTTCTTCTTTTGTAACGCGTATGATTGCGCGTTCAGCACGTCGTACAATCGTGCGGGCAAGATGCAAGGCCGCAGCTTCTAGAGTTCCTCCAGGTAAAATGAAAGAGTGCAGGGGCTGAAGTGTCTTATTAAACCTGTCAATCTGCTGTTCCAACCAGTCTACTTGCACCTGACTGATGCGAAGGGAGGGAGGTGAGGTTTTTGTCGTATCGGACACAGGCATAGCGAGATCGGCGCCCAGGTCAAACAGATCATTCTGGATACGGGCTAACATTCTTTCTATATCGTTAATTTGTTCGTTACTGACGTGTTCATTTACTTCATCAGTATCTGCTTTTGGGGACCGTATTGCGAGATAGGAACGGGCCAGTCCGATCGAGGCATTTGCCTCATCTACAACACCGATTGCAGAGATACGGGGATTGTTTTTGATCCGGCGCTCACCATTGATCAGACTCGTGTAACCGTTGTCACCGGTTCGTGTGTAGAGTTTATTTAATTTGACCATAAATCAGAACCTCTCCTTTCTTTCTCTGTTTTCCTAAAGTAATCCAGTTTCAATGTATTTGTCACGAAATAGAAAAAAGAAGATAAGAAAGAGACGAACTCATGGGATTGTGAACAATTTTAGTGCTATATTTATTTTTTAATTTTTCTGTATCGAGTTTCCGAAAAAGATATGCAGGGACGATCAGACTCTCAATAATGAGATCAATGCTTTTTTATAAAGGAAAGGAAGAAAAGGGTCATTTTTCTGTTGCGTTGAGTCTATTTTGATCCCAAAGAGGTAAGTTCCATGGGAACAGAGAAGGACGGGCGATGATGTGCTTCATTCCTGCAGAATAAGGTGTAAGGCTTTTCGTGAAAGTCTCAGGGTTTGATTTTGCTTCTTATCTATTTTCTTCGTAGCAGGCGTCGTTATAGCCTGTCTTTTTGTGATTTTCCTTAAGTATGATGAGGATTTTAATATTCGGGGACTGATCTGCCCGTTTTCCAGGAGAGATTCCGGAACACAAAGACGGCCTGAAAAGAAATAAGCAAAGAAATAATTACATTATAG
>JAQRMX010000039.1 GCA_028599125.1 Alphaproteobacteria bacterium | reverse complement strand
CGGTGGTATATTTTGTCAGTTATTCAGAAGACTTTTCATGAACCTTGTCATCGTTGAATCCCCCGCTAAAGCCAAAACTATCAATAAATATCTTGGAAGCGAATATCAGGTCATCGCATCCTGCGGGCATGTGCGTGACCTTGCTGCAAAGAATGGTTCTGTGGAGCCTGACAATGATTTTGCCATGACCTGGGAGGTCAATGAAAAATCCCGGAAACATCTGAAAAGCATAGTTACAGCAGCCAAAAAGGCTGAACGTCTCATTCTTGCAACAGATCCTGACCGTGAAGGTGAAGCCATTTCTTGGCATGTCCTTGAAATTTTACAACAGGAATATGGCTTGAAAAATATCAAGGTTGAACGCGTTGTTTTCAACGCAGTCACGAAATCTGCTATCCTTCAAGCAATGAAGCAACCGCGCCAGATTGATATAGCGCTTGTTGAAGCTTATCTGGCGCGACGGGCACTTGATTATTTGGTAGGGTTTACCCTCTCCCCTGTTCTCTGGCGGAAGCTTCCTGCAGCCCGCTCTGCCGGACGCGTACAATCCGTAACACTGCGCATTTTGTGTGAACGGGAACAAGAAATTGAAAGCTTTATCACTGAAGAGTACTGGTCTCTGTTCGCTAATTTTATCGCCAGCCCCGACAAGCGTTTCAAGGCACGTGTTGTCTTTGCTGACAGTGAAAAACTTGATCGGCTTTCAATCAAAACTCAAGAGCAGGCAGAGGCCATACATCAATCAGTTGAGAAAGGCCACTTTAAGGTCCGCCATATTGGGATCAAACCACAAAAACGTAACCCTTATCCACCCTTCACAACCTCCACGATGCAACAAGATGCCGCACGCAGGCTCGGCATCTCGGCGTCACGGGTCATGCAAACGGCTCAGCGCCTCTATGAAGGAATTGAAATCGGTAACGAAACGCAGGGACTGATTACTTATATGAGAACAGACGGTGTGCAAATTACACCGGAAGCGATTGAATCTTGCCGTCATTTTATCGCTACGGCTCACGGTAATCGCTATTTGCCTTCATCTCCGCGTATTTACAAGACAAAAGCAAAAAATGCACAGGAGGCGCATGAAGCGATTCGTCCGACTTGTCTTGAAACAACCCCTAAAGATATAGAAAAATATCTCAATAATGAGGAGGCCGCACTTTATAAGCTCATCTGGGAGCGCGCCGTTGCCAGTCAGATGGCCAGTGCTGAATTTTTGCGGACAACGATTGAAATTGACGGCATCGGAGGAGACGGGAAAACCTATGGCTTGCGGGCAACAGGTTCTGTTTTGAAATTTGATGGGTTCCTTACTCTTTACCAGACAGAGTCAAAAGAACAAGAGCAGAGTGAAGACGAAGACATAAAGCTGCCGGATATCAAACTTGATGATTCCCTCACCATTGAGAACGTAGAAAGTCATCAACATTTCACCGAACCTCCTCCGCGCTATTCAGAGTCCAAATTGATCAGGAAGATGGAGGAAATCGGCATAGGTCGCCCGTCGACCTATGCGGCAACGCTGTCCGTACTTAACGAACGAGAATATGTTCGTACAGAGAAGAAGCAGCTTGTGCCTGAAGACAAAGGGCGTTTGGTTATTGCCTTTCTAGAAAGCTTTTTCAAACGTTACGTAGAATATGATTTTACTGCAGATCTGGAGACAAAACTTGATCTCGTTTCCAACGGAACTATTGAGTGGAAAGTTTTGTTAAGTGATTTCTGGCTGGCATTTAACAATACCGTGGAAAAGACGAAGAAAATCAGCACAAGCGAGATCCTGGAAGCCGTTAATGATCTTCTGGCACCTTATATTTTCCCTCCGTCTCAGGACGGCGTTGATCCCAGAAAATGCCCTTCCTGTACGGATGGGAAGCTTGTGCTTAAAACAAGCAGGCACGGCGTATTTATCGGCTGTTCCAATTACCCCGATTGCCGTCACACACGAGAATTCTCTTCTGATGTGAAAAATGCCACCCCAGGTAGCCAGATAGAAGATCGTTCGCTTGGAATTGATTCTGAAACAAAGCAGGAAATTTATCTCAAAAATGGCAGATTCGGACCTTATGTGGAGCAAACGAACCCAGAAAATGAAAAGCCCAACCGCATGAGTATTCCTATCGGCATATCTCCTTCAGATGTTGATCTCTCCTATGCCCTTCTCCTGCTGTCCCTTCCCCGCGAAGTCGGATTACATCCAGAAACTGGAAAGCCCATATCTTCAGGAATCGGTCGTTACGGTCCATTTTTGTTGCATAATGGCATTTATACAAATCTGGAGAATTTAGAAGATGTTTTCACCATCGGCCTCAATCACGCCATAGTCCTCCTTACCGAGCATCAAGCCAAGCGCGGAAAGGGTGCTGGACCTGAGCCATTAAAAACACTTGGAGACCATCCTGAGCATGGCGGCCTCATCTACGTTATGGATGGGCGCTACGGCCCCTATGTCAAACACAAAAAAGTGAATGCCACACTACCGCGAGACATGACACCGGAAACGGTTAATCTAGAGCAAGCAATAGAATTGATTGACGCAAAAGCAAAAAAGAAAACAACAAAGAAAAAGGCAGGAACAAAAAAAAAGGCCCCTAAAGAAAAAAAAACAAAGACAAAAGTAGATAAAAAAGAGAAAACGTGAGCAGATTTCGTCACAGGACGTACCCGTACAGAAAGTGAAAAAGGAAAAGGCCGTTTCTTTTTCAGTCAGGAGTCAACGTCAGGGTTTCATAAAAAATCAGGCCGGCAGGATGAACGAAAGCCGGATCGCATTCACTTTTGCACCGGGAAGAAAGGATGCAGTATGCGAAAAGGGCACCTGAGGAGATTCACCGGAAAAGATGTGCTCAAAAAGCATGGTTATCGAAAAAACAGATCGGCGACCCTGCCTCCAGTAGCTGTTATTGAAATCTGTTCACGTGACCCAGAAGGTCATTTTATTGCACAACCACAAAAATGGGATAGCGAAAGGGAAGAACCATTCCCTCATATTCTGGTCCGCAATCACGGTAAAAACAACAGCATGATCTCAATTGGAAGCCGAGCTTTGGCAAAGCTTGAGCGACAAAAGAACCTCAGCAGTTCGGGCGCCCTGATTTATCAGGCCTCTGTTATCAAGCTTTTGACGCAGAAAAAAGAAGCAGCCCTTTACGTTTTTCGGATCACGAACGAAGGACAGAGCTATATAGAACCCGTTGATCGTAAATTATCCCGAATCTATCCCATAAAGAATGAAATCGCCAATGATATCAGACATAATGAGTTGATTTCTGTTGCAATCTCCGACAGAAAGCGTGAAGAGCAGAGACAAATCCGGGTTCTCAAACGGCACGAAATAATTGATAGTGAACGATCACTTCCTTACATCGCTATCCGATCATATGACATTCCTCACGAATTTACAGCAGAAACTCTATCGGAAGCTGACGCGGCCCAACACGCCATACATGATAAAAATCGTCAAGATCTACGTCATTTGCCATTCGTTACAATTGATCCGGAAGATGCGCGGGATCATGATGATGCCGTTTGGTCAGAAACAGATACAGACCCCCGGAATCCTGGTGGAGTTATCATCATGGTTGCGATTGCTGATGTTGCCTATTATGTGCGTGAAGGAAGCGCCCTTGATCGTGAAGCGTTGATACGCGGAAATTCGATCTATTTCCCCGGTTATGTCATACCGATGCTCCCGGAACGCATTTCAAACGACCTCTGCTCTCTGCGTTCCGGTGAGGACCGGCCGGTTCTGGTCGTACGAATGGTATTTGATGTCAGAGGTTGTAAAACAACTCATCAATTCATCAGAGCTATCATTAAATCAATTGCCACCTTGCCCTATGAAAAAGCACAGGCAGTGATTGACGGCAAAGAGAAGGCGAACCCCGTCGATGATCCCAGATTGGAAATGAGTCTAATCGCTCTCTCAGAAGCTTACAAAATTCTTACAAGAGGGCGCCAGACACGAATGCCTCTGGAGCTTGAAATTCCCGAGCGTAAACTGTTCCTAAATGATGATGGCTCTATCTGCCGGATCATTATCCCTCCCAGACTGGAAGCCCACCGTTTAATTGAGGAATTTATGATTCAAGCGAATGTCGCCGCTGCAGAAACCCTGGAGACAAAAAACAGTCCTCTTCTCTATCGTGTGCACAAACCTCCTTCCAGACTCAAACTTGAAACATTGGAAATTTTTCTGAAAAACCTGAATTTGAAAAAAATAGAAGAAAAACGCCCGGATCCTTGCCATTTCAATGCCTTATTAACTCAGGTGAAAAACACCGAATATGACTTGCCAGTCAGTCAAATCATCTTGCGCACACAATCACAAGCCGAGTATTCAACCGTTAATGAAGGTCACTTTGGTCTCAGTCTTGCATCTTACGCTCATTTTACCTCACCTATCAGGCGCTACAGTGACCTTGTTGTTCATCGTGCATTGATTCGTGCATTGAATTTGGGAGACGATGGCCTGCAGGATCAACAGATGGAGAGGCTGAAAGACATTTCTTCAGTACTGTCCATAACAGAACGCCGTACTGCAGCTGCTGAGCGGGATACAATGGACCGGCTCATTGCACACTATCTTAGCAATCAGATTGGCTCTTCCTTTGATGCAAGCATTTCCGGTGTCATCGGATCCGGGCTTTTTGTTCGGCTTCTTGACACAGATGCCGATGGATTCGTTCCGAAAGGACGTCTTGGCCATGAGTATTTTCATTATGACGAGCTCCAGCAGGCCCTCATTAGCAAATCCGGATACACCACTTACAGGATCGGTGATAGAGTGGTCGTTCAACTCGTTGAAGCTGCTCCCTTAGCCGGAAAACTGCGTTTTGATTTGCTCAAAAAAGAAAAGAAAAAATCGAAAAAGGATCCAAAATCATTAAAAATACATCACTAATGCCGCAAGAGAGAGGGGGCCATATCCTCTCTTTACACAAAGGCGATCGAAGGCATTTTGAAAATCTCCTAACACCAGATTTTACGTGACCTCCCTCCTCTTCTGTTCAACTGTCTCTGTCAACTTATCAGGCATTGGCTTGCTATCCATTTTTTTAAAATTCAACCTTTCCTGAAAGATATATTCGTGAAAAACGATCTTAAAAAGAAAAAGAACATGTTCGTTAATGCCATAATATTCTTGAAATAAAATATTTTTAAAAAATATGTTCGTGAAATGTAACATTTTTAATCCTATACTCCAATGTGCCGGGCTTGTTCCGGCTATGGCGATAAACTGTTTCCATAATAAGCTCATCGGACCCGGGGGCGGAACCCGGCGCCTCCACCACATACAAAGTTAATCCGAAATGATTGCTGTAGCTTCATTTCGGGATACTTTTCTTTGATTCTGGATCAAGTAAGGGGGCGAAATAGAATCGACGAGGGTGTAAAAGGTTGTCTTTCGTCCGGCATGGTTCCACCGTTATCGGGCTGTTTTGTAGTTGCAAATGACAACTATGCTCCGGTGATGAAAGCTGCTTAATGCAATTTTTCACCGAAACTGAAGTCCTAAGCACTAGCATGCTTTAGGCGGGGCCCGGGGGGCGCCTGGCAACAGAAGCCCCCCACATTTTTCTGTGTTAAACAAAAATCTTCAATAATAAGAAAGAGATAGATACAACTATTAAGGATAATGTGCCAAAAGGGTGAAGAGGATTTTAAGGCTTAGCTATTCAAAACTGCCCATGAGGAGAAATAAATGGTTGAGGATCTCATGCGTTATGACCTTCTGGCACAAAATGCCTTACGCAGCGTTGTGCGTGATGTATTGAAGCAACTTAAAAATGAAAAAATTCCCAGTGAGCATCACTTTTATATCGCTTTTCGGACAGATGCCCCCGGCGTGCACATTTCCAAACGCCTCAAGAACCTTTATCCCAGTGAAATTACCATTGTTCTCCAGCATCAATTTTGGGGGTTTGATGTTGATGAAGAAAAATTTCAGGTTTCTCTTTCCTTTAATGGTATAGCTGAAACACTGGTTGTTCCCTTCTCATCAATCAAGGGTTTCTTTGATCCTACTGTACAATTCGGATTGCAATTTGAATTATTAAATCAGGATGCAGAGCAGGAAAGCACACCACTCAATACAAAGGTTGCTTCACATAATGAAACGCAGGAGCAGAACACGAAAAATGATGAGCAGGCTATCATAAAATCACCTGAAAAGGCAGATGCTTCTGGTCCAGTTGATGTCAAGGGTGAAGAGATTGTTGAAAATGAAGGAGCTGATATAGTTAGCCTCGACACATTCAGAAAAAAACCTGAAAAAAAAACGTAGAGAAAATAAACCTTTCCCGGTATTTCGTATTCCTGAAAGTTCTGCTTCACACCCCTATGACTTTCCCGAAAAAAGAAAAAAAGGAAAAACAATTCCTTGTTAAAGAACAATAACGCGTGTCCCTATCGGTACGCGCCCATACAAATCAATAACATGCTCATTGAGCATACGAATGCATCCGGAAGAAACAGACGTTCCAATGCTGTCAGGCTCCATACTTCCATGAATACGGTAAATAGTATCAACCTTACCTTGGTACAAGTAAAGTGCACGGGCCCCAAGTGGATTTTTTAAGCCTCCGGGCATCATACGCGGCAAATAAGGCTGACGCTTACGCATCTCACTTGGCGGATACCAGTTCGGCCACCGCTTCTTTCGCATGATTCTTGCCTCACCTTTCCATTCAAAACCGGCACGGCCAACACCAATACCGTAACGAATGGCACTCATGTCACTCCGAACTTGATAAAGAAAATACTGACGAGGATTAATCACAATTGCACCAGCATGCCCTACAACGCGGTAAGGAACGAGTTGCTTGCGGTAAATAGGGCTAATCGCAACGTCCTCGTTCCTAGGAAGGGATTCATCAAAGTCTGCATCGGCTGAGAAAGAGGCCGCAGAAACGACACGAGCCTTTGCTGAAAGGCCGGCAACAAGACCGAAACCAAGAAGAAAAAAAGACCTTCGCGTCCACATACAAGCACCCGTAAAAAATACAGACAAATCATTAAGCTGAAAACAGCAACAAAATCCAGATTACCCAAAATCCGCATAGCCAAGGATCGCCTGCCAGAACATTCAGATTTAAACAGTAACAAAAGAATATTGTCAAAACCCCACTTTTTTATTTTTTTAAAATCAGATTTACCGGCAGAGATGAAAAATATCAGTCCGAAAACACAATTCCTAAAAGTTCTTATAGGCAAAAATTTCACTTTTAGATAATTATTTTTCTATGCTCAATATCTATTCCCAATATTGGAGAGAAAATATTAACAGGCTTCTAGCAATATATGGAGCAGGTATAGCTAGATCATTCGCGATCACTGATAATTTTTTACCTGTAGATATTAGTCATATATAGGTAATGCGTGCACAAAAGATAGTGTGGCTGAACGGCTACGCTGCTCTTCAATTGCCCGATAATCAGAAATGTCTGAAATTATATGCTTAAATTATGCACTTGCAAGAATGATAGCTTGAAAAAGAGACATTGTATCTTAGCAAGATACCTTCCTCAAAGCCCCCAGAGATACTGAGCGATTGTTCTCGCTCCCTGCCCTTCATCTTCTTCATTGCCGGCGTCATTACAAGGCCTTGATTCGTCCTTTAAAGCCCCAGGAGCAGCACGAACAAGTCCTCCTGCTCTCTAACTTCCTGTCTACGAGCAATCACACGCTGAATCTTCCTTCACTCCCCCTCTTTTCCCTTTCAAAAGCTTTTTCCAATAGAAATCTCATTGTGAAAATCAATAATGCAGAAGACATATCTGTGCTACACTGCAGCGTGGTATAAATATGCAGGAATGGAACATGGCAGAGACACGTATCGAAACAGATTCCTTTGGTCCTCTTGAAGTCAACTCCGATCGTTATTGGGGTGCACAAACGCAAAGATCACTCGCAAATTTCAAAATCAGTAATGAGATCATGCCCATGCCTCTGGTACGGGCTCTTGGGATCATCAAAAAGGCCGCAGCTTTAACAAATGTTGATCTAGGCACGCTGGACAAGAAAATCGGAGATGCGATCGCAAGGGCCGCCGAGGATGTCATTGAAGGAAAACTCAATAACCATTTCCCTCTGCTCGTCTGGCAAACAGGTTCAGGCACACAGAGCAATATGAATGCAAATGAAGTGATTTCCAATCGTGGGATAGAGTTACTTGGCGGAAAAATCGGCTCCAAATATCCAATACATCCCAATGATCATGTCAATCAATCCCAATCATCCAACGATACATTTCCAACAGCCATGCACATTGCCACAGTAGAACAAATTCAAATTGCTCTTCTGCCTGCATTGGAGACTTTACAAAAGGCCCTGAACGAAAAAAAAAATGAGTGGAAAAAGATTGTCAAGATCGGACGGACTCACCTGCAGGATGCAACACCTTTAACACTGGGACAGGAATTTTCTGGTTATGCCCAACAGATTGCTCTCAGCTTAACACGGTTACATGCGACACTGCCCCGCCTTTATTCACTCGCGCAAGGCGGTACAGCAGTAGGTACAGGTCTCAACAGCAAACAAGGTTTCAGCGCGATTTTCGTAAAAAACGTGCAGAAAATAACTCAACTTCCCTTCACTACAGCTTCAAATAAATTTGAAGCACTGTCTGCACATGATGCCATGATTGAAGTTTCAGGCGTTCTTAACACCATTTCTGTGAGTCTGTTCAAAATCGCAAATGATATCCGCCTTCTTGGTTCCGGTCCCCGCTGTGGCATTGGCGAGCTTGACCTGCCTGAAAATGAGCCAGGATCATCAATCATGCCGGGTAAAGTCAACCCAACCCAATGTGAGGCCATGACTATGCTTTGTTGCCAGGTAATGGGAAATCACACAACAGTAACTATTGCTGGAAGCCAAGGTCACTTTGAACTCAATGTGTTTAAACCCGTAATCATTCACAACGTCCTGCAATCAATCCGGTTACTCTCGGACGGTTGTCACTCATTCACTTCTAATTGCGTCATAGGCCTTAAACCAAACAAAGAAAGAATCGAAGAATTGCTTTCGCGTTCCCTGATGCTGGTCACAGCACTTGCTCCTCTCATCGGCTATGACAAGGCCTCTGAAATCGCGAAGGCCGCGCACAAAAACAACACAACACTGAAGGAAGAAGCCCTACGTCTGGGTTATGTTACAGAAGAAAAATATGATCAGATCGTTTGTCCGGGTTCCATGACAGGACCAGACCAGATGGAATGAGAGGCACAGCCTTCCGTTTAAAGAAGTACATCTACACGACAGGAAGCTTTATGCTCTCCTTTCTAGATTCATCTGTTGCCCAACCGTTTTACTCGACCGGCATGGTCAATAAAAATGATTTATTGGGAACATCTCACCTCACTGTCCTGTCATTCTATCCTTACCTGCCAGATGGGTTCATAAAGGGTTTCTTGGCTCAGGCTATCAGAGCTACGAGCAGCTCTGCCTCCTCGCTTTACCCTAGAGCAATGGATCCTGGCTCCTCTGTCCCAAACGCCTAATTTTCAAAAAATCAATCAGAGACTCAATGTGGATTGAGCGAACCGGACGCGCAAAAGGACCGGAAAAAAGAAGCGTGATCACCGGTTTTACATTAATCGCTCCCTTTTCCGACATGAGTTTTTCCTCAAAAGGACGAAGCGAAGCTTCAGCGTTAAGATGCATACGCAACAAATCAAGACTAGCAGTAACACTCATCAGAACATCAGAAGATCTCAAAAACATGTCCTTTACTTTCAACACACCATGATCAATCACAAAAACTTCATTAATATCCTGATAAGATAAAATTCCTGCCGCAAAAGATTTTTCTATAACTTTTTTTACAGAAGCACTCTCAAGAGGAAGGCCTGCGTCTGCAGCATCAGTTATTATCCCAAAGATGTCATGATTCACTCCCCGGACAATCCCCTCCCTGATCTGTAGCTCTCCTTTCCCATTCAGATAACTTACTAAGTCATTCCAGCTCTCTCCTTTTCCGGACAGGTTCACAACAGCAGAGAGTATACCGACCGGCACCACATCATCCCTTTTGTAATCATTTGTAAATTCTTGCAGAGAAAGACCTTCAGTTTTTAAAAATGCGTATAGTGATACCCCTCCTTCCCGGACTCCTGAAAATTCCATTCTGCCCTCTATTCTTCTATCATGCAGACCGGCTATCCCCGACAATTCAACCCTCTCAGGTCCCAGAGATAATTTCAATTTTCCTGTATTCAGGGAGGATGTGTAAGGAAAGTTAATATGCTTCGCAAAAATCTCAATGTCTCCCAGGTAACCGGTTAGGTGATTAAGATCCAACCTTTTTTCTGACCATTTCCGGGAAGATGATGAAAGGCCCATCTCACATGAAACAAGAAGCAATGCAAGAAGTTCACCTATATTGATGCGCTCGAAACCAAGACTACCGGACATATAAACATCCGTCGTATCCTGTGAAAAATCAATTTGCAGTCCTCCCGTTAAAGAATTTCCATTAATATTTCCTTTTATCTCATCAAAACGCCATTCCCGAATGCCGATACGTGCTCCCGTATGGAGAGATCCGGAAAGAAGGTAAGGGACATTTTTCCCCGGAAGGTCAAAAAGATAAGGAAAAAAACGCATATCTTTCCCCTGAAGGGATAGAATGCCCTCATAGCTGAATATTTCCTCTTGTGGTCCCCAACGTGCAACACCTTCAGCATTCATAACAGAACCCGGCACCTTCAATATCATCTTAAGCCTGGCACCCGTTTGCAATATTCCATTCAATGAGATCTCAATGTTTCCCGAAAGGTTCGCAAAAGGCAAAGCTGTTGTCAGGATCTCTTTTTTTCGCACCACAAGTCGTTGTAATAAACGCCGAGCATCAGGATCATGCATACGCAAATCAATAGTGAAATGAGCACCAGAAACATCAAGGGGCGTCCCTTTGAAGGACAAATTAAGGGAAGTATGAGTATCAGATGAAATCAATCGGGCATTTGTACGAGCTGAAATCTTCTTCAGCGTAAAATGCCCCCCAAAATCTGCGTCTAACGCAGCCAGACCCTTCCCTGCATCAAGATCCAGAAACGCAAAAAAAGCAGCCTGGGATTTTTTTACTACCCCCGGAAAAGACGAAATTAAATCAACATTTTCTACTTCCGAAACTCTCAATTTCGTTCGCAAGCTCCCATAAAAACTACCTAATTGCTTCTTTGCGTTTTTCAGATTGTCTGATTTTGGGCTCCCCCCCCCCTCATCAAGCAAAGTCATGGAGAAGTCCATGTCATGCATATCAAAATAGCCTAATGCCAAAGAGATTGCATGAAAATTCAAGTTAATTTTCTGAAAAAAAGGACTTATAATAGAGGATAAAAAAGCTAACCGATCCGGCTTCAGCTCAACATAACGTCCAATATCCAGCTGATCGGCCTCCAGATCCAGAAAAAGATCACGCCTACCATTGCCCTGCGGAAGTGCTATGCTGCCTTTCAGGCGATTCTCATCAAGCCGAACAATAAATTCATCAAAGAAAACACCCGTATCGTCAACACGCAATCTACCATTTGAATCAAGGAAAGTATATATAGGTTTGAGCGTAATGAAGTGGTTCCAGTCTGTTCCCAGATCAAGAAAATCATCCAGACCTGCTGTTCGCGCTAAGCGTATATTGAAAGTTCCTCCAAAAGCTGGAACTCTGCCTTCTGTTTCCAATAATCCATTTAATGAAAGGTGAGATTCATTTCCCAACAACAGGGATGCATCCACATTGAAACGCTCGTTTCCCCCCTGGATTCCGAAAGTTATATTCCGGGCAAGTCCTTCATTGAAAATGACATTTTCTACGGTAAAATCAAAATCAATCAAATCAGGAAACCGGATAGCCCGTAATATAAATTGCTCAACAGAAGGAGAAAAGCTACTCGTCTGAAACCGCAATTCTGGAAAAGAAGAAAAAAAACTGTTCAAATCAAGCCGTTCAAGCATCATATCAGCCTCCACCCTTACCCGTTCATTCAGGTGGACAGACAAGCTACCAGAAAAATCAATATGTCTTTTCCGGGATGCAAAATGCAATGACGGACTGGTCAAAACAATCCGATCCGATACAGCCTCTATATTTGCATCAAGACGCCATCCTGAAGAGTTCCGAACCTGTGCAACGCCCTTGCTGAGCCCAATCCGTCCTGTAAAAGACGGAGACACAGCTGACAGAACAACCTTTCCCTTTCCATTTAAGCTGTAGCCATCCGTAACCGAATGAAGAAAAAACTTCGTTTTCAGTACAGAATTACTCTTGATTTTACTGGCACCCAATTTGAATTTGTAGTTCCGTCCATCAAAAACAAACGTACCTTCAGACCGGTAAGGTCCCCTTAATGAGAGCGCGCTTCCTGTTAGATCAAGGGACGTCAAACTGTAGCGCTGTCGATTTTCTTCCACGTCACCAATGATAATGGTAGCGTTTTCAATCTTCAGTGAATCAAGAACAGCATGATCAGCATCAATCGGAAGAACGAAGGTCCAATCTGAAGAGGGAGAACACGGTTCATTTGCGCGACTCTGGAATATTTTTAGGACAGGGTCTTTTATATCGAGCGCTTTGATCCGCACTTCACCGTGCAGAAAGGGCATGATAAGAAAAGAAACGTGAACATGCGAGACACGCACGTCACCCTCACGGCAAGGACCGAAACCGAAGGCAGGGACAGAAATATTCTCAACACGAATCCGGGGCACAGGAAATAGTTGGACACTAAGGTTCCCCTCAATCGTAACCGTCTGACCCAAGGCTTCGCTGAGATAAGACTCAAACGTACCCCTATAACCATTCCAATCAACGAAAAAGGGACCGAAAAAAACAGAAAACAAAAGCATTACAAGCGTAGTTCCGACAGCAACAATAAATGAATTCACTTCATTGCCTCTTCACGCAATCAACCATATGTTTTGTCTCCCCCCTGCCTTCATTCCTGTTGTGTGTTGCCTCCGTTCTGCAATTACACACTACCGTAATGATTACCCTCCGGTCTTCATTTTCATTGCGAAAGCATAGACAATGAGCAAAATGCCCCTATCATTATACCCTCTTGAACATACATGATTCGCACAAGTATAAAGAAACAGGCTCTTTTCCTATCCCGTTATCCACAAAACAGGCGATTCATTCAGTTAAGACTGGAAACAGAAATTCAGAAAAATTCAAATCTCCCCTGTAATTTCGGAAAACCGGTCAGTCATGAAAGCCCATCAGAAAAGCATTTCTCATGAAAATGTTTAAAAGGAAGAAAATTTATGAAATTCCTGAAAAACAATCCTCTTCGCATTTTAGCAGACCTGACTTGCTTTAAAAGCAATGCAGGACATTCATATAAGGGACTAACTGCACCACAGGGGAACTTGTTATACTTCCGGCACCTCGGAGGTTATCTCCTCATTTTTCCTGTCTGGAGCAGTTTTGAACTTGTTTTTTTTCAATGTTAAGTCCTGACGGAGAAGGCTCTCACGGCGTAAGTGCAGAAGGACAATCCTATCTTTCTCTTCTTAATCCCAAACAAAGAGAAGCCGTAGAAAGCCTTTATGGCCCCGTTCTTGTGCTCGCAGGCGCAGGAACAGGAAAAACGCTTGTTTTGACTACGCGTATTGTTCATATCTTATCCGGTCGACATGCATTCCCTTCTCAAATTCTAGCCGTAACCTTTACCAACAAGGCGGCTCAAGAAATGAGAAAACGAATCGAACGGCTCATTGGTGACTCAGTGGGAGCTATGCCGTGGCTTGGAACATTCCACTCTATCGGGGCCAAAATCTTACGAAAGCATGGTGAACTTGTCGGACTGGAAGGCAATTTCAGCATCCTCGACAAAGATGATCAGCTCCGTCTTCTGAAAGCTCTGATCAGCGCCCACGGCATTGATGAAAAACGCTGGCCTGCACGCACACTCTCCTCTTGCATAGACAGGTGGAAAAATCTCGGCTTAACACCAGACAAAGTGGGAACAAGTGAAAAAGACTCTTTCTATGCTGATGGACAAGGACAGATTCTCTACAAAGCTTATCAGGAGCGGCTCGAAAGCATCAATGCGGTTGATTTTGGTGATCTTCTGCTCTCTTGCCTGACTTTGTTCAATAAAAATAATGACATACTTGAACAATATCGTGATCGCTTCCGCTTCATTATGGTTGATGAATATCAGGATACAAATGCCGCCCAATATCTCTGGCTAAGACTGTTTACCCGACCGGGTAGTAACATTTGCTGCGTTGGGGATGAGGACCAATCAATCTATGCCTGGCGCGGAGCAGAAATTGATAATATCCTTCTTTTTGACAAGCACTTCCCCGGTGCCAAAATCATCCGCTTGGAATGTAATTATCGCTCTACAAGCAATATACTGGATGCGGCCTCTCACCTCATTGCCTATAACAGGGGCCGATTAGGAAAAAAATTATATTCCGCCGATGATGAAGAAGGGGTAAAAGTACATGTATGCGAGCATTGGAGCGGAAGTGAAGAAGCTCAGGCTATCGGACAAGAAATTGAATATTCACAGCGCCAGGGAGAGATGCTTGATGACATCGCTATCCTGGTCCGTGCGTCGTTTCAGATGCGCGCATTTGAAGACCGCTTCATCACAATTGGCCTTAATTACCGCGTAATCGGGGGGCCACGGTTCTACGAACGCGCAGAAATTCGTGATGCTCTTGCCTATCTTAAATTATTGACCACGCGAAATAACGACCTTGCTTTTGAGCGCATCATCAATTTACCACGGCGTAATATCGGTAATTCAACGATGAACATATTACATCAGGTAGCACGCGCCAATTCTTTTTCTCTCATGGAAGCTGCTCGATTTTGCTCTCAGGAAGGAAAATTAAAGCCAAAAACACGCCTTAGTCTGGTCCATTTTTTAAAAAAAATGGATCAGTGGCGCAGCCTGTTAGATGAGATGCCTCATCCTGATCTGGCTGGCCTTGTTCTTGAAGAGTCGGGATATACGCGCATGTGGCAGCAGGACAAATCACCGGACGCACAAGGTCGATTGGAAAATCTGAAAGAATTAGTTCAATCTATGGAGTCGTTTGAAAATATGATTGAATTTCTTGAACATGTTTCACTCTTCATGGATACCGAGCAGCAAGGAAATAAAAAAGAAGACAAGGTAAATATAATGACTTTGCATGCCGCTAAGGGGCTTGAATTCAATACTGTCTTTCTTCCAGGGTGGGAAGAAGGGCTGTTCCCACATCAGCGTTCATTAGATGAACCCAACGGTGATGGATTGGAAGAAGAGCGCCGTCTTGCGTATGTAGGCATCACGCGTGCCCGCCGTGCAGTAAAAATTTCTTTCGCACGAAGCCGACGCATTCGTAATTCCTGGCAATCCCCGGATCCCTCCCGCTTCATTAGCGAATTACCTGAAGACAAAATCTTTAAAGAAGGAAATTTTGGAGATTATAATCACTATAAAGGTATAAGGTTCCCAGAAAATTGATGGACGGGTAACCAAGCTCTCGGCTTTTAAAAATCGTAATTTTCCTTTCGGACAGGAATAAATTTCAAACCTGTTTTCAGATTGGACTTTACGCGTCACATATCTTGTGTGTCCAAAAAACGCAGAAAATATCAAAATCCGATAGGGATATCAAAAAGGCAAAGCCCATCGCAAAATGATTACTATTTGCATTACTTAAAATATTTGTGATCGATGATATTCTGCGGCTGGTGAAAAATCAAACCGGACAGACATAGCGGGGTTCAGTAAATGCCCAGACAAAATTTTTGCCTCGCATAATTCACATGATCGTACACAACTTGTGTTGACAAAAATAACCATGAACTAAAACGAACCATAAATTTCATCAAAAGAATATAGGGACGCTTTTAAGCATTCTCAATCAGAAACGGGAAAGTAAAATCATGGCCCCCTCTTCTCACTTCCAGAAAAAACAGGACAGTTTCTGATGTTTGGACCGTCTGTTTCCAAAGGAAAACAGAACCCATATTCTTGCCCTTTTTTCACGATTTTGCACCTGTGAACCTGGATAAAAATGTCTGAAACACTGCGAAAAGAAAGGATGTAAATCCTGTTGAAATAAACCACGGCCTTCGTTTGAATCCGTTTTTGATAAATCCAGCTTGCCAGAACAAATAGAATAAGGTCACGTTACCATCGAAAAATCACCTTACCATCAAAATGGCTCCATCTGTGGCATATAAAGCAAGGCCGCTATCTTAAATTTCCTGAAACCGTAGTCTCTTTGCTTCGCTTATCCGCAACATACCTGGTTCAGGAGGCGCCTGAAAATTTCTTGCATCATCTGTAAGCAAATGTTTCAATCACCACCTTCTGCCAGCCTGTTACTAGCCCGGTAGCATTGGAGCGCGTTTTGCTTTGATAGCCAAGAGAAAATACATGATTAAATAATCCTTTCATGCACGCAGGAACGAACTGAAAAGGACAGACGAAGACAAGAACAGCTGTAAGAAATTTCGGACAACCTGTCCGGACTACACTCCTTCGGAAAGCCCGAGCGCGCGGCCTATATAACCTCATCAGCCGTTCCCTTATAAGAAACAGAGCCATCCTTGTGGAAAAAAAGCCGGACTTCATTCCGAATTCCTAAGTTTCAAGACGAAAATAACATTGAAATTCAAGAGATAAATCCTTAGGAATCCAAAAAAGTCCTTGTAAAGGAAAGAGGAGGGCAAAATAAAAATGAACCCAAAAACAACAATGTTTCAGTCATTTGAACAGACAAGGGACGCAGGAAAAGGAAAACAACATGCGGAATGGTTACGCACTGAGTTGCTCGCATTGCAACTTGATGGTTTCCTAGTTCCCCATGCCGATGAGCATATGAATGAACAGACAGCGGAACGTGATAAGCGCCTACAGTGGCTAACCGGATTTTCCGGTTCAGCAGGATTGTTGATCATACTAAAAGACCACGCGGCCCTATTTGTAGACGGTCGCTACACAATACAGGCAGCTGCACAGGTGGATACAAAAATTTTCAAAATCATAAATCCATCTGAAGAACAACCATATCCATGGTTATCACGCCATCTCGGGACTGACCAACAAATTGGTTTTGACCCCCGCCTGCACTCTGTCAGTGAAATCAAGACATTTCGCACAATTTGCTCCAGACTCAAAAGCAATCTTGTTCCCTGCGAAAAAAATCCGCTAGATAAAATTTGGAAACAAAGGCCTCCAATTCCTGTCGGTCAAGTTAAATTACATACCCTTTCCTATAGCGGCTGTAGAGCTGAGGACAAAATTGACCTGTTGAAAAAAAAACTCAAAAAAGAAAATGTTGACGCGCTCATTACAACGCAACCTGATAACATTGCGTGGCTCTTAAATATTCGTGGAACTGACATTCCCCACACGCCAGTAGCAATGAGTTATCTCATCACAACCCGATCAGACAAGCCCAACTTGTTCATAGACACACATAAACTGAATCAAGAGGTGCATGACGCACTGGCCCCCATCGTTACGCTGTATGAAATTGAATATCTGGCACAAAAACTCCATGAATTGTCTCAAAGATCTCTTGCGATACTGATTGATCCCCAAAAAACTAATGAATGGTTTCAAATGCAGCTCCACGGAGGAAAAGCAGAACTTCTATATGGCAGTAATCCGGTTGAACTGATGAAAGCGCAGAAAAATGATGTAGAAATCGCCGGTGCAAAAAACGCCCATCTACAAGATGGAATCGCAATGGTCAGATTTCTGGCCTGGGTAGACGCTCATGCACACGAGGAAAATATATTTGAAATAGACCTTGTCGTTAAATTGGAGGCTTTTCGCGCTGAATCAGGAAAGCTACACGACATCGCTTTTGATACAATTGCAGCCTCAGGGCCACATGCCGCACGGCCTCATTACCTCGTCAGCCGGGAAAGCAATCGTAGAATCAGGAAGAATGAAATTCTTCTGATCGACTCCGGTGCTCAATATTACGAAGGCACAACAGATGTAACACGCACGCTCATCACAGGTCAGGCTGATGATGAAATGCGGGACCGGTTTACACGCACCCTGAAAGGGCATATCGCCATTGCGACGATACGGTTTCCGGAAGGTATAAGTGGTCATCAGCTTGATCCCTTTGCTCGTCGCTCCTTATGGGATGTAGGGGCTGATTTTGATCATGGAACCGGTCACGGTGTCGGTTCTTTCCTTTCAGTCCATGAGGGACCTGCCGCCATCTCTGGAAAGTCACACACACCACTGCAACCAGGAATGATTTTATCCAATGAACCTGGATATTATAAGCCCGGCTCATATGGAATCCGTATTGAAAATCTTATCCTCGTCAAGGGACCTGTCAGCAGGAACGCAGAAGAACAGCCAACTCTGTATTTTGAAACGCTTACGCTTGTACCGATTGACCGGAACCTTATCAAGAAAACACTCATGAGCACCCAAGAATGCCAATGGCTTGATCTTTATCATGCAACGGTCCGGAAAGCCCTTGAACCACATCTTGATCCGGATACACAAGCCTGGCTCAGATCTGCAACCGCACCTCTCGAATAACAATTACACACTCCGGAAACAAATCTCTTTCTCACAGAAATTCTGACAAAATCTTGCATCAAATATAGCTTAATACGGATAAATTTCATGCGAATGACGTACCGGTAAAAGGAGAAAACAGAAAGAAAAAAGACGCGCCCTTTTTCCCCAAGGCATTTGGAATCAGTAGGTCCGCGGTTCAAGTCCGTGTGGGGGCACCAGATAAACTCTTGAAAATGAACGATAAAATTCAAAACAAGTTTTGATTACGCTCTGTTTTTGCTGCATTTTTGCTGCACGACTCACATAGCGCATGTCTAGCCAAGAGAAGGAGCGCAGTCGATTCCGCACGACGCAGTTTGCGGCGATCCAGTCGCGGAGACGAATCTGGAAGTCGGCTCCCACCGGTGGTAACCCTCTAGGAGTATTGAGGAAGGGCGGGACCATTCATGGCAAACCATTACATTATCAACATCGCAAAAAGCAGACTGCCTATTTACGATCCAATAGAAGTTGGCGATCCTGACCTGTGGATCCCAACGCCGGACCTTGAGCGAATTTTCAATGAGAAGCTGGTGGGCATAGACGGTCTCAACGTGCCAATCAGGACTAGATCAAAACTGGTTAAGCAGCACGTTTGTCGCGCACTGGGCTATCCGGTGCCCAAGAGCTTTACGAAAATCCAACCGCGTTTCTTTGGGCAGATGTTTGATACCTATGCTCAAAAGGCGAACAACCTCCAAGTCTGGAACGAAGAGCTTTCTCCATCTCGCCGTTATGTGATTCTTCGCGTAGACGACACTGGGGTTATACGCGTGTCAAAGTCGTCAACGGGGAAGAGTTGGCGCAACTCGACACCACGGGGACCTTGACGCAAAAGTATCAGGCGCGGTTGGTACCAGGAGATGCGACCGAGGAGCTTATATCGCCATCCGACACCGGCGCTCTCCTGCCGCACGTTCGCGCGGCGGCAAACCTTGCGGAAAATGTCAGCCCAACAGACCACCCGGCCCACGGTCTCATCCTGCCCATTGGCGAGGTGTTCGAGCGGTTGCGCAGCGCGATGGGGCGGTCTTTCGCCGACGCTGGCTGGGATCAGGAGCGCAACCGAGGGGCCGCATTGCACCGAATCGTCTGCGAGCTTCTGGGGTATGCCGACTACCGCGACGACGGACGCTTCCCCGATGTTCGAAATCAGTTTCTAGAGGTCAAGCTACAGACCTCCCCGACCATCGACTTGGGTTTGGTTCTCCCGGCCAGCGAGGAGCCGCTAGACGTGCCGCAGATTGCGGGAACACAGGTCCGCCACTGCGACGTTCGGCATGCCCTATTCTATGCCAAGACAGACGGGACGAATGTGACGCTCACGCATTTATACCTGACAACTGGCGCTAGCTTCTTCTCTCGTTTTCCGCAGTTTGGCGGGAGAGTCCTCAACAAGAAACTCCAGATACCGCTGCCTTCAGACTTCTTCGACAGGTAGCCCGAACGCGGCCCAGACCATTTCGTCGATCTGACGCTCCAACGCGGGGTCGGGTTCATCGGCCAGCTTCGTGTAGAGGTCGCGGCAGGCAGCAGCAATCTTCCGCGCGCCATTGCTGGCAGGATCTGGGAGGGGGAACTGCTCGACATACTGTGTGATGAACCGTCGCCGCCCCGCATAGAGCTTGTTGTTGAAACGGCAGTCATAGAAGCGTTCAATGAATGTGGAGTTGGCTACGCCAAGGGCGAGCCACAGCAAGTCTTCGTCACCCGTCAGCCAGTAACAGTCGCCATTCACAACTGTCCCGTCTAGGTCCATCCAAAATGTGGGTTGTTCGGAAATGTCGCGGAAGACAAGTTTGGGCGCAGGCCAGTCTGCTGGGTTTTGCGGAACCCAAATCTCATACCACTGATGCCCCGCCTCGATCACATAGCTGCGACCCTCTAGGGTTTGGCGATGTTCTTCAAGGTAGGCAAGGCTGGCCGGATACAGCGCCAAATCAACGGCCTGCTTCCGGCCATTGACAGTGTGGTGTGGATAGAGAACCTGCCGGTTGGGAGGCTCAGGCCGATAGCGCTGCGCCGTATGGTGCGTCGTCAGAGGGCGGTGCAGCTCTAGATCGCGGTCCCAACTCTTGGGAAGGAACACCTTGTCCGCGCAGGTCTTGATACCGACCCTTATCTTGCCAATTTCGCGGAAGGAACGCCAAGTGTTTTGCTGCACAGTCGCCAGCCAGCGTTCGATGTCTTCGGTAGCCAGCCGCCACACCCCAGTGGGATCACCACCGTTGTCCAGCGTGCCGTGCTGAACAAAGAAAGTTCGGCCATCTGGGACTGACACGGCCCCCTCGTGCCCAAGGGCGGTGAGCGAATCGGGAGCAGCTTGGGCCGCCACGGCTTTAATCTGGTAAATCGAAAAGAAGGACGGTTTGACGGGCAAGGCCTCACTGCCACGAGCGATCAGAACAGCAGGCAGGACCGCCGCTTCAAATAGCTTGGTATCGCCCAAGTCATATACTTCGCGCAGGTTGAGGTCATTTACCATACTAGCCCGGGCGGACGCGCCTCCCTTGGTCGTCATGAAGCGGTTTGAAACGATGACGCCTGCCGCGCCGTCTGGCACCAGCACTTTCGCTATCCCAAGCAGAAACGCATGGTACAGGTCAACGCGCCCCGTCAACCCGAACTGCTGTGCGAGTTGGCGGGCGCGGTCTGCCCCGATTATTTGCGTCCGCACATAGGGTGGGTTGGCGATTATCAGGTCATAAGGTTCTGCCGTTCCAAGAAAGCCACCCGCGAAGTCATCAAGGACATGATCTAGAAAGCTGCCAAGGCGAAGGTTCAAGACTGCGCTGGGATGTGCGCGCGACAAGCGCTCTCTGGCCTCGGCCAATGCCTCAGGGTCTGTCTCAAAGCCGTAGACCTCGACTGGCCCATCAAGTCGTTCCAGAAGGGCGAGGAGCAATTCGCCGTGCCCAACGGCAGGATCAAGGACGCGGGCGGCACGGCGCAACACTGGCACGGCTGCGGAGACGATGCGGTCGGCAACAAAACCGGCAAGCGCCTTTGGCGTATAGGTAACTCCGCCCGACTTTGCCTCCGTCACATCGGAGTACCGCACTTTCTCTTCTATACTGCTCTTCGTCATTGCCATCCCTTTTTTCTTATTGAATGCATACAGCCCTCAGCCCCAGTAACACAAGCAGAGGGTTACTGGGGCTGTGTGTATTGGTCGTTTCGATCATGATGCAGTTCGTGACGCCATCGACGATGCCGACCATCAAGCAGCAACGCTTTTCGCACTCTCCAACTCAACAAGAATTCTATTTTCTGAGACGGTTGTGCTTACCGAAGGCAAAACCGAACAAACACTCCTACCTGACCTGTTCCAGCATGAAACTGAGTGTTCCCTCGAAGAAGATAAACTGGGATTGCTTTCGCTCGGTAGTTCCGGAGACCTTCCCAAGGCGCTAGCCGTACTAACCGCAATGGGAATTCCAACCAAGGCGGTCGTCGATCTTGACTTTGCATTTCGGCCAGCCGTCAAGAACGCAATGATTGCCAAAGACAACGCTGCCGTTCAGGGGTGTAAAACCGTACTCATCCGCCTTCGAGATGAAGGTAAGATCGACTTGGCCGAAGACGGTTTTCCTAAAAAATTTGGCGAAGTAAACTCCGCCAAGGCGTTTGAGTTTATGGCTGCGGAAACTGATGCACGCGAACACATTGATGCTATCCACGATCACTTTTTGGACCAAGGCATCTGGGTTTGGACGGACGGCACGATAGAAACGCACTTAGGGTTGGCGGCGAAAACGGCGGCTGCACACAGCACCTTTTTGTCGTCTTTCCAAAATAAGGAATTCAGAGACGCCCTTCCGAACTATGCGAATGTCCAAAGCATGTTGGCATGGCTCAGGCAATAAGTGGTTCGTCTAGGCGTTTTTTTCTAGCCGGGTATGTCGATGCCCAAAATCCCAAGACACCCGTTAGCGCGCGGGTTTTTGACGGTTGCTCGTCGAGCTCAAGGCACATCGACCCAAGACGATGCGGCGAAATTGACGAGAGCGCAGGTTAAAACTGTTCGTCGCGGGGATCGCTTTGGGGCACAGGCGGATTGGGACCGGGTTCGAGACCGACTTTCTTTGCCAATGCCAGTGGAATGTGTTCGTCGAGGCCGAACGCATAGGCGATCATGACTGTCTTGCGCTCTTCGGCGAGCTTTCTTTCGCTTGTCGGTTTGAGCGCGCCACCACCTAAACCCGCGAGCAAATCAGATTGGCCAAAGTTATATCTTTGACGATCCGCGCCAACGATTCCCAAGTCACCGTGACCGCCCGCAGATCGTGGCTGTGTGATGATTTGATTTCCGGCGGCTGTCGTCTGCAACGAGAAGGACGCAAGGTCTTCCTCAATCTCGGCGCGCAGCGGCAGGTCATGCGCGAATTTCAAATCCCCGCTGGCAAACAGTACGGAAAGATTTTCGATCATGAATGTCTTACCCGTGTTGACGTACCGCACGCCTTCCTTCTTCCACGACTGGCCTCCGGCCACCTGACCGGCACTTATGAAACATGCCTCCACAAACAAACGCCTAGGGGGCACACCATGATTACACATAGCTTGTTTGACCGTTTAAACGCGCAGGCCGCACATCACCTCGTTGCCAATGTTCGCCAAGGGGCGACGCCGTGCGCTTGCCATCATTGCCCGATACTGCGTTGTTACAACGGATGATGGGCGCGAAACGCGGGAGGTCATATTTGATCAACCGCCAACTGTTGGCCAGCTTGTCAAACGTGTCGGGCCGGATGCGTGGGTCGTGTCGGTTGCAATGAAGCGCCGCCCGCGCAAAGCGCGTCAGAGACTGGCGATAGCGGCTGAGTAGGCATCAGCACAGGGCGAGTTGGCAAGCATAGCCTGCTCGCTTTGTTTCAGTCAAAAGTTCGCTCTGCTGAGTGGCACGTGCTTTTTCCCTGATTCCTTCATTTCGTTTTGACAATGACTTCGTATTGCACCTTTTGCGTGTCTCACTACTTGCTATCATGAGGCCCGATGGGGTTAAGTGTTGGTGACACAGGCAGATTGTGAACGAGTTGTTTCAGCGGGGAACAAAATGATCAAAGGCTTTAATATTCTCAGAAACATCGGGATGTTTGACTCGGTTTCGCCAAACGCAAGCATCAATCTGACACGTCTGTCTCTTATTTACGGGGAAACCGGATCTGGAAAGACCACGATTGCAACCATATTGCGCTCGCTTTCGCTTGGCGATTCATTGCTGGTTAACGAGCGTAAAAGGGTAGGCTCACAGCATCTGCCGCATCTTGTTGTCAATAACGACGGGCAAGAGATCACGTTCCAAAACGGCGCTTGGTCTCAACGACTTCCCGAAATAGCTATCTTCGATGATGCGTTCGTTGCAGCCAACATCTGCTCGGGCATCGACCTTTATCCAGAACAAAGGCAGAATCTACATGGGCTGATCCTCGGCAAACAGGGCATTACGCTGAACTCACAACTTCAAGCTCTTGTCGCAAAGATTAACGAGCACAACACAAGCCTGCAAAAAAAAGGCGCCGCGATACCAGCTACAGCTAGAGAGCCATTCAACGTTGAGGATTTTTGCAAACTAGAATCCGACCCGAATATCGAAACTAAGATCGAGGATGCTGGGCGGCGGTTGGCAGCGGCAAAAAAGGCGGATGCGATCCGCCTACATTCTGGGTTTACGCCATTCAAATTGCCGGATTTTAATATTGAGACAATCAAAGATGTTCTGGGCCAGAAGTTGGAAGATCTGCAACTAGATGCAGAAAATCAAGTTCGTACTCATTTAAAAGCGTTGGCTGCCAGCGGTGAGGCTTGGGTTGCAGAAGGCACGACCCATGCGATGGAGATCTATCATAATACTGGAAACAAGGTATGCCCGTTTTGCGCCCAGGAATTGTGTGGTTCAGGTCTCATCATGCACTACCAAGCTTATTTCAGCGGTGCCTACAAAGAATTAAAAGCGAAAATTCTGCAAACAAAAGATGGCGTCGGGAATACACACGGGGGTGACATTCCAGCCGCATTCGAGCGCAGTATTAGCACCGCTTTTCGAACGCACGAATTTTGGAGTAATTTCACGGAATTGCCAAAGATATCAGTTGATACCGCAGCGGTTTCTCGGGACTGGAAGGCGGCACGCGAAGCCGCTTTGCAAGCACTCGGAGAAAAAGCCGCGTCGCCTTTAGAGGCAACGGAATTGTCACCAGACGCAGTTGGTGCGATCCAGACCTACAGACGCCGCATAGAAGAAATTGATGAACTTTCGAAAAAATTGCGAGTCTGCGAGTCTGCAATTAATGTAGTCAAAGAACAATCTGCGGTCGACGACCTATCGGCCCTACAAAATGACCTAGCCAAACTGAATGCGCGCAAAGCCCGTTTTGATCCGGAAATCTTAATTCTGTGTTCAGATTTTACTGAAGAGACGAAGGCAAAGAAGACGACCGAGGAAAAACGAGATGCAACTCGGGCGGAGCTCGACACTTATCGTCAGAAAATTTTTCCAACCTACGAAACAGCGATCAACGATTTTCTCTCGGGATTCAACGCCTCTTTCAGGCTGGGCAAAATGAAGCCAGTCAACTCCAATGCGGGTTCATCAGCATCATACTGCGTTGTGATTAATCGGCAGAACGTAAAGATTACCGCCGGTAGTGGGGAGCCATCATTCCGCAACACTTTGAGCTCTGGCGACCGGAACACTTTGGCATTGGCGTTTTTCTTCACTTCTCTGGATCAAAGCCCAAACCTTGCTCAGAAGATTGTTGTGATCGATGATCCCATGACCAGTCTTGACGAACACCGCACTTCAAAAACACGAACGGAAATGATCGATCTTTGCCCAAAGGTCAAGCAGATGATCGTCCTTTCACACTCTAAGCCATTCCTGTGCGCATTGTGGAAAGCCGCCAAATTGATGCCGAAGGATCGTTCAGCCTTCCGTCTGAATCGCACGGATAGCGGAAGCGATATTGTTAAATGGGATGTGGACAATGACAGTCTCACTGAGCATGACAAGCGGTATAAACTGATTCTCAACTATGTTGAATTCGGCGGATCAAATATTGAGCGTAAAGTCGCAGAAGCACTTAGGCCAACGATCGAGGCGTTTTTGCGTTTTGCTTATCCGAGTTATTTTCCTCCGGAGCAGAGTATTGGTTCTTTCCTCAAAATGTGTAATGAAACCTCCAGAAAGATCATGTCTTTTGACGACATCAAAAAACTTCGCGATCTAAGGGAGTATGCCAATCGTTTTCACCACGCTTCCAATCCGGCTTGGGAGACAGAGACGATTAACGAAACTGAGCTTACTGACTTTGCTGAGAAAACGATCCAATTCCTCTCGCGGGGGTTTCAGATATTGTGGCGCGAACGCGCCGACAATCAGGGCAATACCGAGGTCACCGTGACCAGTGGATGACCGCGACTGCGTGATTATTTGGTTTTGAGCCGCTGTCGTGGTCAACGTGAACGAGGCCAAATCCTCCTCGATTTCTTGTCTGAGAGGCAGGTCGTGGGCGAACTTAATGTCGCCCGATGCGAACAGAACCGCGAGATTCTCGATCATGAATGTTTTGCCCGCATTGATGTACCGCGCACTCGCCTTCCGCCAGTCTTGGCCGCCTGTCATCTGGACGGCCTTGTGATCGACGCCTTGATCCCAGAGCATGTCCGACACAACGCGCCCGATGGACGTACCGTCGATTGAAAGCTCTGTTTTTCCACCGAAAGGCAGCGCATTCGTCAGTCGGATCAAATGATCGACAACATCAACATATGACACGCCACGGAAGCGGTCGGCATATACAATTGAGCGCTCGCGCGGCCCAACGATAACCTTGGCATCGTCAATGATCGGCAACGCCTCATCCTTGAGCACCGTCACAGCTGAAAAATCATTTGCCTGTCCAAGGTCAGTTTCCACCCAATAGTTTTTGTGTCCCGTGATGCGTTCAATCGCGGGGTCTTCGTTCGTTTCATTGACCACACGTCCATCAGGAAGATAGACGAGATCGAGTTCTACATTTTCGGGCATATCGTGCCCTCCTTTCTTGTTGCGGTTTCAATGATTGAGAGGTCAAAGTACGCCTGACCGTCAGAGAACATCTCGACCAAAATTTCCTGACGAAACTTCGTTGCGGACAGCGTTCGACGCATTCGGTCGACTTTCTCTTTCAGACGAGGAATGTCTGTGCCCTTCACAACGATCCGCTGAATACCGTCGCCCGGCTTCGCATCCAGAAACAGTCGAGCGAAATAATTGTTTTTGCCTGCGGGAGCCGAACTGAAATATACCTGCCCGCGAGACGTCAACATTGGCAAACACCCGCAATCAAATTCTCACCACCGCCGTCGCCCTGCAAAAACGCGCATTCGTCAATGATCAGCAGTGAAACCGACGGGTAGGAACGAATGGTGTCCGATGTGGACGGCAGTGCGACGACGCGGGCACCGTTCGACATTTCGAGTTCGATCAGCGTTGACCGCGTGATCACCAATTCCGTTCGCTGCAATTGACGGCCAATCTCGCGGGCGATGATCTTCGCCTGTCGCTCCGCAGGAGCTATGCAGATGGTCAACGATTCCGGTATATGCAATTCCTCGATCACCCTTTCCGCGAGCACCGACGTTTTGCTCTCCTGACGGCCAACACGCAGCGCGACTTCAGTTTCCCGTGTCGAGAACCCAAAGATCAGGTTCATGCCAAATCCAATGGCCGAGTCGGATAGATAGGTCGAATTTTCTCTCGAGGTCTTCTCACCACGTTATGAGCGCATCAAAGGCCAATGAGGGCACACACTCTGCACTTGGCGCTCGATTAGCGCGCGAGATGTGTCCATGTGTTGCATCCTTGCCTGTGAGGTACGGGAGAACGGAACCGTCTGCCTCCTTGCGCGTTGCGGGCAAGTCACAGCCATTCAGGATGCCCTGCTGCAGTTGCGGTAGCGAGGCGGCGGTTATATTCTCCCCAACCTTCAAACGCGATGGTTCATAGAATCGACTCCTCTTTTTGAGGGAAAGGACGTGGTGAGGCATGTGCTGCAGCAGCGGTTCGCGGGCCTCGGGCACTTCGTCACAAACCGCCTGCAAAACAGATTTGAGCGTCACCCATTCAGGCGACTCTGCCAGCTTGACCTCGACGGATAAGCTAGTGCTCATTTTGCCGTGCATGGCCGTGATGTCTTTCAACACTTTCTGCAACCCGTCCATTGCACCCGTCGTTCTCGTTTTCCTCTGCCTTGGTGATCAGCTTTTCTATACGGCGGGCGAGCGGGTCATAGGTGCGCCCAATGTCCAGCCGCTTGTCATTCAGAATTTCGATATCGATCTCAACATTGCCAAAACGCAAATCGTCCATGACTTTCCGGCACATTTCCTCTGTGATGTGTTTTTTTCGGTATCGTTCGATTGTGGTGAAACTAACGCCAACGCGTTTCGCAATTTGCGCATAAGGCATAGATCCCGGCGCACCAATCTCGTACTCTATGATCTGGGGAACAATTGAATTCTTCTCCGGGTGGATGTTGATCGTGTGTTGAGCGACCCGATCCTTTGTTACCATCCATATCAGATGTCTCCTTGAAGCGTGCTTGAGACGGTGATGGGGTCGCCGTTATCGTCGCGATACCACGGATGCGGTGACATAGTGCCACCCACTCAGAAGCAATGACATCCAGCAAATGATCATGAATGCGATTTGCGAATTGTTTTCCGACGCCCGACCCGAGCAGGTCGTTGCGCAACTCTCCAAACCCGATTCCGCCAAGATGGAGTTTCATCGTCTGCGCCAACGCGGCGATTGATGCGTCGGTTACACTATCGGCAGGGTCGATCTTGAAAATGTTGTCCCAGACAATCGACAGATCACGAAGGACGTAAACCTCGTTTTCAGGATCAATCCCGAAAACGACACGGCAGGCCCATTCCAGCGTTGCACGATCCTCAGGCGTCATTGGATTTTTCCATCAACGCGAGTTTCATTTGCATATTCTTGCGGCTGGTCGGAGGCGTTGTCCTACGATTGAACAGTCATGCCCTCCGCCCGCAGACTCTGATACTGAAGTAGGTCTGACCCCATCACGTGGCAGCGCATATAAGCGATTTGTTGATCATCATCTTTGACGACGGTGCTATTGGTCGATGTGTCGACTTCTGCACCCCCGCGTCTGTGGGCGTTTTCGGGCGCAGTGGGATCAACAATTTCCAGCTTTGCACCCGCCTTTTCCGCTGCTTCTTTTGCCGCCCGATACTTCTGCGGGCCCCGTGCTTCCCACGGGGGTCAAGCTTGTGGGTGGGAGGCGTTGACTCAGCACCTTTGGCGATAAGAAAACCGTCACCGTCCTTCATCCTACGAACACGAGAGGCCAGAACGTTGCCGTCCCAGCCAATGAGTGAACAGAGGTAGTTGCAATGGAGGGTATATGCGCCCTGAGAATCCGTAATGAAACGCTATTGCCTGATCTTGATCCATCTGTGTGGTAAAGGTGCTGTTACCGTTCACTATCACAAAAAGGTCGCGGGATGCCTGAATTATGACTTGCAGTGACAAAGGCGGCTTCGGGTGTTGTCATGCCCAAGGTGAGCCTTTATTATCATGTCAGCATGATGCTTATCATGACATGAATTCCATTGCCTATGATACATCAAAATGTTTATACCAGTCATCATGAACAGTCGCAAATTTCAAGGATTTTTTCAAACTTTTTGGCGTTTTGCGAACCTCCTGTATTGCATACATATCAAGAAAAGAAGCAATATTAATTGATTTCACTTTTTCAGCAACACGTCTTTTAATTTACCAAATGGAACAAAATTTTTTCACATTCAAATTAAAGGCTTGGAATGCGATTCCCATCATGGAAATAGATTCCATGGGCTGCGTTTGGAATCTTTGCATTTTTGGTGTAGTCAATTGAGTTTGTCATAAATGACTGTCCATTTTTGCAATTTTTTGCAAGATACTGAATCACTAAGACGCATTTTTGTACATTTTCAATCAATCGATTGTTTTCGAAAAAAGTGTGCTAACCATATATTTTATATGATGAAGTACGCTAACGTACAGCAAACTTATAATATGAAAACGTTATTTGCAGCAATCTCTTTAGCCCCTCCTCCAGTCCGGCACTTATTTAGTGAACCTCCATTTCTTGCTTCATACCATGGAGCATAGACGTATCACCACGGAAAAAATGGCAGGAAAAATACAAAACATAAGTCAAGATAATATCCCATAATTTTTCAAAAAAGACATGATAGTGCAAAAAATAACAGTATACTCCGCTATGATAGCGCATGATACTGACAAATTAACGCGCGAAAAATTAGGAAAGAAAGGGAACAGAAAATTACAAAGACACGCAAATTTCCCGGACATAAAAAGCAAGAGTTGTTTCAAAAAAAAGATCTCAATTCAACAATTATTCCCGTTGATATATTGTGAGCGCGGAGGCGTAAAGCCAGCCCCTATAAATAGCGCGTGCAAATAATCACCGAATAATTCGATGATTAGCCCTTTGGTAATTTTGGTTTAGAAAAATATCAATCACTGGAATCAGGAGGAAAGGAACAGCAGAATCAGGAAACAATTTTAATATGTAAAATGCCTCCCCCTGCTGATACCTGAATAAATCTCACTCTAACCCACCTGACAGAAAATCCGGTATGATTCCACGAACAGGATAACGCAAAGAAATGAAAAACACCAAAAGAGAAGAACGTGAAGAAAGCACACAGACCGAAAAACAATCAACGAAAAGCCGGCGGGACAAAACAGGAAATGAGATACACAAAGAGCCAGAATGCCGGTAATCAAGGAAAAAAACAAAAACCATCCAGTAAAATACCTGATTAAGAATTAGTGAAGTACCTGACTAAGAAACAGCTTCGTGCGCTCATGTTGAGGATTCTTGAAAAATTCTTCAGGGACGTTCTTCTCAATGACTTGACCATAATCCATGAAAATCAAATTGCTCGCAACTTGGCGTGCAAAGCCCATTTCATGGGTTACACACAGCATAGTCATACCTGATTCAGCTAAATCAATCATAACATCCAGAACCTCCTTGATCATTTCAGGATCAAGAGCCGAAGTTGGCTCATCAAAGAGCATGACTCTTGGGTTCATACACAGTGAACGTGCAATCGCCACACGCTGCTGCTGCCCCCCGGAAAGTTGTCCCGGATATTTATCAATCTGATCAAGAATTTTCACGCGGGTGAGATATTCCAAAGCAACATCTTCAGCCTCCGCCTTTGATAAGCGGCGCACATAAATCGGGGCCAAAGTACAATTTTCTAAAACCGTTAAATGCGGAAAAAGATTAAAATGCTGGAAAACCATCCCTACATCACGACGAATTTCATCAATTTTTTTCAGATCGCTGGTTAATTCAATATTGTCGATAAAAATCTTGCCTCCCTGATGCTCCTCCAAACGATTAATGCAGCGGATCAACGTTGATTTTCCGGAACCTGAAGGACCACAAATGACGATACTTTCACCTTTATTAACTTCAAGGTCTATATCCCTCAAAACATGGAAGTCACCATACCACTTGTTCATCTTCGATATCCTGATGATCGGATGAGGAATAGAATCTGACTTCACATCATTTTCTTTCGATGAAACAACCGTGTCTTCGTCTGCCTTGTTTTCTGACTCTTGATTTTCTTCAATCGCAAGAACCATATTTTATTCCTCTCTCAACGAGAATATCCCGTGTGTAAATAATTTTCAACAAACGACGAATATCTTGAAATACTGAAGCAAAACACCCAGAATATCAGACCAGCGAATAACAACCCCGAAATCGCTGTTTCAGGTGATATCCAATTTGGATCCGCAAGGTGCTGTCGCACAGATCCGAGAAGATCAAACATATTAATCGTGT
>JAQRMX010000038.1 GCA_028599125.1 Alphaproteobacteria bacterium | reverse complement strand
TTGAGAAAGAACCAAAATTGTTTCACGAAAAAATTCGTCAGGCCTTCCTTGATATTGCTAGAGCAGAGCCTGAACGTTATACTGTCATTGACGGAAGCAAAAATCCTGATCAGGTTGCGCAGGACATCTGGAAAGAAGTTTCACGGCAATTTGATCTGGGGAGATAAAAAAATGGCAGCACGCCTGTCGTCTGTCGACCAGAATGTACCTCGTGAGCAGGGCCTCGTTGCACCAGATGGCTTAACCAGGTGGCCGCATCCTCGTAACTGCTTTTCACTGTTTGGTCAGAAAGACGCTGAAGACGCCCTTCTTTCTGCTTACCGCTCCGGTCGAATGCCTCACGCCTGGCTCCTTCAGGGAAGGGAAGGGATCGGAAAAGCAACCCTAGCCTATCGCTTCGCCCGTTTTGTTCTTTCCAATCCCGATCCATTTTCAGACAAAGTAAGACACGCCTTCAATCTTGATGTTGATAAAGATTCTCCTGTTGCAAGGCAAATCTCATTAGAGGCACATCCTGACCTTCACGTCTTGCGTCAGACTTACAATTCAGCGAACAAAAAATTTTACACCTCTATAACCATGGACGCAACGTCTCGGGCTCTCCGCTTTCTTACCATGACATCAGGAAACGGAAAATGGCGCGTATTAATTGTCGATTCTGCTGATAAAATGAACAGAAATTCAGCAAATGCTCTGTTAAAAACATTAGAAGAACCCGCTCCTTCTGCCTTCCTATTCCTGATCTCACACACTCCCGGAAGGCTTTCGTCAACAATTCGGTCGCGTTGTCATAAACTACGTCTCAAAGATATGGAAATAGACAATCTGATGAAAGCCGTCTTCAATGCCGGTTACCATAAAACTCCAAAAGAAAACAAAAAAGCAATCTCTGACAGGAAAGCGCTGGCCCTGCTTTCACAGGGCAGCGTACGCCGCTTTCTAACATTTTTTGATAAGGATCAGTTAGATACATGGACAGAACTTAACAAACTTCTTGATCAAATTCCTGATCTCAATAATTCATCTCTGCATCACCTATCAGAGCAATTCAATAAAAACGGAGGACAAGAAGACTTCACGCTTGCTGTAGAATGCATCTGTAACTGGATGAGTGCACAATTGCACGACAGCAATACGGAAATAAAAACAAATGGCAGGTGGAGTAAACCTTCTGAAATTTTAAAAATTGCCGAAGCATGGGAATCAATACATCTCTTGAGAAGAGAAACAGAAATTTTCAATTTTGATCGTCAACAGTCATTCCTGAAAATATTTTGGCTGCTTGCCGACATATTCAGGCAAAAAAAATGAAGAAATAAAATGGTCGTTGGAATGACAGGGAGCAAGAGAGTTCCTCTTCCGATAAAAGGATGAAAAAGTAAAAAGGTGAAAAATGATGGAGAGCAGTAGGAAGTTTTACATTACCACAGCGATTTCCTATTCCAACGGCCTACCCCACATCGGCCATGCATATGAGACTATTGCCGCAGATGTAATTGCTAGATTCAAACGTCTTGATGGATATGACGTCTTTTTCATGACGGGAACTGATGAACATGGACAAAAAGTGCAGCGTAGTGCCGAAGTACAGGGTTTAAATCCCGAATCTTATGTGAGCAGGATAGCTGTAGAATTTCGTGCAATGAATGAATCTCTGAATTGCAGTTTTGATCGTTTTATCCGTACCAGCAATTCCGATCACCTCATAGCTGCGCAGGAATTATGGAAACACATGGAGACCTGTGGCGATATTTATCTTTCAAAATATTCCGGCTGGTATTCTATTCGCGATGAAACCTTTTACACAGAAAATGAGACGAAGCCATGCGAGGATGGAACCCGCATAAGTACGCAGGGCACACCTGTAGAGTGGACAGAAGAAGAGAGCTATTTCTTTCGTCTCTCAGCATACCAGGAAAAGTTGCTTGATTTTTATGAGCAGGAACCGAATTTCATTCAGCCTGTCACGCGCCGTAACGAAATCGTGAGTTTCGTAAAGCGTGGCTTGGAAGATCTTTCAGTTAGCCGCACGACATTTAATTGGGGTCTGGCAGTACCGGGACATACCGGACATATCATGTATGTTTGGGTTGATGCTCTCAGTAATTATCTCACAGGTTGCGGGTTTCCCGATTATGAGAACCCCCAATGGCATTATTGGCCACCAGATGTACAAATTATCGGAAAGGATATAATCCGTTTCCATGCAATTTATTGGCCAGCTTTTTTGATATCAGCAGGCTTACCGCTTCCTAAAGTTGTTTTTGGGCATGGATTCTTACTCAATAATGGTAAGAAAATATCGAAATCTGTTGGAAATGTAATAGACCCTTTTATTTTGGCAAACCACTATGGCACCGATCAGCTACGCTATTTTCTCTTGCGTGATACCCCCTTCGGTCAAGATGGAAATTATAGCCACGAAACCATTATTCAACGAATTAATGCCGATCTTGCAAATGATCTAGGTAATCTTGCGCAGCGTTCCCTTTCTATGATCTCGCAGAATCTGGAAGGAAAATTACCACGACCAGGCATCTTCAAAGAAGAAGACAAGGCTATTCTAAATGCTGCAGATTCACTCCTAGAAAAGGCACGTAGAACTATAGACTCTTTCGCTATGCACAGTACCCTAGAGATGATGTGGGATTTCATCAGTATGGTAAACGGATATTTTACAGCGCAGGCCCCTTGGCGCCTGAAAACAGAAGATATTTCCCGTATGAAAACAGTTCTTTACATCACTGCAGAATCGCTTCGCCAAATTGCAATCCTGTTACAACCCTTCATGCCTACAGCCTCCGGTAGGTTGCTTGATCTTCTGGGTGTGACAAACAGTGCACGCTGTTTTGCTCATTTAGGGGCCAGAGGTCGGCTCA
>JAQRMX010000037.1 GCA_028599125.1 Alphaproteobacteria bacterium | reverse complement strand
TTCATATGTCTATTGAATTGATTGTTCCGATTGCAATGGAAGAGAAGCTTCGTTTCGCGATTCGAGAAGGTGGTCGGACGGTTGGTGCTGGTGTTGTCACACGTATTGTTGAGTGATAAAGCAGCTTTCTGGCTGAGAGAGTGCACTGCCCGTCGGTGTTTTTATGGCGAGAGTGTGAGTTTTGAAGGAGTGTAGCTCAAGCGGCTAGAGCACCGGTCTCCAAAACCGGGGGTTGTGGGTTCGAGCCCCTCCACTCCTGCCATGGTTTTGTAAGGATAATTTACGTTCAGGTTGAGAGGTAACGCTTTTATATTTGTTTTTTATTTTGATCTGGATATCGATGTAATATATCTGTACTGTTTTTTGTGATTCCGAGGTCTGTGTGATCCGAGGTCTGTTTGCCGCAGACAAGTGTTGAGGAGCCGATTTTGAGACCGTTTTTGTTTATTCAGCAGGTGCGCGCCGAGGCGATGAAGGTAACCTGGCCCTCACAGAAGGAAACCTTAATTACGGCTGCGATGGTTTTGCTTCTTGTTTTTTTGTCTTCAATGTTTTTTTTAGCGGTCGATTCAGGCTTGTCCTTTTTGATTGGTCTGATTTTGGGTGATTGAGGAAACGATGAGTAAAAAATGGTACATTATTCACGCCTATTCAAATTTTGAGAAAAAGGTTTCTGAATCGATCAAAGAGCGGGCAGAACAGGCGGGTATGAGTGATTTTTTTGAGGAAATCCTTGTCCCCACGGAAGATGTTATTGAAATTCGTCGTGGTCGTAAGGTAAATTCTGAGCGCAAGTTTTTTCCTGGCTATGTTCTGATTAAGATGGAAATGAGTGATGAAGCTTTTCATTTAATCAAGAATACGCCAAAAGTGAGTGGCTTTCTTGGTGCGGAAAACAAACCTTATCCGATTAGTCAGCGTGAAGTGGAGCGTATTCTTGATCAGGTTCGTGAGAGTGTTGATCATCCCCGCTCTTCAATTCTGTTTGAGATCGGAGAACAAGTTCGCGTTTCTGATGGGCCGTTTGCGTCTTTCAATGGTTTTGTTGAAGAAGTTGATGGTGAGCGTTCCCGTCTTAAGGTTGCTGTATCAATCTTTGGTCGTTCTACTCCTGTTGAACTGGAGTATAGCCAGGTGGAAAAAGTCTGAGTCCTAGGGACGTTTTGTTTTTTGAGTTTTGCGTGTCGTGCTGTCCTGTTTTTATGTTTCCGGTTTTTTTCGGATGAGGGTGGCTGTTCTTTTCTGTGGCTTTGTTTGTTGTTTTTTTCTGCTGTTCCGCCGGCAGGCAGGGCTGGAATTGGAAGGGAGAGTTTAATTGTGGCAAAAAAGAAAATAACCGGCTATTTGAAACTGGAGGTATCAGCAGGTTCTGCTTCGCCTTCACCCCCTATTGGTCCTGCTCTCGGTCAGCGGGGTCTGAATATCATGGAATTTTGCAAAGCGTTTAATGCGTCTACACAAGATCTTGAGAAGGGAATTCCGATCCCGACGATCATTACGATCTTTCAGGATAAGTCTTTTTCCTTTATTACTAAGACGCCTCCTGTTTCTCACCTGCTTTGCAAAGCAGCCGGCATCAAAAAAGGGAGTTCATCTGCTGGACGTGAGACCGCAGGTTCTGTCACGGAGTCGCAGGTTCGTGAGATTGCCGAGTTCAAGCTAAAGGATCTTAACGCCCACAGCGTTGAAATGGGTATAAAGATTGTTCAGGGTTCGGCACGTTCTCTGGGTATTTCAATTGAGGGAGCGTGAGGATGTCAAAACCTGGTAAGCGCATTTGCAAGGTAGTTGCAGGGATCGATCGCCATTTATCCTATCCTCTTGGCGAGGCTGTCGGGATGGTGAGAGATCGGGCTAGTGTACGATTTGATGAGACATTTGAGATTTCAATGAATCTGGGAGTTGATCCACGTCATGCGGACCAGATGGTTCGTGGCGTTTGTGTTTTGCCTAATGGTTCTGGTCGGACAGTACGTGTTGCTGTTTTTGCCCGTGGAGATTCGGCTGAGGCGGCCCGAAAAGCGGGAGCTGATGTTGTTGGTGCAGAAGATTTGGTTGATAGTGTTCTGGGGGGATCAATTCTCTTTGATCGTTGTATTTCAACGCCTGATATGATGCCCTTGGTAGGGCGTCTTGGAAAGGTTTTGGGCCCACGTGGCCTCATGCCGAATCCAAAGGTTGGAACGGTCACGGTGGACGTAGCATCCGCTGTGAAAGCAACGAAGGGTGGAACAATTGAGTTTCGTGCAGAAAAGGCTGGCATTGTTCAGGGTGGTATTGGAAAGCTTTCATTTACTGTTGAGGCTCTTGTTGAGAATGTTCTTGCATTTTCCGGTGCGGTATGGAAAGCCAAACCTGCAACTGCCAAGGGAGCTTATGTGAAGAAAGTTTCGTTGTGTTCAACTATGGGTCCGGGTATTTACGTTGATCCCGCTAGCATTGTTTGAAGTTTTTGTACGTTTTTTGTCTGGTCTTTTATTTTCTATTTGCACCAGAGTGATGATCAGGGATAGTTTTTGCTTTTTGGTTTGTTCTTATTCTGTCTGGGACTGCGGGTTTCGTTTTCGTACGGACTAAAAGTTTTTGCATTGGTTGTTTGTCTAATGCGGTAGCTGCCTGCATAGACAGAGGGTTTTATAGGTCTTGTTTGTGCGCGGCTTTTTTTATCCGTGTGTGGTGGCCGTTTTGAACCTTCTGGCTCTGTCCTTTTTATGGGAAGGGCAGTCAGGCAGCTTTGGTGCTCTCTTTCTTTTCCTGATTGGGGAGGAGCGGGAGTTCGTCTTGTTCAATCGGTGATCTTCTATGCAGGAGGTTCACCCAATCGGAGAGAAGCAGTGGACAAGTCTCGTAAATATGAGTTTGTTAAGGAACTCCATAACGTATTTCTCAATACGGGTGTTCTGGTAGTGGCGCATTATGCGACGATCAATGTCGCGCAGATGACGGATTTGCGTTGCCGTATGCGTGAATTAGGCGCCGGCCTGAAGGTCGTTAAAAATCGCCTTGCCAGACGTGCACTTCAGGGAACCAATCTTGATGTTTCTTCTGATTTGTTCGAGGGGCCTACTTTGATTGCTTATTCTGTTGATCCCGTTATAGCCCCCAAGATTTTGTTTTCTTTTACTAAAGAGCACGAAGCTCTTGTTATTCTTGGTGGGGCTATGGGATCCACATTTCTGGACTATTCGGCGGTCAAGATGCTTGCTGAATTGCCGTCTCTTGATGAACTGAGGGGACGGCTTCTCGGTATAATTCAGGTACCTGCAATCCGTGTTGCATGTGTTACGCAAGCACCTGCGGCACAGCTTGCCCGTGTTTTGAATGCATATGCGAATAAGGAAGATGTTGCGTGAAGGAAAGCGTTTTTTAGCGTTTTATTTGAAAAGGTTTAGAGGATTCAGTGGACAAGCTGAATATGTGTAGGGAAGAAGGGGATTGTTTTTCCATGTCTGATTTGAAGAAGATCGTTGGTGAGCTTTCGCAATTGACTGTCATTGAGGCTGCTGAGTTGTCGAAACTGCTTGAAGAGGAATGGGGTGTTTCCGCTTCCGCGCCTGTTGTTGTTGCGGGAGGTGCTGTTGCCGGTGCGCATCCTCCTGAAGAGGAGAAGGATAGTTTTGACGTTATTCTGACGAGTTTTCAGGAGAAGAAGATTAATGTTATTAAAGAGGTACGGGCTATCACGGGTCTTGGCCTGAAAGAGGCAAAGGATCTTGTCGAGGGTGTTCCCAAGGCTGTCAAGGAAGCTGTAAGTAAGACAGAAGCTGAGGAGATAAAGAAAAAGCTTGAAGATGCCGGTGGTAAAGTTGAGCTGAAGTGAATTTTTATTGGGTTTACAAATATTTGTAGATCGCTTTTGATGTGTGGGGCGTATTATTCTGGGGAGAATTGATCCCTGGTTCTTGTTTCATCTATTGATGAGGAGTGAAAATGTCGCGGGTTTCCACCGGCACCAAGCGTGTCCGCAAATTTTTTGGCGAGTTTTCGGAAATTGCCGAGATGCCTAATTTGATCGAAATGCAAAAGAGGTCATACGATCAGTTTTTGATGTCCAACTCTTCAGGCGATGGAAATGATGAGGGTTTGCAGTCTGTTTTCCAGTCTGTTTTTCCGATTAATGATTTTGCGGATAAGGCACTTCTGGAATTTGTAAGTTATGAATTCAAGACGCCAAAATATGATGCAGATGAATGCCGTCGGCGGGATATGACATTTGCAGCCCCTCTCAAGGTAAGGCTTCGTCTCATTGTCTTTGAAGTTGATCCTGATACCGGTGCCCGTTCTGTGAAAGATATTAAGGAGCAGGACGTCTATATGGGAGACGTACCGTTCATGACTTTGAACGGTACGTTTGTTATTAACGGTATTGAACGTGTTATCGTTTCTCAGATGCACCGCTCTCCCGGTGTTTTTTTTGATCACGACAAAGGAAAGACGCATTCATCAGGAAAATTGCGTTATGGTGCGCGTATTATTCCGTATCGTGGCTCCTGGCTTGATTTTGAGTTTGATGCCAAGGATATGATTTATGTCAGGATTGACCGGCGTCGTAAATTGCTTGTGAGCACGTTTCTTTTTGCTTTGGGTATGACGGCTGAGGAGATTCTGGAAAGATTTTACACTCGTACCTCTTATAAGCGGGATAAAGAAGGTTGGGTTTTTCTGTTTGACGAGGAGCGTATGTCTGGTCTCAAGCCGATGTCCGACTTTATTGATGCTGATAGCGGTAAGGTTGTTGTTGAGTCTGGTCAGAAAATCACCACCCGTCTTGCACGGAAGCTTCAGGGTGAAGGGGTCCGTAGATTACGTGTTCTGGATGAGTATCTTATTGGCCGGTATATCGGTTCTGAAATTGTAAATATGAGCACAGGTGAAGTGTTTGCGGAGGCCGGTGAAGAAATCACGGTTGAGATGTTGGAACGTTTCTCTAGTGTAGGGGTTGATGAGATCAGGGACCTTGATATTGATTATGTGAGGGTTGGTCCTTATATACGCAACACTTTGCATATTGATAAAAATGAGGATGAAGAGAAAGCTCTTTTTGATATTTATCGTGTTATGCGTCCTGGTGAGCCTCCGACGCTTGATGCCGCGCGTTCTCTGCTTCATAGCTTGTTTTTTGATTCGGAGCGTTATGATTTATCGGCTGTTGGCCGTGTCAAAATGAATATGCGTCTTGACCTTGACGTAGAAGATACGGTTCGTGTTTTGCGCAAAGAGGATATTCTTCATGTAATCGGGACGTTGATTGAAGTGCGTGATGGACGTGGTGATGTTGACGATATTGATAATTTGGGGAATCGCCGAGTGCGTTCCGTTGGTGAATTGATGGAGAATCAATACCGCCTCGGCATGTTGCGTATGGAGCGTGCGATCAAAGAGCGGATGAGTTCTGTTGATATTGAAACGGTTATGCCACAGGATTTGATCAATGCGAAGCCTGTTGTTGCGACTGTGCGGGAATTTTTCACTTCCTCACAATTTTCGCAGTTTATGGACCAGACGAACCCTTTATCAGAGATTACACACAAGCGTCGTCTTTCCGCTTTAGGCCCTGGAGGTTTGACGCGTGAACGGGCTGGCTTTGAGGTCCGTGATGTGCATACGACACATTATGGTCGTATTTGTCCTATTGAAACTCCAGAAGGGCCGAATATTGGTCTGATTAACTCTCTTGCTACATTTGCGCGTGTCAATAAATATGGCTTTATTGAAAGTCCTTACCGTAAAGTTGTAAATGCTGTGATTTCGAAAGAAATTATCTATCTTTCAGCTATGGAAGAGACAAAATATTATATTGCTCAGGCGAGTGCCTCTTTTGATGAGCATGGTTTGTTTCTTGATGAGCTGATTATTTGTCGTCATTCTGGTGATGTGCAGATGGTCTCTCGTAGTAAAGTTGATTTTATGGACGTTTCACCGAAGCAGGTTGTTTCTGTGGCTGCGGCGCTTATTCCTTTCCTGGAAAATGATGATGCGAATCGTGCCTTGATGGGCTCCAATATGCAACGTCAAGCTGTCCCATTGTTGCGTGCTGAGGCTCCCCTTGTCGGGACCGGTATGGAATCTGTTGTTGCACGGGATTCTGGTGCGGCAATCACGGCATCCCGTACGGGTATTGTGGATCAGGTTGATGCGACCCGTATTGTTATTTGTGCTACAGAGGAAAATGATGCTTCAAAATCGGGAATTGATATTTTCAATTTGATGAAGTTTCAGCGTTCCAATCAATCAACCTGTATCAATCAGCGTCCTTTGGTGGCGACTGAGGATTTTGTCAGGGCTGGAGATGTGATTGCGGATGGTCCCTCGACGGATCTTGGAGATTTAGCGCTTGGGCGGAATGTGCTCGTGGCGTTCATGCCATGGATGGGGTACAATTTTGAGGACTCCATTCTCATTTCCGAACGTATTGTGCGGGATGATGTTTTCACCTCGATTCATATCGAAGAATTTGAAGTTATGGCACGTGACATCAAGCTTGGCCCTGAGGAAATTACACGCGATATTCCGAATGTTTCAGAAGAGTCTCTCGGAAATCTAGATGAGATGGGCATTGTTTATGTTGGTGCGGATGTCCAAGCAGGCGATATTCTGGTTGGTAAAATCACACCTAAAGGCGAAAGTCCGATAACGCCTGAAGAGAAGCTTCTTCGCGCTATTTTCGGAGAAAAAGCTTCCGATGTTCGCGATACATCCCTGCGTGTGCCTCCCGGTGTTGCGGGTACAGTGATTGAGGTGCGTGTTTTTAATCGCCACGGCGTTGAAAAAGACGAGCGATCCATGTCTATCGAGCGAGAGGAGATTGATCGTCTTGCGAAGGATCGTGATGATGAATTGTCGATTCTTGACCGGAATGTTTACGGGCGTTTAAAGGATATCCTGCTGAATAAGCAGGTTGTTTCGGGTCCTAAGGGTTTGCCGAAGGGTGATATTCTGATTACGCTTTCTGTTCTTGAAAAGTTTTCTTGTGGGCACTGGTGGCAGTTCTCTGTCGGCGATGAAAAGATCATGCAGGAAATTGATCTCATCAAGAAGCAATATGATGATTCCAAGAAGAGTCTTCAGCTGCGTTTTGATGACAAAGTTGAAAAGCTGAAGCGGGGCGATGAGTTAGCCCCTGGTGTGATGAAGATGGTCAAAGTCTTTGTTGCGATCAAGCGCAAGTTGCAATCTGGTGACAAGATGGCCGGGCGTCATGGGAACAAAGGTGTTATCAGCCGTATTGTTCCTATTGAGGACATGCCTTATCTGGGAGATGGGACCTATGTTGATGTTGTTCTCAATCCACTGGGTGTGCCGAGCCGTATGAATGTTGGTCAAATTCTGGAGACGCATCTTGGATGGGCCTGTCGGGGATTGGGTCACAAGATTGGTGATGCGATTGATGTGTATCGTCGTGAAGGAAACCCTGAACCTGTCAGGAATTTGTTACAGAAAATCTACGCTGGAAACGAAGTTGTTCTTTCCCTTTCTGATTCAGAACTTCTGGGTCTTGGAGATCATTTGCGCGGTGGTTTGCCAATTGCGAGTCCCGTGTTTGGTGGTGCTCATGAGAAAGACATTGTTGAAATGCTGGAAATGGCGGATCTTGATTGTTCAGGACAGGTAACTTTATACGATGGGCGCACGGGTGATGCTTTTGATCGGAAAGTGACGGTAGGTTATATCTACATGCTGAAATTGCATCACCTTGTCGATGATAAGATACATGCCCGCTCCATTGGCCCTTATAGCTTGGTTACCCAGCAGCCGCTTGGTGGTAAAGCGCAATTTGGAGGCCAAAGGTTCGGGGAGATGGAGGTGTGGGCATTGGAAGCCTATGGGGCAGCCTATACTCTACAGGAAATGCTGACGGTAAAATCGGACGATGTAGCGGGTCGTACGAAAGTCTATGAAGCAATTGTACGCGGTGATGATACTTTTGAGGCTGGTATTCCTGAAAGTTTCAACGTTCTTGTGGAAGAGATACGTTCTCTTGGCCTTAATATCGAGCTTGTTTCCAGCAAGATACGTGACAATCTGAAGGATGATTTTCTGTTATCTCATCAAGTGTCGCTACCGTCTTCCAGTTGATTCTCGGACCGGTTGTTCTGCGTTTTGCTGCAAGAGAGGCAAGACAGGAAAGTCTTTTAACGATGGAGCGCAGAGGGCTCGCTTTATCTATTCTCTAGGAGATAATCTGATGAATCAGGAACTAATGAATGTTTTTGGCCCTGCGGATCAGCAGGCAAGGGCTTTTGATGAGATCAAGATCTCAATTGCCAGCCCGGAACAAATTCTCAGCTGGTCTTACGGCGAGATAAAGAAGCCGGAGACGATCAATTACAGGACTTTCAAGCCTGAGCGTGATGGTTTGTTCTGTGCGGGTATTTTTGGTCCGATTAAGGATTATGAGTGCCTGTGCGGAAAATATAAACGCATGAAATACAAAGGTATTCTTTGTGAAAAATGTGGAGTTGAAGTTACTCAATCACGAGTGCGCCGTGAGCGTATGGGTCATATTGAGCTGGCAACTCCTGTAGCCCATATCTGGTTTTTCAAATCATTGCCTTCACGTATTGGCCTGATTCTTGACATGATGCTCAAGGATCTGGAGCGTATTTTATACTTTGAAAGTTATGTTGTTATTGAACCCGGCTTAACATCCCTGAAACCTCAGCAATTACTCAGTGAGGAAGAGTATATGCAGGCACAGGAGGATTTCGGAGAAGATTCCTTTACTGCCGGTATTGGTGCTGCCGCAGTGAGGGAATTGCTTAAATCCCTTGATCTGGAGGGAATTCGGGATGAGCTTCGTATAGAGATCCCTCAAGCAACGACTGAATTGAAGCCTAAAAGGCTTGCAAAGCGTTTGAAGGTCATTGAGGCATTCATTGAATCCGGTAACCGTCCGGAATGGATGATTCTAACGATTGTTCCTGTTATTCCGCCGGATTTGCGTCCTTTGGTTCCTCTGGATGGGGGCCGGTTTGCAACGTCTGACCTTAATGATCTTTATCGGCGCGTGATTAATCGCAATAATCGTCTGCGGCGTTTGATGGAATTGCGTGCCCCGGACATTATCGTCCGGAATGAACAGAGAATGTTGCAGGAAGCGGTCGATGCTTTGTTTGATAATGGTCGCCGGGGACGTGTTATCACAGGTGCCAACAAACGTCCTCTTAAGTCTCTTGCGGATATGCTCAAAGGAAAGCAGGGTCGTTTCCGTCAGAATCTGCTTGGCAAGCGCGTTGATTATTCTGGTCGTTCGGTCATCGTTGTCGGTCCTGAGCTGAAGCTTCATCAGTGCGGGTTGCCCAAGAAGATGGTCTTGGAGCTGTTTAAGCCCTTTATTTATGCACGTCTGGAGGCTAACGGTCTTTCTTCTACCGTTAAGCAGGCCAAAAAGCTGGTTGAAAAAGAAAAGCCTGAAGTCTGGGATATTCTTGATGAAGTTATCCGTGAGCATCCAGTTTTGCTGAATCGGGCACCGACCTTGCATCGGCTCGGTATTCAGGCCTTTGAACCTATTTTGGTTGAAGGGAAGGCAATTCAGCTTCATCCTTTGGTCTGTGCCGCTTTCAACGCTGATTTTGACGGAGACCAAATGGCCGTTCATGTGCCCTTATCTCTTGAGGCACAGCTTGAGGCGCGTGTTTTGATGATGTCGGCCAATAATGTTCTTCATCCTGCCAATGGTTCACCGATCATTGTGCCGTCTCAGGACATTGTTCTTGGTATTTATTATCTATCTCTTGTCCGAGAAAACGAGCCTGGTGAGGGAGGCGTCTTTGGTTCAATAGCTGAAATTGAACTGGCTCTGGAATTCCGTGTCATCACCCTCCACACCAAGATCAAGGCACGTATCCGGCGCATGAAGGAAGATGGTCAACTAGAAAGAATTGTTGTCGAAACGACACCAGGCCGCATGTTACTTGGTGAATTATTGCCCCTTCATCCAAAGATTTCTTTTGATCTGGTTAATCAGCTTCTGACTAAGCGGGAAATTTCAGCGTTGATTGACGTTGTTTACCGGCATAGCGGCCAGAAGGAAACGGTTAATCTTTGTGATCGTATTATGAGCTTGGGCTTTTCTCACGCTTGCCGGGCAGGTATTTCCTTTGGCAAAGACGATATGGTTATTCCCGGCACGAAACAAAAACTGGTGCAAGATGCACATGATCTCGTCAAGGAATATGAACAACAATATAACGATGGTCTGATTACGCAGGGTGAAAAATACAACAAGGTTGTTGATAGTTGGTCAAAATGTACTGATCGTGTAGCTGATGAGATGATGGCGCAGATTTCCACGCCTAATGTTCTTAAAGAAAGCGGTCGTACAGATTCGGTTAATTCCATTTATATGATGGCACATTCCGGGGCGCGTGGGTCTCCAGCGCAGATGAAGCAGTTGGCGGGTATGCGTGGTCTTATGGCTCGTCCGGATGGAAGTATCATTGAGACGCCGATTATTTCTAATTTCAAGGAGGGGTTAAGCGTCCTTGAATATTTCAATTCTACGCATGGTGCGCGTAAAGGACTTGCTGATACGGCTTTGAAGACTGCTAACTCGGGTTATCTCACCCGTCGTCTTGTTGATGTTGCACAAGATTGCATTATCACGGAAGTGGATTGCGGTTCGGAGAAAAGCATTGTCATGCGGGCTGTTGTAGATGCCGGTGAGGAAATTGCCTCCCTTGGCTTGCGTGTTCTGGGTCGTACTGTAGCGGAAGATGTAACAAATGTTACGACGGAAGAGGTTCTTATCAAGAAGGGGACATTGCTTGATGAGTATCATATTGAGCGGATTGAAGCATTACGCATCCAGTTGATAAGGATGCGTTCTGTTCTGACTTGTGAGGCAGTTCATGGCGTTTGCCAGGCCTGTTACGGTCGTGATCTTGCTTGTGGCAGGCCGGTTGATATAGGCGAGGCCGTTGGTGTTATCGCTGCCCAGTCCATTGGTGAGCCTGGGACGCAGCTGACGATGCGGACGTTCCACATCGGGGGAACCGCACAGGTCGTTGATTCCTCTTTCATTGAGAGTAATCATGAGGGGACTATCAAGATTCGCAACAGCAATGTTGTGAAGGATTCTGAAGGGCGCCTGATTGCCATGGGGCGAAATATGGCGATCATGATTCTGGATGAGAGTCAAAGGGAGTGTGCAGTTAATCGTGTGCCCTATGGCGCTCATTTGCACGTGAGTGAAGGAGACAAGATTCGTCGGGGTATCCGTCTTGCGGAGTGGGATCCATATACCCGTCCTATTTTAACAGAAGTAGGCGGTTTTGTGGGTTATGAAGATCTCCTTGAGGGAGCATCAGTTAATGAGGCGTTTGATGAAGCGACCGGTATTACCAAGCGTGTCGTGACTGATTGGCGTACATCGACACGTGGTGCGGACTTGCGGCCGGCTCTTGTTGTAAAGGATGATAGTGGTGAGATTATCCGAAAGCGGGGCGGTGATGCACGTTATTTGTTATCTGTGGATGCGATTATTTCTGTGAATCCGGGTGATAAAGTCAGTGCTGGTGATGTTCTTGCTCGTATTCCTATGGAGAGTGCGAAAACGCGTGATATTACAGGTGGTCTGCCGCGTGTGGCTGAGTTGTTTGAAGCCCGTCGTCCGAAGGATCATGCGATTATCGCCGAAATTTCAGGCCTGGTGAAATTTGGACGTGACTACAAGAACAAGCGGCGCATTACTATCGTACCAGAAGGAGAGGATTCTGAGCCTCTTGAATATCTCATTCCTAAGGGGCGTCATCTGCATGTTCAGGAAGGTGATTATATAGAGAGGGGTGAGTATCTGCTTGATGGCCATCCGGCTCCGCATGATATTCTTGCGATTAAGGGTGTGGAGGAGCTTGCGGCCTATCTTGTGAACGAAATTCAGGCTGTTTACCGTTTGCAAGGGGTTATAATTAATGACAAGCACATTGAGGTAATTGTCAGGCAGATGCTACAAAAAGTTGAGATTGAGTCTCCTGAAGGGACTTCTTTGCTTGAAGGTGAGCAAATTGATCGGATTGATCTGGATGAAATCAATGCCGGAGCCATTGCAGAGGGACGTAAGCCTGCAAAGGCACGACCTATTTTGCTTGGTATTACCAAGGCATCTCTACAGACCCGTTCATTTATTTCTGCGGCGTCCTTCCAGGAGACAACGCGGGTGCTTACTGATGCGGCTATGAACGGTAAATCAGACCGTTTGGTGGGCTTGAAGGAAAATGTGATTGTTGGTCGGCTTATCCCTGTGGGTACAGGGGCTATGTTTTCCAAGATTCGTAAAATAGCGGCGCATCGTGACAAGCTGATCCAGAGTGAGAATGCGAAGGGTGTTCTGTCCGAAAAAGAGGGCCCTGAAGTCGAAGCCGAAGATTTCCTTTCTTCCGGTGCCGATGATTTAGGAGAGGTGTTTTCTTCTCCTCCTGCGTGATGATGTGGCCTTTTTATTTTCTAGTGGTACACTTTTTAGGTGTGCTTATGCATCCGGAGACGGGTTATGCAATCTTGCAGATTGTTTTGTATTTTTCCTTTCTTTTTTGTTCGGTTTTTCTGCGCTTCAGTTACCGTTTTTTTCCATTTTGTGTCTTTTTTCTTTTATTTCTGTCATTTTGAAGGCCTTTCAGCTAGGAGGAGTTCGATTTTCTGTAGCTGTTTGAATTCATCTCGCAATTGTGCTGCTTTTTCGAATTCCAGGTGAGCTGCAGCTTCTTTCATTAATTTTTCTGTTTTTTTGATTCGTTTTTTGAGTTCCTCTATCGTTAATTTATCTTTTTCTTCAAAGTCCTTTTTGAGAGAAGGTTTTTCAGATTTTTTCTTATAAGTAGATGTGATCGTATCTCCAATAGCTTTTTTAACAGTTTTCGGTTTAATCCTGTTGGTTTTGTTGTATTTGAGCTGTATTTTGCGTCGTCTTTCACCTTCTGTAATGGTGGCTTTCATTGAGGAGGTGATTTTGTCGGCGTAAAGGATAGCGCGTCCTTCGACATGGCGTGCTGCACGTCCGATGGTCTGGATAAGTGAAGTTTGACTACGCAGAAAGCCTTCCTTGTCTGCATCCATAATAGCGACAAGTGAACATTCAGGTATGTCGAGTCCTTCACGAAGGAGGTTAATTCCTACTAGGATATCAAAAGCTCCTAGACGTAAATCACGAATGATTTCAATGCGTTCTAGTGTATTTATGTCTGAGTGCATGTAGCGTGCGCGGATACCTTGCTCATGAAGATACTCAGTAAGATCCTCAGCCATACGTTTTGTAAGGACGGTGACAAGGGCGCGATGGCCCTGTTCGGTAAGTTTTTGTGCCTCTGCAAGAAAGTGATCAACCTGCGTCCGCGCCGGGTGGATTTCACAATATGGATCCACAAGACCGGTCGGCCGGATAATTTGTTCAATCACGGTACCGCATGTTTGCTCTTGTTCCCACGCTGCCGGTGTTGCCGAGACATAAATCGTTAGCGGTCTGATTGTGTTCCATTCCCTGAAGCGGAGTGGTCTATTATCAACGCAGGAGGGAAGCCGAAATCCAAATTCAGAGAGAGTGAGTTTTCTTCTGAAATCACCACGAAACATAGCTGAGATTTGCGGGATTGTAACGTGGCTTTCATCAACGATGAGCAAGGAATCATCAGGTAAATATTCAAAGAGGGTTGGTGGGGGATGGCCTGGAGAGCGGCCGGAGAGGTGACGGGAATAATTTTCTATTCCTGTGCAGAATCCTGTTGCCTCTATCATTTCTAAATCAAGACGGGTTCGTTGTTCAAGGCGCTGTGCTTCTACAAGCTTTTCATTATTGGAAAGTTCTTCGAGGCGTTCAATAAGTTCCTTCCTGATAGTGACGATTGCTTTTTTCAAGCTGGGTTTAGGGGTTACATAATGTGAATTAGCATAAATCCTGATTTTTGGGAGATTTCGGTTTTTTTGTCCCGTAAGGGGATCAAATTCTGCTATTTCTTCAACTTCGTCACCAAAGAGAGAAATGCGCCAGGCTTGATCTTCCAGATGAACGGGGAATAATTCTATAGAATCTCCCCGCACGCGAAATTTTCCTCGAACGAGATAATCGTCGCTACGCTCGTAGCGCAGGGCGACCAGGTCAGTGATGAGTTGTTGCCGCTTACATGAGTCCCTGAGTTTGATTGTTGTTGTCATAGCGGCATAGCTTTCTACTGATCCGATACCATAGATACAGGAGACAGAAGCAATGATGATGGTATCATTGCGTTCAAGGAGAGCTTGCGTTGCTGCGTGCCGCATGCGATCAATTTGTTCGTTTATGCTTGATACTTTCTCTATATAGGTATTCGTGCGCGGAATGTAGGCCTCAGGCTGGTAGTAATCGTAATAGGAAACGAAATATTCTACGGCATTTTCCGGGAAGAAATTTTTGAATTCCTCATAGAGCTGGGCAGCAAGTATTTTGTTTGGAGCAAGGATGAGTGTTGGGCGTTGGGTCTGCATAATTGTCTGTGCAATTGTGTATGTTTTTCCGGAACCAGTGACACCCAGAAGCACCTGATCACGCTTGTTTTCGTTAATCCCGTCTACAAGACGTTTAATCGCTTCGGGCTGATCACCACATGGTTCAAACGGGACAGTGATTTTGAAAGGAATATATTCATTTGTTTTCTCTGGCCGGACGGGCCGCTGTGCTTTCCAAGATCCACTACAAGAATTGTTCCAAATTTCATCTTCATCCTGCTGCTTTTTTACAGATTTCATCATGATGTCCCTGTTCCGGTATGAACGGAATGTTTCCTCTGCTTTCCGGGTATCTAGAATTTCGTCAGAGAGAGAGACTTTTTTTCGATGAGACCTTTTCTTCATTAGGGCACTGGCCTGTTCTAAAAAATTTCAACCTTTACTCTCCTCCCCTATTTTCACATTTGATATTTTCTGGTGCAGAATATAGAGAAGAAGGGATTTTTTCGAAATAGAAGGTGCGCTCTGTGTGTCTCAGATTTATGTTTTGTTTTCATGCTTTTTATTTGCGAGAGTAAGATAATACTCGTCTCTCAATCCCAGTATGAGGCTCAGACATGACACGATAAGAATAAGCGTGAAGGGTAATGCAGCGATGATTGCGCCTGACTGAAGAGCTTTTAGCGCTTGTTTACCTCCCCCAAAAAGAAGAGCTGATGAAGTTATACCGAACATTAACGTCCAAAACATGCGCCATCCAAGGGGTGATTTTGTTTTGTGCCCTGCGGCCATATTTTCAATAACTAACGCTCCGGAATCTGCTGAGGTTGTAATGAAGATAATAAGGAGCAGAAGGGTTATGACTGATGTGAATGTAGGAAAAGGAAGATTTGCAAGCATATTGAAAAGAATGAGTGTAAAATCACTAAATTCACCTTCATTTACAAGAATTTTTTCCTTATATTGCGTAATTGCGGTTTGCCCGAAAGAGGAGAACCATAAAACCCCGATAAAGAACGGCGCGATCAGAACGGTCAGAAGATATTCACGCACAGTCCTTCCTCTTGAAATATAGGCGATAAAGATACCAACGAAGGGTGACCATGAAATCCACCATGACCAATAAAAAATAGTCCATGAGTGGAAAAACGGCAAATCAGTGCGATTGAACCAATTCATGAGTGGGAGCGAATCGAGAAAGAGGTTTTTTATATTTTTCAAGGATATAAGGATGATCTCAAAGCCCGTTCCGAACAGGATAACATAGCTTAACAGTCCAAAGGCAATAGTAACGTTGAGATTGCTGAGGAATTTTATCCCCTTGTCCATTCCGCGCCAGATAGAGCCTACTGCTATGGCAGTAATCCCAGAAATGAGGAGAATTTGCGTGGACAGTGTTGATTGTGTTCCGGCCAGGTAGGAGATACCACTTGTAACCTGTATTGCACCAAGGCCGATTGATGTTGCCAGACCGAACGTTGTGGATATGACAGCGCAAGAGTCGATCGTGTGACCGATCCATCCCCAAATATGTCGACCGAATATTGGATAGAAGGCAGAGCGGATAGCGAGAGGAAATCCTTTATTATAGGAGAAAAAAGCCAGACAGAGTCCCATGATTGCGTAGACTGACCAAGGCATCAGGGTCCAGTGAAACAGTGTCGCACTCATTGCCAGTCGTTCTGCTTGCGCTGTCTCTGCAGGTATGTTGAAAGGTGTACCGGACCATCCTGCATAGAATGTGAGTGGTTCCGCAGCACCATAAAGTACATATCCGACACCGACTCCGGCAGCAAAGAGCATGGAAATCCAGGATAGAAAGCTAAATTCTGGCTTTTCATCGGGGAGACCGAGACGAATAGAACCGAGCGGAGAGACGATAATAAGAAGGCATGAAATAAAAGCAATGATAGGGGCCAATGCCAGTAGCCAGTCCATAGACCCCAGGGCCCGATCCCGTATACCTGTAAGGATTGCGTTTGTTTCAAACGGAAAAATGAGTGTCACAATCACAAAGAGGAGAAGCAATCCTGCGCTGACATAGAAGACAGGCATTTGTATATTGATATCGGAATCTGTTTTTCCGATAACGTCTCGATTTATTTCAGGAGGAGGTGATGTTTGCAAAGTTTTTTCCAAAATAAAAAGTTTCAACTCTCTTAATGAATTTTACACTGAAAGGTAGTCCCGAACTGAGCCTGAGGAAAGGAAACAACAGCAAAGGGGAAAAAGAGTGAGGCCCTATCCCACAACAAGAGATGACGTTGAATTGAATCGAAATGTTGCATATGCCACTGATGAAGAATTTCCCTTTTTGAAAATTGAAAGACAACTATAGCACAAAAAAACTGATTGTAACGTTTCTAATGTTACGCGGTATTGATTGCTTCTTTCTGGATATGGAAATGACGTATCGAATTTGCCATTATATTTGTGTGTTTCGGTCTTTAAAAATCTCTTTTTTTCGGAGAAATTAAAAAACTCTCATCGCTTGATTTTTCCTTTATTTTTGGCTGACGTACTTTTGCTATCCGTGTTGAGAACCTGTCTGTTTTTGTTTACTCTGATGGTGGGGTTCATGTTCCTTTTTAAAGAAAATAACAGAGGAGGGGTCATTTCTTGTGTTTCCGGATGATTTCCTTTTCCTTGTTATTTCCTCTGGTTAGGCAGAGTGATAGTCCATATTTCTATTTTTTTCTGATTCGGCTATGACTTTGATTCAAGCATGACGGGTGGGTCGTGCGCGGTGTTCAAGTATGCCACATTTTGTACTCGTGGTTTAGTGGAGGGAGGCGACAGAGGTGCTTAGGATCAGGGTCGTTAGCCCTTTCTTCCTTTTGGGGGCTTTTATTTTATGATTACAAGGCAGGTCGGCTTCATTTTTATAAATGTGATCTTGGGGGTTGTCCTGCTTTATGTTTTGCTATGGGGAGCCCTGAATTGGCGTTTATCTTATGGAGGTATCCCGTTTAGTCCCCTGATTGCTCCTGTTCAGTCTATCGTCAGTGATATACTGCGTGATCAGACCGTTCTTGTTGGCGGTGTGTCAATCAAACGGTTTGGTTGGGATGATGTTATCATCTCTCTTAAAGATGTGGTCGTGCATTCCGGGGAGGGTGATGTCCTGATCATGTTTTCCGAAGTAAATGTTGCGCTCTTAAAATACCCGCTTTTGATCGGGCAGATACGTCCCTTGAGTTTTGAGGTTATCGGTACTGAAATTGCGTTTATTTATAACCGTAAAGGGTATGTGCATCTTGGTATGAATGAGGTTATGTCCGGGGAGACGGCATCATTTTTGAGCAGAGGTAGCAGGATTGTTCCTGATGGCGCTGGCAAATGGATGTTACAGGAGAACATCAGCTTTGCTGTTGAACATTTGTTGAGCTTGCTTTCCAGTGATGGCGC
>JAQRMX010000036.1 GCA_028599125.1 Alphaproteobacteria bacterium | reverse complement strand
GGCTGAATGATCAGATATGGCACCCAGTTCCTTATTGCAAACAAAAATAATAATTTTTTACTGATTTTGTAAGATGCAGTGTGGCATCATAAAGCTGATCCTGAAAATCACAGCAGGATAAAATATGGTTATATAAAACTTGTTTTTATGAAAAATGCTAATTTTCGTTTACATAATCCTGATTGATCTTGCGCTCCGTAAGGTGCTATTTCTTTACTGTTCAATTGAACTTTTGTATTCGTTATCCGGATTAGGTTTGCTGCGTCAGCGGGATACAGGGTATTTTTCTTTCGATTTATAGGCAGTTTCTGTATATTATAGATTTTCTAGCGAAGAGAAGTGGAAGAGAAAATATCGTCGAAATGCTCATGCTTCAGGAAATTATGAAACTGAGAGATTTGCCCTGGGCTATAGTTTTTTTCAGAGAATTATCTTGACGGATCATCCTGCTCCTAATGTGTATTTTTTATTTTCGTGTCATACCGTGTCAGGAGGTATGTCTTCGTCCATTACGGATGGGTGGCCGAGTGGTTGAAGGCACCGGTCTTGAAAACCGGCAGGCGGCAACGTCTCGTGGGTTCGAATCCCACCCCATCCGCCATTGACGACAAACGAACTTTATATATTATCTGCCTCGGTCAGGTGTATAGCCTCAAAATCTTAGCACTTGCGTGCTTTTTTGCTGTTTGCGATTGAGGTACTCTCTATAAAACATCCCTTGTTTCTCTGATTTTACTCCTATATATGCTACTTTCCTGAAAAAACCACCGTACTTGAAAAAGCGAAGTACAGAGCTTTTAGTTATGGAGGAATCAAGATATTGGTCTGTGTGGAGGTTCTGAACCAGAAGGGGTTCAATACACCGCCATCTGCCCTTAAGCACGATAATCATGCTCATAGGGGAATTTGGATTGTTTATGCTCAAGCCATCAAACGTATCCCTTTATTTTGCTTCCCCCTTTTGGTCACGCAATGGTTTGTTTTGAAACGAACCGTGAAAGATTCTGTCTATCAATCGTAAACTAATTGAAAAATTCAGGCAGTGGGCAGAAAAAAATTGACTTTTCTAAAAAAAAGATGGACATCTCCTTAAAATGAAGCGCACCTGTAGGGTGAAGCGGAACCAGAGAGGGAGCGTACCCGGCACTAACCATTCGTATCCGGATCTGGTATCATTCTGATGAATACCCTTCTTGTAGGAATAAGACGAAGCGAAAAAAAACCTTATTTGATATGTTTTTCCTACAGTTCATGCACGATCACACCTGACAAGCTGGCCTCTTTCGCAATGTCGACCACATGCTTATGATGGGTCAAATAGATAGCTTGTCCGCTTTTTCCGATCCTCTCCATCATGCGGCAGGCAGAAAAGGTTCTTTCGTCATCAAATGTTTCGAAAATATCATCGCAGAAAAAAGGCAGGCAAACGCCTTGGGCAGCCAATTGTTCGTAGGCAGCCACGCGAAGTGCGAGATAGAGCTGAAATCGCGTTCCTTTCGACATATCATCGGCTTGTTTAGCTTTTCCATCCTTGTCAAGGGCCAACAGGATTTCTGATTTGTTCTGGCCTTTCGGGCCACGAGTTTCAAGTTGCTTATATTTCCCATTGGTCACTTCTGTAAACGCTGTCTCTGTCGCCTTCATCATTTTGCTGCGGTGATTATCGCGATAACGGGAAATGGCCTCTTCAGCCAATCGCAGACCGAACTCCGTTTCCAAATATATCAGGGCCGTTTGTTCAATTTCAAACTCAAATGCTGCTTTTTGACCGATTAGAGTTGCAACATTATCCTCCCCTGTGACAGCTCTCAAATCCTTGTCTGCAGCCGTTCGTTCCTCAATTGCCGTCTGCCAGCGGCAGTCTATATCCTCGAGATCCTTTTTTACTGACATCAAATCAACTGACAGATCAGATGATGATTTTTCTTTCAGTTTCGTGCGGGCAGCATCAAGGTCGGATACGTTAAGGAGCGTGCAGATTTCCGAAACCAGTTCAGAATGGTTTTTACGATTCTCGATTGCGTCTTTTGTAGCCATGACCGCAACCCGAAGTTCCTGCAAACTGTTTGTTGCGATCTTAGGAGAGAACAGGGCCGCAAGCTCTTGAACTTGTTGACTAATGATTTTTAGTGCGATTTCAAGCGTCTTTATCTTTTCTTGCGAGGTCGAAAGCGATCCATTTAACCTGTTGAATCGATTCTCAGCGGCATGGGCTGTCTCTCCTCTTTTTGTCAATAATTTGAAAGCCTCTATTGGCGTGAGTGTTGTATCCACATCATAGCGGGCCCTAAGCGGTTGAAATCTTACAATAAACTCGTTCTGATCTTTTATCATCTCGTTAATCTGTCGCTCTGTGTTGTTTTTTTCGATGTTCAACTCACGAAGCTTCTGAAGCGGTTCAAACGAATGGAAGAGAGTATCTGCTTCAAGGGTTTCATTGAACAGAGTGTTGACAAGATCCCTCCATTTCTTTTCGCAAGCTTTGGTTGTCGTCTCTGATTCTTTCAGGGCCATCTGACGCTGATCCATCTCAGTTTTCAATCCATCATGCACAGTGCTTGCCTCTTGTCGTGTTTTGGTGACCGCGCATTCTTTTTCTTCTTGCTTTCGGGCTTCAGCGACAGCTGTTTCAAAATCATCTGTTTTCAATTCAAGCGCGGTGCACAATTCATCCAAGAACTTGTTTACTGTGGAAATTAGATCAGAATGCTTTTCTTTCAGACGAGACAAATCAGCTCCGGCTTTCTTTGCCATATCAAAATTTGCAATCCATTTAGAAAAATGCGCAGGCGTGATCTCTCTATGGAAACCGATACATTTGGCATGTTTCGTAATATTTGACTCAATGTCTGAAATCTCTTTATTGACTTCTTTGATTTTCTTGACATCGAATGTCAGGTAACTCTCTTTTTCATGAAGATTTAATTCCTCATGCCTCAGTTGAGCAAGCTTTTTTGCATGGTCGAGCCGTGTTCTGGTTATTTGATCAACAGCCTGCATGGCAGATTCAAACTTTTCCGCTGTAGTCTCATTCAAGCTATTTTTATGCGTTGACCAAAGCTGGTCACGCTTTACTATTGCGGCGTTTACTTCCTTATCATTGATCATTCTGGATTCGTGTTTCAAGGTGGTGATCCGTTTCTTAAGACCCTCAATTGTCCTCTGTAGATCATCCTTCATGTTTGTAAGATTTTTCTTCTCCCTCATCAAATTTGAGTGATTCAGGTTCAGCGCCTCTGCCTCTTCTTTTGTAATCGGACAGTCGGGGAGTGTGTCTAGGAACAGGTGATTATTGCAATTCAGTAAGGAAAAGGCTTGGCTATATTTGTCTTGTGCCGCCTGCAACCTCTCTTTGGCACTAGCATAGCGGGGGCGGAGCCCATCAACAGAATAGCAGCTCAAGAGAGGGCCAATAACGGCTTTGGTCTCACCGGCCTCTGCCTTCTTGAGTCTTTTTTCGGCTTCATTCAGAGGCAGTTTGCGGTCATTTATCTCTTTCTGCTGTCTCTTTTTATCGCGCATAGCATCACGTAAACTCTCTCTGTCCGTTTTCAGTTTGCTGATTTCTGCAAGCGAGAGAAGAAGGGTTTGGGGAGGCGTGTCTTCCTTTACCCGAAGATCATAGGCTGCCCGCTCCATCTTCTTATTAAATTCCTCCAGCGTATTTTTGTGCTTTTTAAGATCAAGAGAAGCCATTACATAGCGGCTCTTAAGATCATCAAATGGCTCCAGCTCCTCAAGTAATTTCAGATTATCGGGATGGCGCTCTACCTGTTTCATTTCATTTTCAAGATTGATAATTTCCTGAGTAAGCCGCTCTTTTTCAGCGTTTTGACATGCCTGGTCTTTTAGGTGATCAACAAGATCTTCAGGATTAAAATCAAGGCTTTGAGGATAGTTCTCATAGGACACAAGCTCAATTTCAAAACTATTAATTTTTGTCATTTTTGGTAACGCTGCGTCTAACGCCTCCAACGCGATTTTTTTCTTATACAAAGCATCACGCTCTGCACGAACAGTCTTTTCCTTGTCCTTTGAAATTTTAAGTGCCTGAGTGAGTGTCCGGTATTTGCTTGCCGGAATGTCATTGTTTTTGATCTGTTCTTCGATAGCCAACACGTCTCTTTTCAGTTTGGCCATCTTAGTGGTGCTTGCACGCTTGCGATATAATTCCGCCGCTTTCTTGCGGAATTTTTCCAGCACCTCTGACAAATCACTTATCCCTGCCGCTGCCGAAAACAAGAGGTGTCCGATATCACCTTTACTATTGATGATTTCGTTTCCACCCTTTTCAATTATCTCATCGTCAAGGCACAGAAGATTTCTGTAATCTGCCTCGGACAGCCCGCCGAGATGGAACTGAATGACCGCTTCAAGAATTTGCATGTCGTTTTTGTCACGAAGAGAACCATCAGACAACGGAAGCCGCGACAGATGAAGCGGGTTTCTGTCAATTTCCAAAACAACAGAGACCCGCAAATTTTTCCGTCCATGAAAAAAAGCATAATCTTCATGGCGATGAAAAGCATAAAGCAGACGCAGGAATGCCTCCATTGTCGTCGTTTTGCCTGACTCATTGAGACCATAGATCACGTGAAAATCAGAACAATCGGGTTTCACTGTACCGAAATCAAATGTTTTTCCAGAAAAATGACCGAACCGCTCAAGAAAGAGTTTTTGAAGTCGCATCACTCCTCTTTCTTTTTCATGGCCGCAAAAATTGCCGTCGCTCCGGCCTTTAAAAGAGTCTGGACTAATTTTTCGGTTGTAGACCCATCGGGGATAAGGCGGGAGCGCCGTTCCGACGGAATTTCGATTGCAACATCGTCCAATATCTCCCTTAACCGAGAAATAAATGCCGGTTCCAAACAGATTTTATCCATGAGGTTTCCAAGTTCCATGATCGCCGATGTCGTATTTGTGGTACCTTCAGTTTTTTCCTCTAAATCATCGAAGCGTGTCGTCTCGATGTAAAGACAGTCAGTCTCCCGAGCCTGTTTAATGATAGTCTCACGCCAATAATCCTGATTTCTCAAAATTTGCCAGTATCGTTCTGTTTTGCCATTTATGTTCAGCCGGATCACTCCTGCCTCTGACGTTAAGTCCTTACAGCAATTCGAAAGAACGTCTTTAATGCGCCTGGAAAGCTCTTCATCATTTTTTATGCCGTCCACTTTGACCGGCACTTTAATAAATTCAGCTGCAGATGTCAGAATTTCCGAAACCGAGATATCTTTTCCATCAATCGTGATCAATGTCGCTGATTTCGGTCCTTCTTCTCCGATATCCCTTCCTTGCGGAATGCCGGGCATAACAATCCACGGTGCCTCTGAGTGGACCTGACGTTTGTGGATGTGGCCAAGAGCCCAGTAATCAAATCCCATCCCGGCAAGTTCTGAAACTGAGCAAGGGGCATATGTATCATGCCCCCCGCTCCGGGCCAGAGAGGTGTGAAGCATCGCAATATTGATAGCATCAGGCTCAGGCTTGCAGAATTTCGGCAAAAGGCTCTCGGGAACCTGCTTCTTATTAAAACTCACCCCATGAATCCAGATATCTGAGTTTCTGATCTGTTGCCGGCCTCCACGACCGCCAAAGATATGAACATTTTCTGGAAATTCGGTTATATCAGTAAGAGTGTTTTTTGCATCATGATTCCCCTTGATGTAAAATACCTGAATTCCGGCATCCTGCAAGCGGGTAAACTGTGCTATCACGAATACTACAATCTTTGCACTTAATTGGTCTCCATCAAAAAGATCCCCGGAAATGAGAAGTGCTGCGACCTCTTCAGACAAGGCCGTATCCACAATCTTTTTAAAAGCGGAACGAGTTGCTGTCTTGACGGTTTCCTGAAGATTTTCTTCCTTTATCATCAGAGAATGCAAAGGAGAGTCAAGATGAACATCCGCAGTGTGCAGAATCTTGACTCGTTTCATCTGATGTTTCCCTTTTATTTTGACTTAATATCTAAAGTGAAATTATACGATAATATGTGGCTCGTGTTGTTGGTATATATTTCAGTCTCTACCCCACCTGGACAGTTAATCAACGGGTTAGATTGAGATTTTTCTACGAGTAAGAACATGCTTGGAGGACTTCATGCACGATTTAAGCTTATCCGGAAGCAGGATTCAAGTCACAAACACCAGTCTGATTTTGTTGAACTATTTGTTTTTTGCTTTTAAGTCTGTCTGTTTCTTTCCATCCGACCTCAGACATAAATGCTTTCCCGTTCTCCATAAACACCCGAGCGTATATTTGTGTATTTATGTAAATGTTTATTTATTTTCCGCCTATTTATCCATGTATTTTCTGCAAAAGCATAGACTCTCTCTCTGAATCAATTTGCGATATTTTTTTCTCACCCTCTCCTCCCCTCTCCGAAAAAAGAAAGAAATTGAAACAGCTATGATCCCATATTTTAGAATGGGAACGTGGCTCTCCGGCACGTCATGATGTATTTAAACACCACACGTTTTTTGCATTTTCCTCAGGATTAGGATATGTGATCTCGTCTAAAGCGTGACCTCTTCCAGAGACAGCGTTTCTTTATGACTGCAAGATCAGAGTGAAACGCGTCCTGAAGGTCTCAGGGAATCACCGGAATCTCTGATCCCAGCCGACGCACAGTCTGCGCCCTTTGTTCGCTTTTAGTTATATGACGCAGGAAATTTCTGTTTGTGATAATGGCAATATGATGGCATCACTTTCCCGACATTTATTTTACGAAAAAACAATAAGATCTTTGACAAAGGTTCCCCTCCTTCCTTATAATTTAATTTCTTTTGCGAACAAAGGGGCTTCGTTTTCCCGCATATAATGCGTAGGAAATCGGGAGCAGAAAATCAAAGATATTGAAAGTCTCTCTCCCATTGATCAAAATTGAGCGAGATAGACGGCAATATCATAAAGGATTAAAAAGCAGTACAAAATTATAGACCGCGAAGAAAGATTCACTCCGTCTCTTCATGAAACATATTGTCTGAAGAGAATGCGGTACAAAATCAGATATAGAGCAGATATAAATATAGTGAATCAGATAGGAAAATGACTATTTCATTGATAACCCGAACAACACCATCAAATGATTTTTTGTTACATGCATCTCCCCGAACAGAGGGAATTCAATGAATTTCAGACACTGCCTTCTACCTCCAATAGCTGTTTATCCTGTCGTTTTTTTAATGTAGACACGTAACACCAGGCAATCAGTCGAACAACAGGTAAAGTGCTAGCATCATCTCAGAGGAGCCTAAAGTGAGAATGATTTGCGCATTCATAGCGAAATTTATGTCTGTAAAGAGCCCGTAGATTTTCGCTTTAACACTGGGCGGAGGCTTGCCCGAGATCAGTATAAGAAAAAACAGTCTGGTCTGAAGTCATCGCTCACCTGCCATTCCATCATAAGCCATTTGTGCCCCTTCCCTGAAATAAATATCTAGTATGAAGCTTTATTTTTGTTCCTCAAAGGGAGGTAAAAAGATTTTCTGTTTTTCAGAAAATGATCATTATTATCTCATTCGTCTCAATCGGGATGAATTTAAAAGTCTCTTTATTTCATTCTGTAAGAAGAAGCTGCCTGTGTCTCGGAGACTCATGAATTCCTAAAAAACACAGGGCAGAGGAATTCCGTTGAGTGAGCTTTCTTTTTTCTTACGGTTAATTCTTGCAGTTCTTTCCAAGCTGAACCAAACTATTTTATGCGCGTATCACGGAAATGAGAATAATGCCCGAGAGGGCGTATGCGCTTTTTTCCTTCGGGTATTTTGTTTGTGGTACCCCGTGATAAGGCTAAAAGATACAGACTACATGAGCCGATCCGTTAAACAGGAGAGCACGCATTAACGTAAAAGCTGGATGGACCTGTTTTGTGTTACGCCTTTGTGAGGTAGTAGTAAAAGTAAAAGCGATCAATAAAATTGGAGCCTCAGGATGTCTGTTCATTATGATAATCAGAATATATTTGCCAAAATTCTGCGTGGTGAATCTCCATGTATCAAGGTAGACGAAAATGAAAAAGCTTTGGCCTTCATGGATATCATGCCTAGGACCAATGGACATGTCCTCGTTATTAGCAAAGCTTCTGCCCGTAACATTCTTGATATAACGTCTTCTGATCTAGCAGACGTTATGGAAATGGTGCAAAGAATAAGTTGCGCCCAGATGAAATCTTTGTCTGCAGAGGGAATCATTGTCCAGCAGTTCAATGAGAGTAAAGCAGGACAGGTTGTGTTTCATTTCCATGTCCACGTCATGCCTGTCTTCACCGGGATCGCCCTCCGACCTCATCAGGAAGACTGCGCTGAAAGATCTGTTCTGGAGGATTTTGCAAGACGGATGCGTATGTTCATTTCAGAAAAATGATAGAACCAGACTAGGCCCTTAACTGACAACCTCATTTTCAAAAATGGAAGAATCAAAGGCACTTTTGCTAGATAATTTCTTCTTTCCTGATTTCTTTCGTTTTTTATTTGCTCTGGAAATATTTTTGCCCGGATCCATAATAGCCGCCTTACCTTCAGGCTTAGATTCAATTTGATCAATGTTTCCTATTTCAAATCCAAGTGTTTTTGAGCCCGTTTCATCTTCAATTATCTTGATCATGACACACCCGCCACGGATCAATTTACCAAAAAGAATTTCATCAGCCAGTGGTTTTTTTATGAATTCCTGAATGATACGGGACAAGGGACGAGCACCAAATGACGGATCATAACCCTTTTTGCAGAGCCACGTCTTGCCCTCTGGTGTAACCCTGATCTTCACATTACGGTCGGCAAGTTGTGCCTTAAGCTGTAACAGGAATTTTTCAACAACTTTGATCATCGTTTCGGGTAAAAGAGGATCAAAGGGAATGATCGCGTCAAGACGATTACGGAATTCCGGTGTAAACAAGCGCTTGATTGCTTCCGTATCATCCCCGCTACGTTGCAATTTCGTAAACCCAAAAGGCTGGCCAGATAAATCAGAAGCACCTGCATTACTCGTCATGATCAGGATGACGTTACTGAAATCAACCTGTTTTCCATTATTGTCAGTCAGTTTTCCATGATCCATCACCTGCAAGAGAAGGTTAAACATATCCGGATGTGCTTTCTCAATTTCGTCCAGCAAAAGCACACAGTGAGGATTTTGATTGATCCCTTCAGTCAGCAGACCTCCCTCTTCAAAACCGACATAGCCCGGGGGCGCACCGATCAGGCGGGAGACAGCGTGCCGCTCCATATACTCGGACATATCAAAACGAAGCAGCTTCATACTCAGAAGAGAGGAAATCTGGCGAGCAATTTCTGTTTTTCCAACGCCTGTCGGACCCGAGAAAAGATAAGAACCCATCGGTTTTCCAACTTCACGCAGACCTGCTCGGCCCAATTTTATTGCCGATGTTAACACTTCAACAGCTTTATCCTGACCAAAAACGCGTTCTTTCAGACGAGAGCCCAGATGACGCAGTATCTCAATATCATTTTTGGAAACAGATTGGGACGGAATACAAGCCATGGTCGCAACTGTTGACTCAATATCCTTCCGACCTATAGTCTTGGAACGACGCAAAGGTGATAGCAATCTTTTTGAGGCTCCCGTCTCGTCAATGACATCAATAGCCTTATCGGGAAGCTTACGATCGTGAATATGGCGCGCCGACAAATAAACAGCAGATTTCAGGGCAGAATCCGTATAGCGAATCTTGTGAAACGCCTCAAAATAAGGTTTCAACCCTCTGAGAATCCGGAGTGTATCAGCTATTGAAGGTTCATTTATGGTTATCCTCTGGAACCGACGGACCAAGGCAGAATCTTTCTCAAGACGCTGCCGATATTCCTTGTGCGTGGTCAGACCAATGCAGCGAAGGGAACTACCTTGCAAGAGAGGTTTAAGGAGATTGGAGGCATCCAGTCCACTTCCTGATGTTGCCCCCGCACCAACCATGGTATGAATTTCATCAATAAACAGGATTGCGCCGGGAATTTCTTCAATCCTCCTAACGATCGCCTTCAGACGTTTTTCAAAATCGCCACGATATCGCGTTCCTGCCAGCAACGATGCTGTATCAAGCTGGAAAATCGTCGCATTATGTAATACCTCTGGTACAGATTTTTTCACGATCTGGAGAGCAAGGCCCTCAATAATAGCGGTTTTACCGACTCCGGGATCCCCTATAAGTAAGGGATTATTTTTGCAGCGACGACAGAGAATCTGGATCATGCGGTGAATTTCTGCGTCTCTGCCAACCAGTGAATCAATCTTTCCATCTTGAGCTTTTTGATTAAGATTGACGCAACAGGATTCAAGTGCATCTACACCGCGATCGTTATTTTTTTCTTCCATCAAGTCCGGATCTTCTTCAGGATCATATGGCTCATCGCTATTTATGTTTTTGTAGCCCACGTAATTTATGATATCGTTTGCGCTAATATCCTGTTCCTGCAAAAAGTAAACAGCATGACTTTCTTTTTCTGAAAAAAAGGTAACAAGCACGTGCAGACTGGTGACGTCATCAATCCCTGAATCTTGAACTTGCAACAAGGCGCGCTGAATGACGCGCTGGAAAGAGAGTGTGGGCCGGGCTCCTTCTTTCCCGTCGCTTAAAACCAACTTATCCAGATCTTTTTCAACATAATCAGTCAATTTGCGACGCAGACACTTTACGTCGACATGATACGCATGAAAAAAAGACTGGACATCCACATCATCAAGGAAAGTGAGGAGTAAATGTTCTAGGGTTGCGTATCCGTGGTCACGCTCATTTGCAAGAGCAAAAGCAGTGTGTAAGGCCTGATTAAGGTTATAGGAAAAAGACGGCACGGTTATTCCCTTTCCATTATACACTGCAACGGATAGTGGCTCTTAAGGGCAAGCTCCTTTACTTCTTGTACCTTAGTTTCGGCAATTTCATAAGTGTAGATGCCGCATACACCGGAACCATCATGATGAACACGAAGCATAACTTCCATGGCTTCTTCATTTTCCTTTCCAAATAAGGTTTTCAGAACATGAACAACAAAATCCATCGGGGTGTGATCATCATTAACAAGCAATACCTTATGAAGTTGTGGCCTCTGTGTTTTGGGTTTCACTTTCCTGTTTAAAACCGACTGGATATCCGCATCATCCTTAATCTCACACACCGTCTCTGATGAGTTAATAGATGTTATTTTTTCACCAAAGGCATCAATTTGAGAAGAAATAAAATTGAAAGTCATGAAAAGAGTATCCACTTGCTCGCTTGCCACTTGATGACATCAGTTAATGTGGGAGAGACAAAAATCTGAAAAACAAGACGCCCCCTTCCTAAAGAGGTAATACGTCCCGAAAGACTCTTAAGCAAAAAGAGTGTAATGCGCCCTCCCCATTGCAAGATATGAAATCAAGCTGAACAGGAAAAATATAAGAGAAAACGAAAGGGTTTCAGAGTGTTCCTCTTCCTGCGACAAAGAAGCGGGAACATGCCGGCCAAGAAGGATCAGGCAAAAAAATGCCTGATCCGCAAAAATCAGCTCTTTGAGGACTTGCTAACAGCTGTAGATGCTGCAGGTACAGACATGAGAGGTTTGTACACATCCCTGGCAGCGTCCATAGAAATCTCGAATATTTTATTCATCTGAGAAAGAGCGTCTTCACAGGAGGATCGAAAATAATCAACTTGCGCCTCAAACGCTTTGTCGATTGTACCTGCTTTAAGAACTTTCTCAGCAGAAGCGGCGCTTCTGTCAATGTTTCGTTTTGATGACGCGGCAAACTCTGCAGTTATAATCTGAAAGCTTTTAGCCATCTCACCAAAATTTTTCAGAGTGATATCCATACTGGACTCTGATAATTTTTGAAAATCTTCAATTCCCTTTATCATAAAAAACTCCCTTATGCTTAGCAGTCACGTAACCCTCCCGGGCAATGTGGGGGGTGTGTGCACAACTTGCGCTCTTTTTGCCTTTCCGGCTTCTATACGATCAACTAACACTCGGCTTCATCGCAATAACGAAAAATAGCGATACGCAGAAAAGACAAGAAGTAAACCGCAAGGCGAAGAGCCATAAACGTCATCTCTATTATGTTTGAAGCAGCGTAAATGTCAAGATAATTTTGCACTGCAAAACAAAGCATGGAACAAGAAAAATATTTCAAAACAATAGAAATGTGTAAGATTTTGATAACTGTTAAATCTTAATTTGATTAAAGATTTTCTCGGTAATGCATGAAGGATCAGGTGATTTTCGTTAATTGCAAATTATCATATATATTTATGCTCTGTCTTTCAGGAGCAATAATTCGTACGCAATCGGGTATTTGGAATTACAGATGAGTTTATTGAGCATAACGGTCAGGATAATTCCCATCCTTTCCATTTTTACCTTATTTAGCCTGGCTTTTTCTTTTCCTCTTCATGCAGATATGGGTAAAGGTAGAGGCTGGATCCAAGGAAAATATGCCGTTATCGTCATTGATGCAAATAGAGACAAGGTCCTCTTTTCCAGAAAAGCCAACCAGCTTCGTTATCCGGCATCTCTTACAAAAATGATGACCCTTTACATTCTGTTTGACGAATTGAGTGCCGGAAGATTGCGTAAAAACACACAGATGTCTGTTTCGAAACATGCTGCTCGTCAGGTTCCTTCAAATCTTAAATTGAAACTGGGGCATACCATCTCTGTTGAGCATGCCATCCGTGCTCTCGTGACAAAATCGGCAAATGACGTTGCCGTTGTCATTGCTGAGCATATCTCCGGAAGTGAAAGGGCTTTCGCTAGGCGAATGACATCGGTAGCACGGAAAATCGGAATGAAAAATACAATATTCCGCAATGCTTCAGGCTTACCGGATTCAAAACAAAAGAGTACAGCGTATGATCTTTCCCTTCTTGGCCGTGCTCTTTATCATCATCACCCGAAATATTATTCCTATTTTTCAATGTCTTCTTTTTCCTACAAAAATCATACTTATGGTAACCACAATCGCCTTTTGAGGAGTCTCAACGGGGTAGATGGAATCAAAACCGGCTACACAAATGCCTCAGGGTTCAACCTTGTCTCCTCTCTTCGTCGCAGGGGACGCCACCTGATCGCTGTTGTCATGGGAGGACCCACGGGAAACGACCGCGACAAGCACATGAAAAATTTACTGAAACGTTATATCAACCATGCTTCGGCCAATAAGAAAAAGGGACGCCGTTGGTTCACAGTCAAATCATTGCGTTTTGCTCAAGCACCGCTCCCCAATTTCCGTCCTCTGAAAGAGGTAAAGCTTGCGCTTCCCGTAAGATCCATTTCTCCTGTTGTCATGCCTAGTTGGCGCCCTGAATCTCGACCAATAATCGCCTCGAGACCTGTTCTTAGATCTCAAATCCGTCTGTCTTCCAGGCAATCTGAATCCAGAAATGAAGATACATTTCTGAGTAAGCTCTCTAACAAAGATAAAAAGCGGCGCTGGATGATCCAGATTGGTGCTTACGAT
>JAQRMX010000035.1 GCA_028599125.1 Alphaproteobacteria bacterium | reverse complement strand
TGCGCTTGCTGTTCGAAACGCCACAGGTTCAACCTGTGCCCAAACGCTCAAATATACGAACACCGCACGGATCGGCAAGAACCGCTAAGTGAGCCATGTTAATAAAAAGACCATGCGCAACCAACCCCGGAATACCATCCAGACGACAGGCAAGAGCAGAAGGATCAGAAATCACATGAAGGTGATAATCAAAAATATAATTTCCATTATCACTGATAAAAGCAGCTCCGGATTCCTTCTTGCGGCATGTGCACATGCCCTCCATTCCCATCTCCTGCACTCGCTTTTTTACTTCACTTACCGTCGCCTGAGCTGCAAAAGGAACAACCTCCAAAGGCAAGGGAAACATCCCCAATCTCTCTACGAATTTGTACGATTCAGCAATAATAATCATCCGGTCTGAAGCAAGAGCTACAATCTTTTCACGTAGATGAGCACCTCCTCCCCCCTTAATCAAGGTAAGAGACCGATCAATCTCATCTGCCCCATCAATCGTTAAATCAAGGCACAAAAGTTCATCAAGAGTCGTGAGCGGTATGCCTGCCTTTATCGCATAGGCACGGGTAGACTCGGATGTCGGAACGCCAACAACTTCAAGTCCCTTACGAACCCTGGCTCCGAGCAAATCAATAAAATGACGAACTGTTGAACCACTACCAAGCCCCAAAAACATACCAGAATGAACGTAATCAAGCGCCTTTTCCGACGCTGCACGCTTTCTGGACTCAGATTCTCCTACCTCACTCATTAATGCGAAAGACCACCAAAAAGCATATATTTAAGGTTCACATAATCTTCAATTCCGTAACGTGAACCCTCACGACCGATTCCTGACTCTTTCGTACCTCCGAAAGGAGCCAATTCAGTAGACAGGCGCCCTTCATTAATCCCAACCATCCCAAATTCCAATTCTTCTGCCATGCGCCAACAGCGAGAAAGATTACAGCTGTAGATATAAGCAGCAAGACCAGAGCGTGTTGCATTTGCACGGGCAATAACATCTGCCTCATCACTAAAGCAAAGAACAGGCGCAACAGGACCGAATATCTCTTCACAGGCGATCCGCATCTCATCCCTCACATCTCTCAGGACAGTCGGCTCAAAAAAAGTACCGCCTAGTGAATGGCGACAACCTCCCTTCACGATTTGCGCTCCTTGATCAACGCTGCTTTTGATCTGCTGCTCAAGCCTTATCAAGGCAGACTGACTAATAAGCGGACCCTGATCAACACCCTCAAGTCCGCCTGAACCAACTTTCAGCTTACTGACTTCATAGGACAAACGTTCCAGAAAAAGCTCGTAAATATCTTCATGGACATAGATGCGGTTGGAAGAAATGCAGGTCTGGCCCATATTCCGATATTTTGAAAACATGACGCCACTAAGCGCACTATCAATATCCGCATCTGGAAATATGATAAAAGGAGCATTTCCTCCAAGCTCAAGCAGCAGTCTCTTCACGCTTGAAGCACTCTGATTCATCAGCAATTTACCGACCGCCGTTGACCCCGTAAAGGCAATGAGTTTCACCAAAGGGTTCGCTGTCAATTCAATGCCAATCTGGACCGCATCTCCTGTAACAACGTTAAAAACACCGGGAGGGATGCCAGCTCGCTCAGCAAGCGCAACAAGCGCAAGCGCTGTCAATGGAGTTTCAATGGCCGGCTTGCAAACCACAGTACAACCAGCGGCAAGAGCCGGAGCAATTTTTCTGGTAATCATAGCCATAGGAAAATTCCATGGAGTAATCGCTGCAACAACACCAAGAGGTTCTTTTGTCACAACAATCCGTGAACTTCTACGAAAAGGTGGGATAGTTTCTCCATAAAGGCGCTTCGCCTCTTCCGCATAAAATTCCAGGAAAGAAACGCCATAATCAACTTCATCACGGGACTCAGAAAGAGGTTTTCCCTGTTCACAGGTAATCAGGAAAGCCAGATCCTCCTTGTTTTTCCTGATCAGATCAATCCAAAGCCGCAAGAACCCTGCCCGTTCCCCGGCTAGCAGACGTGACCATGAGCAAAACGCAGCCCCGGCACACCTGATGGCGTGTTTAACGTCCTCTCTTTGAAGAGATGGAACCGAAGCAATCCTGCTTCCAGTTGCTGGATCAAATACAGGGAGGGAGGGGCAGCCGACCCACTGCCCATCAACATATGCCTGTTCTCGCAATAGCGAAGAATCTTGAAGTTTCACCCTATACCTCCAATCAGAAAACGCTACAAAATAACCTGAAAGCGAATGAATGAGCCTAAACCAGAATCAGGAGTGAAACAATGAGCCTTCAGAAAATTTTCCAGTCCCACATACCCTGAAAAAGGTTCAATATTCATAATTAAGAAAGTGAAAAATTATCAGAATGATAAGTTCAATATGTTAAAATATTCAAGAATATAGACCCCAGGAGATATAAATTTATCGACATAGCCTCTGACAGAAGCTATGAAATTGGAATGTGTCTCCGTGGCTCAACTATATTGTTTGATCTTGATGGTACGCTTGTAGATAGTGCTCCTGATTTACTTTTTGCCCTGAACAGGACCATTGAATTGGTCGGTGCAGCACCCATGTCCCTTGCGAATTTGCGGCCATTCGTCAGCGACGGGACAATGGCTATGATCAGGGAAGGATTAGCAGCCAGTAATTGCAAGATTGAACAGAGCGTATATGAAAAACTCTTTCCAGTCTTCCTGAAACATTATGAATTCAGCATGACTCATGAACTGAAGAGTTTTTCCTTCCCCGGTGTAGAGGCCTGTCTGAAAAGTTTGCGCGAGCAAGGCGCTTCCCTTGCGGTTTGCACAAATAAAATGACTGATTTTGCACATCTCTTGCTTGAGAAGCTTGGTTATTTACAACATTTCAAACTTGTTGCTGGTGGCGATACCTATCACGTACGCAAACCACACCCTGACCACCTGTTGCTTACTATGAACGCACTAAACGGGGTCAGGGATCGCACCATCATGGTAGGAGACACAGAAGTTGATATTGCTGCCGCACGCGCAGCAAACATAAACGTCATTGCTGTCACCTTTGGCTATACAAAAGTCCCCATCAAACAATTTTCACCCGATGATATTATTTCCCATTTTGATAACCTCCCCCTAGCATTTGGACGACTTTTGGTTAGAAAAACTTCACCCATGAAATAAATATCCAGGAAAAACTTGCAACCAACGCATGCCCCCTCACTTAAAAGTTAATGGAGTCCTGCCGGAGTGCCTTGTTAGAAACAATTATCATAGCACACAATTATCACGGGTGGATGGAGTAAAAACGAACACCCCTTAATCGGCACAGGAACGAAAAAACCGTCAAACTCAGAGCCTTCTTCCCCGGAATATTCTCTCCAGTCTTACGAGCAGGGCACAAACGGAGAAAAAACCTCAGATTCTGAATTTATCCGCCCTCTGTGTCTTCAAGCTGTGAAAACACCTTCGCAGCAATAGTCCGATACATCCCAGCATAATGGCTATCTGGCATGGATATAGTGACGGGATTTCCTGCATCAGATTGCTCACGAATAACCATTTCCAGAGGTATCTGGCCTATGAATTTTATGCCAATCCGTTCAGCTTCTTTACGGCCACCATCACGACCGAAAATATCCGTACGCACTTTGCAATGGGGGCACAAAAAGTAGCTCATATTCTCAACAAGACCCAAAAGAGGAACCTCCAACCTCCGAAACATCTGAATTGCCTTACGCACATCAAGCAAAGCAAGATCCTGGGGTGTTGAAATAATTAGTGCCCCGGAAAGGGAAACTTTCTGAGCTAGTGTCAATTGTGCATCGCCGGTCCCCGGTGGCATGTCAATAATTAAAATGTCTAGTTCACCCCACTGCACATCGCGTAACATTCGTGTCAGCGCGGAGATAATCATTGGCCCCCGCCAGATTGCAGCTTGATCAGGATCAATCAGAAATCCGATAGACATAACCTTGAGACCATGCCCCTCCAGCGGGATAAATGTATTCGTATCCGATAAAACCGGCGTTCCGGTTAGACCAAGAAGATGTGGCATTGACGGACCATAAATATCCGCATCAAGAATACCTGTTTTCAGCCCAACGGCACGAAAGGCAAGCGCCAGATTAACGGCAACTGTTGATTTTCCGACGCCTCCCTTACCGGAAGCAACAGCAATAATGTGTTTTATGTGAGAAAGACCGATCAGTTCGGAGGATTTTCGAGCCTCTTGAGGCCGCTGATGTGATGCGTGTTCTCCGCCAGAATGAGCTGTTAACGTAACAATCGCCCGTGTAACGCCTTCCATACTGCCAACGACTTGCTCAGCTGCCTGACGCATAGGTTCCAACTGCGCTGCACGCGCTGGATTAACCGAGATGGAAAAACAAACATTCCCTCCCCTCACCACTATGTCTGAAACAAGACCAAGAGTGATAATATCCTCTTTCAGATCAGGACCTTTGATTCGTCTCAGTTCCCCAATGACCCGCTCTGTAGTTACCTGATTCATCCCAATCACATTCTCTTCCCCCATCCAGGATCCTCACGGCATAATTTTTTCTCTGCATGGTAAATATATCAGGCTGGGCCCCATTCACCTTTATCATGTTTCTTTTCTGAAAAAAGTTCTTCCCTTTTCTAAACACGGCTCGTTCAATTTACGCTCAAAGAGATGCTCACGACCAAGCTTCACACGGTTCTTTCCGTCATAGGATATAACGTCTGCTGTAGCATAAGTTTCCTCCCATGTAGAAGGAAGGTAACTGCCCGTACCAACAACATCAACGGGAGCTCTGACAGCACCGGTCACGAGACATTTGAATACATCGAACCCTGAAGAAGCAATGAGGATTACCTGTCTGAAGCCTTTTTCATCCAGCGCCCGGCGAATATGAAAAATGGAAGCAATTGAAACGCCTTTACCGAATAAGATACGGCGTATCTGATCAACTAGGGTGTTATTTGAATCAATCTGGAAGGCACAACGTCCCATCACATACTCAACAATATTATACTCCCCCTCCACGCCAAGCCATTCACTGACAACATCAATGGATTTTTCGTAATCCAGACCCTCTGCAAAACGGCTCCCATGTGTATCAAGCCTGATACCGAGGGTCTTTCCACGCGTTTCAAGCCCTGAATGATTAAAAAACCAGTGCGCGGAACGAATCGAATCAGTTACTTCAAGCCCCTGATAATCAACAAGCGCAACCAGCGTTTGTAAATCAGGCATAGCTCTTTCAAATTTTTCAAGGGCAGAAACTATATCCCCACCCGCGTAACCAACCAGGGCATGCGGAATTGTCCCCATTCCCTGATTTTTTCCAAAAAACGGCGCAGTCATATCCTGTGAAGAGCCGATAAAGCCCCGGATGTCTGGAGTCTCAGACTGGGCTGCCGCGCTTCCCACAGACGCACCATAAGCCGCAAGAAGGCTCATTTCCGGTCCGGTTGCATGGCGCGCATGCATATCTATAAAGGATACACTCGGTAGAGTCTTACACAATTCATAGGTATTGTTTGCACAGACACACGGAAAACCCACCTTCTGAAGAATCAAGGTTTCAAGTTCTGATAGTTCTGCATATGAACCTCTCACTTCAAGAAGTTTGCGCTCTGACGGTACAACGCTGCCCTCCTCAAAAAAAGAAATAATCTGAGCCTGTGGTGCGAGCTTGCGAATCAAACAAATAGCCGGTTCCAGGGCAGCAATAACGCGCCGTCTCAAAAAGACTGCGTAAACGACTTCAACATCCCCGAAATTTTCAGCAGTACGCCGCGCATAACTGAAATATTTATCTGTTAAAGCGCTTACCGGACCTGCCGATAAGGTCAAATTTACCAAATCATCAAGAATTTTTTGATATCCATATGGGTGCAAAATCATTCAATCCACCCCACATATCCTGCTTCCGTGATCAGGAATGCTCTGCAATAAGCCTGCTCATCTGTGATGCAAATCAAGAAAATTTCCTTCAGGGAACAGAAAAAAGGTAATGCCCCGGCACACATCATAGACAGCAAGCAGCGCAAAATAGCATAAAAATAAGAGAAACGCGAGCTTCCTCCTGATAATCACCATCGTAAGGTAAAAAACTATGCATTGTGCCATTGTGCCTATTACTCTCATCCGCTAACCTGATGGCCATGCTTCATCTTGTCTTTTTTTTTGCAGAATACAAAGTTCTCAGGAGAACGTACCCGCTGATCCTGAAAAAACATCCTTCTGGGCCTGTGCCAATCGCACAATCTCTGTCCTTGTTCCGGGAGAACCAAAATGATCCGCCGTTGTCGTATTTATGAAGGCAAAGCGAAAGTACTTTACGAAGGACCGGAACACGGTACCCTCATTATCTGTTTCTGTTTAATAAAAATGAACAATTTGTAAGGAAACCATTGTGAACATTACCAAAGGTTTAATACATCTTGCAAATTTTCATGAATGGAAGAATATTATGCTGACCATTTCTAAG
>JAQRMX010000034.1 GCA_028599125.1 Alphaproteobacteria bacterium | reverse complement strand
CCCGGATTGCAGTGGCGGATTGAGAAAGTTCTGAATGTGACGATCAGTCGTGAGCTGAGACGTCTTGAGAAACGGTTGCTATTTCTTGCAACGATTGGTTCTACGGCTCCTTTTATTGGTCTTTTTGGTACGGTCTGGGGCGTTATGAATAGTTTTCAGGCAATTGCTCTTTCAAAAAGCACGAATCTGGCAGTTGTCGCACCGGGGATTGCGGAAGCTTTGTTTGCAACGGCTCTTGGCTTGTTGGCTGCCATTCCTGCCGTTGTCTTTTACAATAAGTTCCTCAATCAGATTTCCTATCTCACGATGCGGTTGGAGGGTTTTGCAGATGAGTTCTCAGCTATTCTTTCGCGTCATATTGACGGGCATGGATGAGAGATGGCTGCAGGCGCTTTCAGAGAGCTTTCTGATTCTTCCCGAAGGGGCCGGCGACCGCGGAGAGCCCCTTTGGCAGAGATCAATGTGACACCTTTTGTGGATGTCATGCTGGTTTTGCTGATTGTCTTCATGATTACGGCACCTATGCTGATTGTCGGTGTGCCTGTTGACCTTCCGGAAACCAGGGCATCTCCTGTGGAAAGCCGTCAGGAGCTGATTGTTGTGACAATTAACGATACGGGATCTGTTTTTCTTCGTGGTAAGAAGGTTGATTTTGATGGTCTCGCTCCGAAATTGAGCGCACTTGCGGACAATGATCGTGAGACGCGTATTTATGTGCGAGGAGATAAGGCTGTTAATTATGGACGAATCATGGATGTTATGGAGGTAATAGGTGCTGCCGGATTTCATCGCATCGTTCTCATTACAGAACCTAAGGCCGGAGGGTAAGCTCGGTCGGTGGTGCACGGAAGCTTGGGCTCTCTCTTCATTTGGGCATATAGCAGTTTTTATTATCTCTATCTTTTCATTTCCTTCGTTTGAGAAGCTGAAAATTGATATTATTCCTGCTGTGTCTGTTGATATTATGGGTGTGGAGAGCCTGCGATTTGCTGGAATGGCGGCAGAATTACCTTCACAAAGGCCCGTGATACCGTCCAGAAAAATAGTGAAACGGTCTATCCTTCCTGTAATTCCCGAAGTGCGTCCTCATGTGAAGGGGTTTCATCGACCTGTATTACCTGCGCCGCTTCCCGTTTCTTCCGTCGGGCCCCGCAAGATATCTTCCGGGATATCTGTTGCACTGCCTGTTCCGGAAGCAGCAGGGCGTAAAGCGGAAATGCCGGATCAACGGCGCAGAGCCAGGCCGAAGGATAAGGTGGATCAGGAATATGTTGATCAAGTTCCCGCCTTACTGGACAAAAGGCCAGCCTCTCCTTCATTGAGGCCTTCTCCTTCTTCATTGCCTGAAGAGCGTGCCCAACCAGAGACGTCAGTTCCCTCAAAATCTGCTCCCAGCCTGACACAAAGCGAATTATCTTCTCTCTATCAGCAGATTAAACGGTGCTGGAACCTCCCGGTAGGGGTCCGTAGCGCAGAAAATTTGTCTGTGAAATTTCGTGTTACTCTTAGCCCAAATGGAAATATATCCGTTGCTCCTAAATTGCTCACAAAAGGGACGGGAGCAGCTTTTTTGGCTGCGGTTGATAGCGCACGCCGTGCTCTTTATCGTTGTGCACCTTACCGTTTGCCGCCACGGAAATATGAGATATGGCGTGATTTGATAGTGAATTTTGATCCGAGAAAGATTCTGGGTTTTTAATATAGATTCGGATATGACTGGACAGTGAAAGGGAAAGAGATTCATGTTGCAGTGTAAAGACATGCGTCCCGTGGGGGGCCGTTCGCGTTTTGTATGGGTCGTCCTGTTTTGTTTTTTTCCTGTTTTTCTTACTTTCAGCCTTGCTTTTCCTGTGCGTGTTGCTCATGCGCTTGTCGAAATTGACCTTGTGGAAGGCAATGTGGAGCCTCTTCCTCTTGCTATCCCTGATTTTCTGGACCGAACGGGAGGTTATTTTGGTGCGCGTTTGTCGCAGGTTATCCGTGAAAATTTAGAGAGATCAGGTTTATTTCTGCCCGTTCCTCCGTCTGCATATTTATCGCAGATCAATATGATTGAGATCGTGCCACGATTTGAAGACTGGCGGGCTATCAATGTTCAGGCTCTTGTTGCTGGGAGTATTGTCAGGGATGCCGGTGATCGTCTTAAGGTTGAATTTCGGTTATGGGACGTGTTTTCCGGGCAACAAATTGCTGGTGAGCGTCTTTTCATTCAGGCGGGCAACTGGCGTCGTATCGCCCATATTATTTCTGACGTGATTTATGAGCGTCTGGCCGGAGAGAAGGGGTATTTCGATACAAAGATTGTCTTTGTTGCAGAGAGTGGGCCTAAGGAGACGCGTATCAAGCGTTTAGCGATAATGGATCAGGACGGTGCTAATCTGCGCTATCTGACCGATGGCCGGAATCTGGTTCTAACGCCCCGTTTCGGCTCAAATCTACGGGAAATCGTCTATATGTCTTTCCCTTCTGGAGAGCAACCGCGGGTGATTTTACTTGATGTTCAGACGGGGCGCCGGGAAATTATAAGCAATTTGGGAAATATGACGTTTTCTCCCCGTTTTGTTCCGGGGAGCCGTCATGTTACAATGAGTTTACAGAGTGACGGAAATGCTAATCTTTATACAATGGATTTGCGTACACGGGCGACAAAACGCCTTACTCACAGCCTGTCGATTGACACTGCTCCGTCTTATGCGCCGGATGGTCAGAACCTTGTTTTTGAAAGCGATCGGGGCGGAACACAGCAGATTTATGCTATGAAATCAGATGCCTCCAATCCGCATCGCATTTCATTCGGTAAGGGTCTTTATGCAACGCCGGTCTGGTCTCCCCGTGGGGACCTGATTGCTTTTACCAGACAAATATCCGGTCGTTTTCAAATTGGTGTGATGCACCCTGACGGGAGCGGGGAACGAATCTTGACTGAGGGCTTTCATAATGAGGGGCCGACCTGGTCTCCTAATGGTCGTGTTTTGATGTTTTTTCGTGATATTCCGGGTTCTGAAGGTGGACCGCAATTGTGGTCGATTGATCTGACAGGTCACAATGAACGTCGCGTTCCAACGCCAACTTTTGCTTCGGACCCATCCTGGTCGCCCCTTGCTGATTAGAAATTATGGTCCAAACAGGTGTCTGTCATTTTTCTTTTACAGTTTCTTCTTTTTTCCGTCATCTTCTGTTTTTCAAAACGTTCGTTCTTGTAGGGGAGGTTCCGTCTTTTTGATATTTTTTTGCGTTCTGGGTTCAGGGAAATAATTTCCGATTTATTTTAGAGAATTTTCTTTTGGATAATAATTTTGCGTTATGAAGGAAGGAGTTGAATCTCTTTTGAAGAAAAAGCTACTCTTGTGTTCTGTTTATATGAAATTCTGTGTGGTTCGTTGCGTTGTTTCTTTTCCTGTGTGAGACTCACGGGAGCGGAGGGGATTCTGCTTGAAGGGAAATTGCAGGTTGTGTCTCTGTTTTATGGGCTTGTTCAGGGAGTATAAAATGATTTTTCTTGGATATCGTTTAATCCATTGGCGTCCAGCTTTTTTTCTGGCAGGTACCTTTTTACTTTTAACGGCGTGTAATCCTACTTCTTTTTTAGAAAGTAAAAAATCTCTGTCTGTTCCTCCCACGAAAAATTGGATTAATACGCCGAATTCTACGATCCCCGGATCCTGGAAAAATTTTATTGTGAGTGTAGGGGATCGCGTTTTCTTTTCGGTCAATAGTGCGAAGTTGTCGAGAGAAGCGCGCACTGTCCTTGATGCACAGACCCGTTGGCTGAAACATTACCGAAACCTTTATGTTCGTATTGAGGGACATGCGGACGAGCGGGGTACGCGGGAGTATAATCTGGCTTTGAGTGCGCGTCGTGCGGCGGTTGTTCATAATTATCTGCTGAAAAAGGGGATTCTTGCCTCGCGTTTGAGGACAGTTGCTTACGGGAAGGAACGTCCTGTTTCGCTTTGTGAGAATCTTTCCTGTTGGTCACAAAACCGCCGTGTTGTTGTTGTGCCGACATCCTCAAGGGGGCATTGATAAGCGGTTGTTTTCGCCTGTTGCCGCTTTGTGTTTCTGCCTTTAAGTGTCTGCTGGTAAACAGTTCTTCTTTCTGTTCTTTCTGGTTCTGCGTTTAAGAAAGTTTTGTGTTTTTATACAAGCAGGAAAGGTATTAACGTTATGAATACGCGCTTTTTTTCTTTTTGCTATGCTTGTTTTTTTCCTTCTTTTCTTTCCCTGTGGCGGGATCTGAGTTTGCTTTGTCTGATCATTCCGGCGTCTATGATCTGGGGGAGTGTGGCCTCTGCTCAAGATATTTTCACACTTGTGGATCCTGTGAGTACGCGGCTTAATGAAGTGGAGATGCAGTTACGTGATATGACGGGCAAAGTGGAGGAGCATTCTTTTCGCCTTGATCAGTTACAATCCCGTATAGGCACGCGCTCGGATTTCAAGAGAAAAGTAGAGGCGGATCCTTTGGAACGAGTTGATTTTTATTCTCTGTGGGAGGAAGGGGAAGATAAGGTTTTGTCTTCCGGAGAGGGTTCTCGTGGCTCTTTGCTTCCGGTTCGTTCGGTCTCTGTGGATGTGATGCCTTCTGTTTCTTCTGTTCGTTTTTCTGGTGAAGGGGAAGGAAATATTGTCAATGATCTGTTTTCAGATCCGGGCGATGGGCGTTTCATTCCCTACTCTTATGAAGAGGTGTACACTTTTATTTTGCAAGGAAATTATGTAGAAGCGCAAAAGGCTCTGCGGTCTTTTATGGATACGTATCCGGACGATGAGCGTGCTTTTCGTGCGCATTACTGGCTTGGACAAAGTTATTTTTTACAGGGTAATTTTCGTGATGCGGCTGATATTTTTCTGAAGATTTACCAGAATGATACAAATGATGAGAGAAGAACTCATAGCTTGTTGCGTCTTGCGATTTCCTTTGCCAGGCTTGATGAAACGGAGGCGGCTTGTTCTGGTTTTTCGATGTTGAAGCGTGCTTATCCCCATGCGTCTTCCCGGATCAGGTCTCAAGCTATTCAAGAGGCGGTGCGTGTCGGTTGTTGATCCTTTTGCGCCCCTTTCCGGGGAAGAAATTTCTGAATTGTTTACGCCTTGGCTTCATGAAAAGGGGATTGGCCTTGCTGTTTCCGGGGGGTGTGATTCTGTTGCACTGATGCTGACTGTTGCGTCCTGGCATAGCAGGATGAATCTGTCTTCTACTGTTGTCGTTTTGACTGTTGATCATGGTTTGCGTCCAGGTTCTGATTCTGTCGCCCTTCAGGTTTCTGAATGGGCTGGCGGTCTTGGTTTGCCTTGCCAATATCTCTCCTGGTGTGGCCGGAAGCCGATTTCAAATATTCAGGAAATTGCACGGGAGAATCGTTATCGTCTTCTGTTAGAGGCGTGCCGGAAGCACAAATTAGGGTGCTTGTTTACGGGGCATCATTTGCAAGATCAGGCGGAGACCTTTCTTTTACGTCTTAGCCGTGGTTCCGGTGTTGACGGGCTTTCCGGGATGGAGACGGAGAGGCGGGTTTCAGGACTTCGTCTTTGTCGTCCTTTCCTGAACGTGCCTGTTGGACGCTTGCGTGCCACAGTTAAGGCGTCTGGTCATCCGTTCCTGGATGATCCGGGCAATCATGATTTCGGTTTTGCACGTGTTCGTTTTCGCTCTCTTTTTCCTGCAATGTCTTCTGAGGGCCTGACGGCTCGGCGATTGGCTGATACAGCACGTCGTATGCGCCGTGTGCGAACGGCTTTATCTTCTATGGTTGTTCACCTTTCTGCTCGTGCTGCACGCTTTGATCCTGCGGGTTTTTGTATTCTGGATCGTTCGATTTTGTGTGAGGCGCCTGAAGAATTGATATTGCGTCTGCTTGTAAAGGCGCTGATGCTTGTGGGAGGTCAGTCTGTACGTCCTCGTGCCCGTTCTAGTGAGGCTCTGGCTTATGTGATTGCTACAGGGGGCTCCGGGCGGCGGACTCTCCATGGCTGCTGTATTGATATCGGCAGGGATAATATTTTGATCTGGAGGGAATTTGGGAGGCATGGTTTGCCGGAAATTAATGTTAAGCCGGGGGATGATGTTTTGTGGGATGGCCGGTTTCATGTTCGTTTGAGTGCGGTGGCACCCGGTCCTGTAAAAATCAAGGCACTTGGCGTCTGCGGATGGTCAGAAATGGTTCAGATAAAGGAAAAACATCGCTTTTCATCTGTGATCGGACGCACCTGTCCATCTGTGTGGAGAGGTGATGTTTTTCTTGCCGCGCCGCCCCTGATTTTACCCGAATCAGAGGGATGTCCGGATGTGGTTTTTGTCGGTCTGGAGTCTGAGCTTTTGCTTACAGATCAAAAATATGATTGAATCTTTTTTTTGAAAAGCGGGATAATTTTTCAGTTTATTTCGTGACTGCGTGTTAGACTTGGCAAGTGCTGCCACTCGCTTTATTCTAAGCGGGGGTGAGTAGAGAGTGGTTTGGGGTTCGGACCAGTTTTGCGTTGCGGCGTTTCTTCCTGGTTTGATCTGTGCTGTGGCCAGAAGGATGAATATGAACAAAAATTTACGCAATTTTGCCTTGTGGTCGATCCTTTGTTTGTTGTTGGTCGTACTTTATCAGATGTTTCAGGGACAGGCGCAGAACGTCAAGACGCAAGAGATTGTTTTTTCTGAATTTCTTAAGAGTGTTGATTCCGGTCATGTGAAAGATGTGACAATTGAAGACCAGGTCATTATAGGACATCTGAAACATGGTAAACGTTTCAGGACAATGATCCCGCAGGGAACGGACTTGACGGCTCGTCTCCGTGACAAGGATGTGCTGATTTTTGTAAAAGAGAAAGAAAAGAACCTCTTATCTCTTTTTAATTTGTTTATATCTTATTTGCCGATGATCATTTTTATTGTTGGTTGGATTTTTTTCCTACGGCAAATGCAGGGATCCGGTGGGAAGATGATGGGTTTTGGTCGTTCAAAAGCACGGCTTCTTACCGAGACACATGGTCGTGTTTTATTTGAGGATGTAGCAGGTGTTGACGAAGCAAAAGAAGAGCTTCAGGAAATTGTTGAGTTTTTGCGTGATCCAAGTAAATTTCAGCGTCTTGGAGGAAGGATTCCCAAGGGAGCCCTTCTGATTGGTCCTCCCGGGACCGGCAAGACATTATTGGCACGTGCGATTGCCGGTGAGGCAAATGTTCCCTTTTTTACGATTTCTGGTTCTGATTTTGTGGAAATGTTTGTTGGCGTGGGGGCAAGCCGCGTACGTGACATGTTTGAACAGGCAAAGAAGAATGCCCCCTGCATTATCTTCATTGACGAAATTGATGCTGTTGGTCGGCATCGTGGTGCTGGTCTTGGCGGTGGCAATGATGAGCGTGAGCAGACGTTAAATCAGCTTTTGGTGGAGATGGATGGCTTTGAATCCAATGAAGGGGTCATTTTGATCGCTGCGACCAACCGTCCGGATGTTCTTGATCCGGCCCTACTGCGTCCCGGTCGTTTTGATCGCCAAGTTGTTGTTCCCAATCCAGATATTCTTGGTCGTGAAAAGATTCTGAAAGTCCATATTCGTATTCGCAAAGTTCCCATTGCCCCAGACGTGGATTCAAAGATGATTGCGCGCGGGACTCCTGGCTTTTCCGGTGCGGATCTGATGAATTTGGTTAATGAGTCAGCTTTGCTTGCAGCTCGTCGTTCCAGGCGTCTGGTTACGCAGCAGGAATTTGAAGATGCCAAGGACAAGGTTCTTATGGGCGCCGAGCGCCGGTCTCTTGTGATGAATGAAAAGGAAAAGCGCCTCACGGCTTATCACGAAGCTGGTCATGCTCTTGTGGCTTTGTCTGTTCCTGCTTCTGATCCTCTGCACAAGGCAACCATTATTCCACGTGGCCGGGCACTTGGGATGGTCATGCAACTTCCTGAACGTGATCAATTATCTCTCAGTTTTGAACAGATGACATCGCGGCTTACTGTTATGATGGGAGGACGCGTGGCTGAAGAAATGATTTTTGGCTGGAAGAATGTGACCTCCGGCGCTGCGTCGGATATTCAGCAGGCAACTCATTTGGCACGCTCAATGGTAACGCGCTGGGGTTTTTCTGATGAGCTTGGTGCGGTTATGTACGGAGAAAATCAGGAAGAAGTCTTTCTTGGTCATTCGGTGGCTCGTCAACAGAATATATCTGAGGCGACAGCGCAGAAAATTGATGGGGAGATGCGACGTTTTATTGATGAGGCCCTTCAGGAGGCCCGGAGGATTTTAACAAGCCGCAGGGAGGCTCTTGAAGTTTTGGCGATGGGCCTTTTGGAGTATGAGACTCTTTCGGGTAAAGAAATTGAGGATTTGCTAAAGGGTGATCCTCCTGTCCGTGAAAGTGAGAAAAATGAGCCAGAAATCTGCTCTTCTTCTGTTCCGGTTGCAGGAAAGGGAAGGAAAGTAAGGGAGAAGGATGATCCTGAACTGGAAGATAGTTCACCGGAAGACGTTGTATGAGATGAGCTGTTGGCTGCTTTTTTTGTAATCTCGCTATGGTATGTTGCGTTATCGGTAGCCCTGTGTCTTTCCTTCTCGTTGAGACAGGATAGGGTCTTTCTTCAGGCTGTTATTCATGGAATCAGGTCTTTATTTTCAACCTGTTGGTTTTCTATCTTTCGCAGAATTAAACTCTCCGGATTTGCTTCCTCTTGCGGGTGGTCCTCTTTATTTCACAGGGGGACTGATTCTTGAAAGGGAAAAGCGGGGTGTAAGGAGCCGCTATATGACGGTTCGGGAACTCCGGGATGTGAGATCTGTTGAGTTGCGGGATTGTGTTAATGCGGTGACGTCATCGCGTTCCCTTGGTCGGTTTGCTGCGATGCGAGTGCCTTTAATCATGGGTATTGTTAACGTAACTCCTGATTCTTTTTCTGATGGAGGCGCTTTTTTTGATCCGGAATGTGCGGTAATTCATGCCCGTCGTCTCCTTTCTGAAGGGGCCGACATTCTTGATATCGGAGGGGAATCGACCAGGCCGGGTTCTCATCCGGTCTCTCTTGAGGAGGAACGGGCGCGTGTTCTTCCTGTTTTGAAGGAATTGCAGAAAGAGGGTGCCTTCTTGTCGGTTGATACACGGAAGGCTTCGCTTATGTCGGAAGCGGCGATGTTTGGTGTTGCGCTGATCAATGACATTTCAGCACTTTCTTATGATCAGGAGGCGGCTTCTGTTCTGGCTTGTTGCTCTTGCAATGTCGTTTTGATGCATTCTTTCTCTTTTCGTGAAGAGAGTGTGAGGAGCTCTTCACATGTGGTACTTGACGTTTATGATGCATTATCTTCTCATATACACAGAGCTGAATCTGCCGGCATCACACGTGATCGTTTGATTATTGATCCAGGTATTGGTTTTGGGAAGACCTTGGAGCAGAATCTCGAACTAATGCGGTGTCTTTCTCTTTTTCATGGGCTTGGTGTCCCCCTCATGCTTGGCGTATCGCGCAAGAAGACGATTGGTTATGTAACAGGTGTCAATGCTCCTATTAAACGTGTTGCGGGCTCTCTTTCCATGGGATTATGTGGAGCGGCACAAGGTGTGCAGATTTTACGGGTGCATGATGTTGCTGCGACCCGCCAGGCTCTTTTGAGCTGGCTGGCTGTGTGTGGCCTGAGCTAAGAAGGCGATCGATGGGGAGGGCGCATTCTCTGGAATGGGTTTACATTTTAGGTTGATTTGTGCTTTGTCGTTTCTGGTATCTTTTTGAACTTTGGATCGTGATGATTTGATTATGTATAAACTATTTGGAACTGATGGTATTCGTGGGCGTTCTAATGGTGATGCCATGACAGTTGAACTTGCTCTTAAAATTGGCATGGCGGCGGGCTTATATTTTAAGCGCGGTGACCATCGCCACCGTGTGGTTATTGGCAAGGATACACGTTTATCCGGCTATATGATTGAATCAGCGCTTGTTGCGGGTTTTACGTCTGTAGGGGTGGATGTTTTTCTCCTTGGTCCTCTGCCGACCCCAGCGGTGGCGATGTTGACCCGTTCATTGCGTGCGGATATCGGCGTGATGATCTCGGCTTCGCACAACCCTTATTACGATAATGGCCTCAAATTATTTGGTCCGGATGGTTGTAAATTGTCAAATGAAGTTGAGGGAGAGATTGAGTCCCTTTTCTGTCAAGATCTGTCAAGCAGGCGTGCGGCGGTGTCTGATATTGGAAGGGCGCGCCGGGTTGATGATGAGCAGGGGCGTTACATTGAGTTTGTCAAACATGTTTTTCCCCGTCACCTCAGTCTTGAGGGTTTGCGTATTGTGGTTGATTGCGCCAATGGTGCGGCCTACAAGGTTGCGCCTGCGGCGTTATGGGAGTTGGGTGCTGAGGTCATTGCGATTAATGATAAGCCGAATGGTCTGAATATTAACGAACAATGTGGTTCCACGTCTCCTGCTGGTTTGTGCCGGGAGGTTTGTGCGGATCGGGCAGATATCGGGATTGGATTGGATGGAGATGGGGACCGTCTGATTATTGTTGATGAGAAAGGCAATGTTATTGCCGGAGATCATCTTATTGGTTTGATTGCGGATTCCTGGCACAAGAGTGGCCGGCTTTCTTCCGGTGGTGTCGTTGCCACAGTTATGTCGAATCTTGGTCTGGAGCGCTTTTTAAAGAGGCAGGGTTTGGCTCTGGAACGGACAGCAGTTGGTGATCGTCATATATTAGAGCATATGCGTCGTTGTGGTTATAATCTAGGAGGCGAACAATCCGGCCACATCATTCTGTCTGATTTTTCAACAACGGGAGATGGTCTTGTTGCGGCATTGCAGATTCTGTCCATGGTTGTTGAAAAGAAGATGAAAGTGAGTGAATTATGTGGGACTTTTGATTTGCTTCCTCAGGTTCTGCGCAATATTCAGACTAATAATGTCTATCTTTTGGAAGATGACCGTGTCCGTAAGGCGATTGAGGCAGGAAACAGGCGTTTGTGCAAGAATGGTCGCTTGCTTGTTCGTCGTTCGGGGACGGAGCCGCTAATTCGTGTGATGGCTGAGGGTGATGACAAGAGTCTTATTCAGGAGATTGTAGAGGATATTGCTGTGGCTATTGAGCTTTGCGCTTAAAGTCGCAGTGTTTATACATCCGAAGATTTGGTTTTGAATTGTTTTTGAGTTTAGGGTGCTTCCTGTATTGTCTGTCGGGATTGTGCAGACGATGATGAAGGGAGGAGAGCGAAGTTAGTTTTGCGTCTTTTTTGTCTTTTCGTCCTGTTTGCACGCGATCATTCCAGCGATCACCTGATTTATTCATATTTATTAACTTGCGTATTGAAGCGGGTGCATTTTTGTCTATACTCGAATGCTGTTGGCGTTTGTTTTTTATTCAGGCGGTTCCGTTTTTTTGGTTGTATGATGGGCTTCAGGGCTTTCTGGACGAAGGTTTTTTATTTTTTAAACTTGTTTTTTCTATTTTTTATTCCAGCCTTTTCTAAAATATGTTCTTTATCAGTGCTTTATGTTTCTAGAAATAGCTCATGCGGTTTTTGGCAGATCGGTGTGTGTGACTGATTATTCCGGGATGTTGCTTATTTTGAAACTTGTATGATCTGTGAGTTTCGTAAGTAAATTCAGAGGGAAAGGCGTGAAGATGGCTAATGTTGTTGTTGTTGGTTCGCAATGGGGTGATGAAGGAAAGGGAAAGATTGTTGACTGGTTATCGCATCGCGCAGATGTTGTTGTGCGGTTTCAGGGGGGACATAATGCGGGCCATACGCTTGTAATTGATGGAACGACGTACAAACTGAATCTGTTGCCTTCGGGTGTGCTCCGAAAGGGGAAATTGTCGATAATTGGCAACGGGGTTGTTGTTGATCCGCAGGCGTTGATCTCTGAGATCGAGAAGTTGCAGCGAGAGGGCGTATCAATAACGTCTGATAATCTTTGTATTGCAGAAAATGTGTCTTTGATTTTACCTGTGCATCAGGAGCTGGACGCTTTGCAGGAAAATGCCAAGGGGGAGCCGCGCATTGGGACGACTATGCGCGGTATCGGTCCTGCTTATGAAGACAAAGTTGGTCGGCGAGCTATTCGCCTTGTGGATCTGTCGTCCCCTGATACCCTCTACGACAAAGTTATTCATCTCCTTTCGCATCATAACGCATTGCGTCGCGGTTTTAGTCAGTCTGCTGTTGAAGCAAGTGATTTACTGGACTATCTGCTTTCTTTTCCGGAGAGGCTTTTGCCTTATATGGGTTCATCCTGCAGGGTTTTGGAAGGGTGTCAGAAAGCTGGTAAGCGGATTCTTTTTGAAGGTGCACAGGGCACGATGCTTGATGTTGATCACGGAACTTACCCTTTTGTAACGTCATCCAATACAGTTGCAGGACAGGCCGCTACGGGTTCGGGAATGGGACCGCGTAATCTTGATTATGTTCTTGGTATTGCGAAGGCTTATATGACTCGCGTTGGAAGGGGACCATTTCCAACGGAGCAGAGTAACACGTTTGGCGATATGTTAGGCATCTATGGCCGTGAGTTTGGCGTTGTGACGGGCCGCAAGCGCCGCTGTGGCTGGTTTGATGCAGTATTGACGCGCCAGAGTGTGCGTGTTGGCGGGATTGATGGACTTGCGTTCACGAAACTTGATGTTCTGGACAATTTTGATGAAATCAAGATCTGCATTGCCTACCGTTTTGAAGGTCAGGAGATCAATTATCTTCCGATGTTACAGGATGCACAGAGTTGTGTTGAACCGGTTTATGAGACGCATGAAGGATGGCGTGAATCGACAGCTGGTATACGGAAATGGGAGGATCTGCCTGAGCGAGCGGTTGCCTACATCCGGCGTATAGAAAGCCTTGTAGGGGTACCTGTCGCGATGTTATCAACCAGTCCTGAGCGGGATGACACAATTCTCATTCTTGATCCCTTTCATGGCTGAAATTTTATTTATTTTTTGAAGAAATGATTTATTTATATATTATTAATTTAACTGGATTGTTATCCGCTCCATGCGTGTTAAAATGAAGAGGTTTTTTTGAGTCTTCTGTTTCCTGTTTTTTAGAGGTACATTTAGTTCTGTGTCTCTTATTGGCTCTGGACTTTGCTTTTTGCAGTCTTGAAGAGTTTAGATTTTTATCTTTTTATCTGTGGAGGGGGCATTCCTTTGGAAACGTCAGGTCTCGTAGATAGATTTTATTTCCTTTTGAAGCGCAATACTGAGAGTCTTGGTGTTTTTGGCCAGGAGGAGCGCCGGGTTTTGTATAAGCGCGCGCGGAAAGCCCTTCTTTTGCAATTCGAGGGGATGAATCAGTCTGTTTCAGATGATGATGAGAAGAAGACTCATCTTCTTTCTTTTGAAGAGGCTATTGCGAGGCTGGAAGCAGAGATACAGGATGCTGTTTCTCCTGCGGAAGGTCTCTCTGATGTTTCTTCTGAGGGGAATGGTTTTTTTGTGCCGTTGGATCAGGGTGCACGTGCGGGAGAATCTGTCGGCACTGCTTCGCCGCTACCATCGCCTTCTTTTTCTTCTCCGGTGCGGTCTGATAATAATAGAAAGTCCGGCGTATCTTTGGGAGCGGCTGTGTCCTCAAGGGACGCTATGCCTTCATCAGGGTCTCGCTCTGCTCTGCAGTCTGCTTTTCAGCGGAAGGAGGCTACAGCTGCAGCGATGCTCAAAAATAGCGGCCCTGTGCATAATATGCATCGGAATGTTCCTTCTCCTTCTTCTCCTTCAGCGGCAAGGAACTGGATCTCAACTGTACGTAAGGGGATTGCGTCTGCTCAAGTCCGTTCGATTCCCGTAGAAACGAATGATTCTGCTTTTTCTGGTAAGCCGTTGGTAGAGATACTGAAGGAACGTACTGCCTCCGTATTTCGCAAGAAGGAGATCACGGAACAAGATCAGTCTGATCTGGTTTGTCTTTCGCCTTCAGCTGCCACGGCTATGGTTACGGCTACAGATTCTCCCTCTTCGTCTTCAGGTAAGAGTTCTGTTTCTTCAGAAGAATTAACAGATACAGGTAATGATTCAAAGACAGGAGCTTCAGGCTTTTTTCTTGCCCGTTGGTTTTGGGTAACGGGGCGTGTGAACAAGAAGATTCTTTTGCTTTCCGTTCCGTTTTCGTTTGTTATTTTCGGGGTGGCTTATTTTTTTATAAGCGCAAATAAGGTTAGTGTTAAAGGTATAGGAAAACAGATGGGCGCTTTTTCGTGGTTTCTGAATTCTTCTGTCTCGCCCGATTCTGTATCTGAAGTATCATCATCATCGCCTGCCTCTTTTGTTCCGCCATCCCTTCTCTTAGATTCTTCTTTTTCCTCTGTTAAACGACCCCTTAAATCTCAGGAGCGTGTGCTGCAGCTTGGAAACGGTTTTCAGCAAGCCTTTTTCTCGATTGAAACGCCGCCTTTGAAAAATCTTCCTGTACTGGATCGTTTTTCCGGGATTTCGAAATGGACAGTTGAAGGTGAAGGCCAGGACGCAGTACTCAGTTTTTTTGTTGATATTTCTGGTCATGATACTGTTTTTGAGATGCGGATGAAGCGGAATAGTGATTCTAGTATCTCTGCTAGCCATTTCATTGAAATTTTTCAGCATAGCAGTTCAAAAATTGAGTTTTCTCGTCTAATGGAGAGTATCGGGATCATCACGATGAGCAATGCATTTGATGTCCCGGATGGTGCCGCTTTGCGTTATGGGGCGTTTGCATTGACCAAGAAGGACAGATTTACGATCAGTCTTCTCAATAATCAGGAAGACCTTTCTTATAATCTGGAGCAATTGAAAAAAGATGGCTGGATGATGATCCCGATTATTTTTAAAGGTGAAGACCGGGGTATGCTGAGCGTGAAGAAAGACCGGGAGGTCATTGATCTTGCCTTGAAGCAATGGGAACAGGATTCCTGAATTTAATTTTTCCTCCTTAAAATCAAAGGCGGGAGATCGAGGTCTTCGGAGTGTGAAGAAGGCCATGGGGGTGTTGATTTTATCCTGAAGCAACGGTATCCGTGCCACTGTTTTCTTTTCTGAGTCTTTTTATCAGGGAGGTCGTAATTTCACTGTTTTTGTCCTACTTTCAGCGCGGTAACGGAGAAATGCGTCCCAGACTCTTTCTGGATTTGGAGAAGGTCTGGAATTTGGGAGATGTTGACCGTGAGACCTGAACCTAATACTTTTCATGATAGGTCAGTTAATATCGGCTTTTTCTTGCTGGGCTATGGTTGTTTGAATTTTTTTGAGCGTACGAACTTCAATTTGTCTGATTCGTTCCTTGCTCACTTTGAATTCTTTACTGAGTTCTTCGAGAGTCAGAGAGGGTTCAGTAAGGCGTCTTGCTTCAAAGATACGCCTTTCCCGTTCTTTTAGACTTGCGAGTGCGACAGAAAGTGCCGCACGACGGTGCAATAATTCCTCGTTTTCCACGAGTTTTTGTTCTTGACTCATGCTTTCGTCAGCGAGTAGATCTTGCCATTCGCTGTTTCCTTCATTGTTTTTCGCATAGCCGATAGGAGAATTGAGGGATTTGTCCCCGGCTATACGCCTGTTCATGGAAATGACATCATCTTTTTTGACGCCCAATCTGTCCGCGATCTGTTTAACTTGATCAGGGCACAAATCCCCTTCATCAAAGGCTGATATCTGCCCTTTGATTTTGCGCAAGTTGAAGAAGAGTTTTTTCTGGCTGGAGGTCGTACCGAGCTTAACAAGGCTCCATGAGCGTAAAATATATTCGTGAATTGCGGAACGGATCCACCATATGGCATAAGTGGAGAGGCGGAATCCCCTATCCGGGTCGAAACGTTTCACGGCCTGCATAAGCCCGACATTTCCTTCAGAAACAACCTCATTGATTGGCAAGCCGTAACCACGATAATTCATTGCAATTTTGGCAACGAGTCGTAAGTGACTCGTGATAAGTCTATGCGCCGCTTTCAGATCTTCATGACTACGCCAACGTTTAGCCAGCATATATTCCTCACTGCTTTCCAGAAGAGGAAAGCACCTGATTGCCATGAAGTATCGGGAAAGTCCGCTCGTATGCTCAAGAGTCGGAATGGATGCCGGGTTCATGGAAGTGATGTTCTTTCCTCTGCTTCCGTTCTCTGTACCGTACATACTGAGCCCCTTTGTTTTTACGATTTTCCTGAACGATGAAGCAACGTTTCTGCGCCCGATAGTTCACATAGCCCTGATCTCAAGGTTCCGGAATGAGTAAAGTTCCGTATATTATTTTTAATAATTATTCTTCCCTCTTTCCAGAATTTCTTTCCAGAATTTGCGGCTGACGGAGATCTCCTTGCACCTATTTCGGTTTATTTTTTTGCTTTATGTGATAATCAGGAACTCGATAAACAAATAAACAACAATGAGTTAGTTTATCTATGTTGACGCATTGCGTCAAGAAGAAGACGGAAGTCATCTGGTATCTCTTGCTTTAATTCAATGCGCTTTTCATACCTCGGGTGGAGAAAACTGAGATAGCCAGCATGCAGGGCTTGTCGGTTCATATCCTGCAGTGCCGCGCGTGCGCCATCGGATAGCTGTTCGGCTTTGGTTTCATATCCTTTTGCGTAAAGGGGATCTCCAAGCAATGGATGTCCACTATAGGCCATGTGAACGCGGATTTGATGTGTCCGACCGGTTTCAAGACGGCAATCAAGCCGAGCGGCGATCCGGGTATCACTTTTGTGAGCTGAAAATGTTTCCATGACCTGGTAGTGAGTAATGGCGTTCCTGCCTCCGTTTTTCAAGACAGATTGCCTGGTCCGGTTTGTTCTGGCTCGTCCCAGGGGGGCATCAACCTTATGGCATTTGCGTTTCGGGACATTCCATGCAAGCGCTTCATAGCTTCGTATTAGCTTTCCATCACGTCCATGGGCAGCAAATTGTTTGGAAAGTCCTTGATGTGAGAGATCATTTTTTGCTGCAACCAGGAGACCGCTTGTATCCTTGTCAAGGCGATGCACAATACCGGGGCGCAATTGTCCACCGATTCCGGAAAGGGTTTCATGGCAATGAGCCATGAGAGCGTTAACAAGAGTACCGGATAAATTGCCGGGGGCAGGATGTGTCACCATGCCTGCCGGTTTGTTTATGACGATCACGTCATGATCTTCATAAATGACGTCAAGAGGAATCTTTTCGGCATGAGGCCAGGCTGTAACCGGTTCTGGAATGGATATGTGGATTTCATCACCAGCGTTGACCCTGTGTGAGGGTTGTATTATGTTCACGCCCGTGACGGTGACTTGCTTTGTCTTAATGAGGCTCTGGAGTCTGCTGCGAGTAAGATCTGGCAGGTGACACGTGAGGAAGAGGTCCAGCCGTTGTTGTGCTTCCTCAGGGCTGACTTTGATGTTTTGAGATATTTTTTCCTGGGCTTTCATGGAATTGGAAAATCAGCAATCTGGTAATGAGCCAGGCGGGCAAAAACATTCAGTTCGTGCCGTATCTCTGCCTTCAGAGCGCACACTGAAGATTGTCGTCTCCGTGATGGGCATTCTCCTAATCGCCGGTATGGTTGTCGTTTTTTCAACGATTCTCCTCCGATCTTTGGCGGGAGGCCAAAAATTAACTGTGAGCCCTATGACCTCTGTCTTACCGACCCCAACTGGGGGAACAGAAAAAAGCCAACAGGAGGATCACGCAACAGGCAATCTCGAGATCGGGCTACCAGCTCCACAGCCGGCACACGACAACATGGTAGATGATTTTATAGCGAAAAGTGATAAAAAAAAGAAGAAAATATCCGAATTTGTGAATAACATGGTTCATCACATTCCAGAAGATGCGCACTTTCAGTCTCCAGAGACGGTGAATGCAAGAGGGAAATTACCCTTCTATGTCACTCATGTTAAGTTACCTGTTGATGCGAGTCTTAGCAGAGTGGATCTGGGAGGAGACATGTTAGCCTTAGAATTTCAGTTGTCTGGGGGGACGTATATCCTGCTTTATGACGCGAAGAAAGGCCATCTTATTGGGAAGTTCGTTCTATCTCATGAGTGAATTTTGTTTCTCCTTGCAGAGAGGGTAATATTAAGATTATATAAGGCTTGAATGTCTTATGCTGGGAAGAGGGTGTTTTGCCTCTTTCGCCCGGTCCCCATCGTCTAGCGGTCCAGGACGCCAGCCTCTCACGCTGGAAACAGGGGTTCGATTCCCCTTGGGGACGCCAGTTTTTCTAATTTTTGGAGGGTGATCCTCCCTTTTTTCTCTGCTTTGCGTTCTTTTTTCTGAGTGGAGGTTTATTTTACCGAAAATCTATAGCTTTCAGAAGTAAAATTCTCCTTTTTCTCCTTTCTTTATTTTGATTTCCTGCAAAAACATCTTGAAAGGGAATATATAGGGTAAATAAGAGGAGAGTATTTTGAGTGATCTTGTTGTTTTTTATCAATTTAGTGAGATTTTGGAGATATGAGGCAAGAATTTGTCTTTCTGGGCGTTTATATTTCCAGGGAGGAGAAAAATTGCCTGAATTCTGTATAAAGCGGAGTCTGGAGATGATGTTCAGATCGGTCTTTCTCCGTTTTCAGCTAGAATGGACCGGATAATCTCTGCGGCCAGCTTTTTAAGCTTACCACGTAGAATGGTCAATTCTTCCCTGTCATTTTGATTTAAACCGGAGAGTTTGCGTTCGAAAGTTTCCATTTCCTGAAAGAGAGGATCCATGCTTCTGTCCTTTCGCTTTGTTCTGTTCACTTCAGGTTCTGCCTTTTCTTTGGTCTCACAATGAAAAAAAGATGAGATGCATGTCTTTTGCGGGGCTACGAAAGGTTCAATGCCCGGAAGGAACCAAATGAACGGAAAGACGTCAATGCAAAGAGGCACTTCTTCCGATCTTTTCAGAAAACGGATGAGGCTTCAAGGTCGTGCCTTTACCGTTTTTATACGCATAATATACGTGTCTCGTCAGTCCAGTTAATATCTTCCATATCTGCTCTCTTATATGATATATCTACTATAGAAACTGCCCTACTTGAACAGGCCCCTCTTGATCTTTTTCTGGTCCAGTCCATGAAACCAACTCATGAAGTAAAGAAACGGGAGTGACAGGGTATGATTATCAATCAATAACAACTAACAGGGAAAAAGACAGAAAGCGTACTTTCCCTGTTTTTGGAAATGGCTCAGAAAGGGTTCCATGTTTGCGTAGGCGTAAATTTGACATAGCCGACATTGAGACCAACGCGCGCGCCGACACCAACACGAATGGGAACAATGATAACATTATCATTAGACAGTACCTGAACACTGATCCCACCGATTAGTGTGGCATTTCCCTCTGCTCCTGCATAGTAGCGGTACATTTGGTCTACATTCTGCAAATTATAAACAAGGAACATTGTCTTAAGGGCTGCCGCACCAAAGTCCCATCCGATTGAAGGTCCTTGCCAGAAAATATCGTAATTGCCGACATTACGTGTGTAGAGTTCACCCTGTCCGTACCGTAATCCGCCGATGAACGCAAAACCTCCTTCATTGCCCACGACATAACCATTCGGCGATCCGAAACGGGAAAAGAGTTTCTGAACAACTTGCGCCAAACCTTGAGAAAGGTCACCAAGGAATCGGTCCCCTACGGCAATGATTTCTTCAATCGTGTATGTATTTTCAGGATTTTGGGGAGGGGTTGGTCCTTCAAGAGGTTGTGCGGGAACAGCCCCTTGAAGGGAAAATAACACCGCAAGCGCTATCAGGATGACTGCACAAAAATGCTTCATTCTGTCCATTTTAAAATTCCTCCATTCTGCCACATTTACATGTTCTGAAGTACAGGTCTGTGGCAGATAAAACGACAAGGCGGAGAAGGCAAAAAAAAACCGCGTCTCACCGGATGCCAACGAATTTCTGCATGATATTATCTATATTTTTCAAAACCTATACTATTTGTGAATTTATATAATGTAAAGAAATTGCGATAAAAGGAGAGGAGCGGGATATGCTTTGTTTCCTGGGAAAGCTTAAATTTCCGGCGTGTTTTTTTAATCTGCTGATCTCTTTGCAGGTGGCTTTTGCTGGAGAGCCTGATTTTTATCATGAAAAGGCCCCTTTAAGGGGGGATCGCGCTTATTGGTCTGATTCGCAGACAGGCGCGGCAACGGGCGGGTATGATGTTGTGGCTTACATGCTTGAAGGTAAAGCAAAGAAGGGAAAATCTGTGTATGAATATTTCTGGAAAGGGGTGAGCTGGAATTTTGTGAATGAAGGGAATCTTGCCGCATTTTCAGAAAATCCTTTTATTTATGCCCCTTCATATGGAGGTTATGATCCTGTGGCCTTATCAAGGGGATATCTGATTCGGGGTAATCCGCTCATTTGGAGAATCCACGAGAGGAAGCTCTTATTGTTTCAGGATCAAACGTCGCGATTTATCTGGCAAGAACGCCGCCGGACGATCCAGCAGGCAGCGGAACCCCATTGGTTGAAAATGCAGGATTGATAAAAATCTGATGAATTTTGATAAAATCAAACTTATCCTGCTTCTTTTGTGCTGTTTTTTGTTGTTTTTCTACCCTTTTGCGTTTCCGGTTGTTACCGTATTCGTCTTTTTTCTCAGAAGAGGTAACGTCAAGGTCTTCCAGTAAGGCTGTGAAGTTGCGCGGGCAGGGCTGTGTTTGACCAGGCGATGAAAGGCGGGTTCTTATAATCGGGACATTTCTTGCCGTATCTGAGCTTTTTCCCCTCTCTAGTGAGGACAATGCCTCCAGCGGACTGGAGGATGGCCTGCCCGGCAGCAGTATCCCATTCCATGGTAGGACCAGCGCGCGGATAAACATCAGCTTCTCCTGCTGCTAACTTACAGAATTTGAGTGAGGAACCGATGATCTCTTTTTTATTGATCAGTAATTTGTCCATGAAGCTGTTAATGAAAGTTTCACTATTCGGTTTTTCTGGAGATCTACCCACAAGCAGTGAGACGGATTGAGTGATATTTTTTGATCCAGTGAGGAAGCGGGCCGTTTTGATCAAGCTTGTCCCGTTTTTGTATTTATGGGAGCCAGGAGAGGCTTCAATAGCACCAAAATCAACCATTCCGGCAAATAAACGATTGATGGCGGGAGCAAAAATCACTCCCAGGTAGGGACGTTCATGTTCAACAAGAGCGATATTTATGGTAAAATGAGGATCATGCTTAATGAACCCAGCTGTTCCGTCAAGAGGATCAACCAAAAAGAAAGAGCGTCCCGGGAAAACATTTCCGGCACCGGGTTTTTGTCCCGTATCGCTTGCCTCTTCGGAAATGACAGGAATATCAGGAGCAATGGACAGAAGACCGCGCAGAATAATTTTTTCGGCAGCCTGATCGGCATTGGTTACGAAACTTCCATCTCTCTTCTTGGAGACGAATATATCCGAACGGTAAATGTCCATGACAGCGTTTCCAGATTGCCAGACAAGCTCAATGAGAGCCGCCATCATGAGAAGCCTGTCTTTCATGCTGATCACGTAACATTATTTAAAGTGAATGTAATTGGTATTTTTTAAAATCAGCTTCTGCTACGATCTGTTTGTGTTGTAATTATCCGTGAAAGGCCTTGTTTTTCTCTTTAGTTAACTTGTTCAGTCTTGTTTACGTTTGTTGAAATTCAACTTCAGTTTTATTTTAGCTCTGGTCAGAACTTGTGTCTTTAATAGCCTGGATTAAGGGGATAGATGTGAATCATGATATCTAATCGACTTTCGGATCTGGAACTTTCTGCTTATTTATGTAGCCGTATTTGTCATGATGTCATCAGTCCCGTTGGTGCGATTGTGAATGGGCTGGAATTGATGAATGATGAAAGCGATGAGCAGATGCGTGCGTTTGCGCTGGAACTGGTTTGCAAAAGCGCAAAACAGGCTTCAGCCAAACTTCAGTTCATTCGTATGGCTTTTGGTTCTGCCGGATCTGCGGGTGCGGAAATTGATCTTAGTGATGCCGCCTTTGTCATTCGTGGTTACATGGAGGGCGGGAAAGTTGAACTGGACTGGCGCTTGCCGCAATCTATGTTTATGGGTAAAGATAAGGTCAAATTTTTGCTCAACTTTATTTTGATTGCTCTTCAGGGCATTCCGCGGGGCGGTCGTTTATCTGTTGCAATGGAAGGTGATGTTTCCTCACCGCATTTTCTCCTGGAAGCGCAGGGGGAAAATGCCCGTATTCCTAATGATAGCGTGAAATTTCTAACTGGAGACATTGAGTGTACGGTTGATACTCAATTGATTCAGCCCTATTATACGGCACGTCTTGTTGAAATATGCAATTTTGATATTTTCATTGACTTGAATGAAGATGTTCTCCTTCTGAGGAGCGTACCCCGTTCCGAAGCGGAATGACCGGTATAGATCTATAAAAAGGCTCGCCTTTATTTTAATATATATTAAGACTTAATCGGTCAAGCTGTGTCCCTGCGCGATCCCGTTTCTTGATGTACGGATTGCCATAAGCTTAGGGGTTCTCACAGCATGGATGATCTGTTAAGAGAGTTTTTAACTGAGACCTTTGAAGCTTTTGAAGCCATTGATCTTGAATTGGTCAATCTTGAAAAAAATCCTGACAATTCCGATATTGTTAATACGGTCTTCCGGCTTGTCCACACCATCAAGGGGACGTGCGGTTTTCTAGGACTGCCGCGTCTTGAAAAGCTTACGCATGCGAATGAAACTCTTCTGGGAAAATTTCGTGACGGTATGCCTGTGGATGCAGCGTCCACAGAGCTTGTATTCAATTCCATAGATCGTATCAAGCTATTGCTGAATGAACTGGAAGTTAATCACGTTGAATCAGAAGGTTCAGACGAGGATTTGATCTGTAAACTGAATTCTGTTTCAGGAGAGAGCGAACATGCTTCTGCGTCTGTTGCAAAGATAACAGCTTATCCGGTGGATATTTTTGAAAAACAGATAGCTATTGAGCTTTTCCGTGAGGAAGATACGGGAGAAATTCGACCTGAGGCCGAGGGGACGATAGAGGACGCCAGAAGCCACGCTGGGTGTGATATCAATCATATAAAGGCCCGTTATGATATAAAAGCCCCTCCCGCGCGCCTGAGTGAAATCGGTCAAAAGCAAGAGCGCGTTCCCAGAATTCACTCAGTCCGTGTCAATGTTGAAGCACTTGAAGAACTGATGGAGATGGTCAGTGAACTTGTGTTGACCCGGAATCAATTGCTTGAATTCCTGCGGTTTCGTGAGGATTTAACTTTCAGTGGGCCCTTGCATCGCCTGTCGAATATTACGGCCAAATTGCGGGAAGGCGTTATGAAAGCGCGGATGCAGCCAATTGGCAATGCATGGCAAAAACTTCCCCGCATTATACGTGATCTTTCCAGAGAGCTTGGCAAGAAAATCAATCTCATCATGAAGGGAGAGGAAACGGAACTTGATCGTCAGGTCCTTGAGCTGATTCAGGATCCTCTTATTCACATGATTCGAAACTCAGCTGACCATGGTCTGGAGACAGAAGAGGAACGTATTGCTCTCGGAAAGCCGGAAATTGGACAAGTGATACTGGAGGCTTACCATGAAGGTGGTTATATCATAATCTCTGTTGCAGATGATGGTCGTGGATTAAATACAGAAAAAATCAGTCAGCAGGCTTTAAAACTGAGGTTGGTCACTCAGAGTGCCCTTGATGAGATGAGTGAGAACAAAATTTATAAGTTCATATTTTCCCCTGGATTTTCGACTGCAGATAGCATTAGCAATGTATCTGGTCGCGGTGTGGGTATGGATGTGGTGTGCGAGAATATTGAATCAGTCGGTGGTTCAATCAGTCTAAAATCAGCTCCTGGACTGGGAACTGATTTTATTCTGAAGCTTCCTCTTACCCTAACGATCATTCCTGCATTGATTATTGAGGTGATGGGGCAGCGTTTTGCTATTCCACAATTATCAGTTATTGAACTTGTTCGTCTGAAAAAGGGAGCTTTAGATCAGATTGAAAGGGTTCATGATATCTTCATGCTGCGTGTGCGTGAAAAATTCCTTCCGGTCTCTTTTTTAGGAGATTTTCTTGAGACTCATTCGCGCAAAGAAGTGAAAAAGCAAAAGGCTCCTGATTGTTTTCTGCATCCCCTGAACGAGGATAGCGGTTTTGTTGTCATCGTTCAGGTTGGTCTCCATTTTTTTGGCCTTCTGGTTGATAGTGTTTTTTATACTGAGGAAATTGTAGTCAAGCCTTTGTCCTCCCTATTTTTAGATATTCAGATATTTTCAGGGACAACGATTCTTGGGGATGGTAAGGTGGCCCTTATACTTGATCCGAATGGCATAGCTCAATCCCTTGGTTACGTTGATGATTTGAAGAAGGGAGAGAGGGGTGTGCATGAGGCCGTGGTTGCCGATGCTGCGCTTGAAGATAAGGGTGTTATTCCTGTACTTGTCTTTCGTGTGAAAGCCAGTTTTAAGGCCATTCCTTTGTCCCTTATCATGCGTCTGGAAAAAATTGATAAGAGAGAGATTGAGCCTTTGGGAGCGCATCACGTCTTCCGTTATGGGGGCTCATTCATGCCGATCATTTTTATTGAAGGGAGCGTTTCTCCTGTGTCTTCTCGATTACAGCCTGTTATTGTTTTCAGAAATGAGGATCATTTCATGGGGCTGGCTGTAGATCAAATCATGGATATTTTTGAGGAGCGTTTTGAGATTCATACTGTTGTGGATCGTCCGGGTGTTCTTGGTCTTACTGTCCTTGGTGGTCGTGTGACGGAAATTGTTGATATCAGCTATTATCTGCCTTCTTTTTCGGATGTGCCTGTCTTTTCTTCCTCTGATTCAGGACTGGTGTACTCTTCCCGTATACTTCTTGTTGATGATTCTGTTTTTTTCCGGGATATGTTCCTTTTTTCTCTCCGTTCCGCTGGCTTTGTCGTAACGGCTGTTGAATCGGCGCACAAGGCAATTGAATTGAGGGATGAAGGAGAGATATTTGATGTCATCATCTCTGACCTTGATATGCCTGTTATGAGCGGATTTGAGTTTGCCTCTACCCTCAGGAAAGAGCCTGCCTGGATGAATATACCGATGATTGCACTTTCATCTTACTCTTCTCCTGCGTTGATTGAGAAGATTCAGCATGCCGGTTTTAGTGATTATGTGATGAAATTTGATCGTGAGCGTCTTGTTGAGCTTTTACGACAACAACAATCCCAGATAGTGAAGGTTGCATGAGCCCGTCACTTCAGTGTGGGCCTCAGGTTGGTGTGGAGCATATTATTCTCTTAGCTGACGAGCATTATTTTGCCTTTCCGATTCACTGTTTACAAGGCGTGTTTATTCCGTCAGAAGTTACGGAGGTGCCTTGTGCATCGGATGCAATCCTAGGTGTTCTGGGTCAGCGTGGTCATATTATCACAATCATTGACATGCGTTCTTTTTTAGGACTTGCTCCTTTCACAGATTCGTCCGCCGGTGTAGCAGTGAGTTTTGAGCATATGGGTGAGTTTTACGGGTTTCGGTTTGACAGGGTGGTTGAGATCCTGCATCTCACTTCTGGTGAGTTAGCACCGGCTTTAGAGTTTGAAAATCAGAGTTGGTCCAAGTTTGTTAGCCGATTTTATTTTTTGCAGGAAAGACTTATTATTGCTCTTGATCCGATCAGAACCCTGGAGAGGATGCTTCATTCTGTCATTGCAGTTTGAAGTTTTTTTAAGCTGCTAAAAAAGATTTGATTGAAGGAGATAAAATGAAAACATGTCTCATTATTGACGATAGTCCTATTATTCGTAAAGTCTCGCGCCGTATTCTTGAAGATCGAAATTTCAAGGTAGAGGAAACCCATGATGGTGAAGTTGCGCTGAGGATGTGTGGTGAGGCCATGCCGGATATTATTCTTCTTGATTCCAGTATGCCTGTTATGAGCGGCATTGATTTTCTTCTTACGCTACGTCGGGAAGAAGGAGGCTTGCATCCGAAGATTATATTTTTTACGACAGAAAGTGACATGGATCACATTATGGAAGCAGTTCATTCAGGTGCGGACGGTTATCTTATGAAGCCTTTTGACCGTCAGTCTCTGGAGATTAAACTTCAGGAATTCGGATTTCTCTAGTTTGCTGCTTTTTTACTTATTTTTTCTGTGTTTTTTGTCCTGAAGCGTTCAGGTGTGTCTTATTTTTGTGTAAAGGTGTTTCCTATCCGTGAAATCAAGAGACATATCAGTTTCCTATCTGGTTGTTTTTTGCTCTTTCTTTTTTGAATGGTTTCCTGCGTTCCTGCGTTCCTGCGTTCCTGTTTATAGGGTTTAGCTATGTCATTTTTTTCTTACTCTCTTGCGCGTATCAAGCCGTCTCCAACGATTGCGGTCACGAATAAGGCGCGTGAATTGAAAGCGTCTGGGCATGATGTCATTGATCTTGGAGCAGGGGAGCCGGATATTGATACACCGGAGAATGTGAAACAGGCAGCGATAGCAGCTATTGTGTCAGGGAAAACAAAATATACGTTCGTTGGTGGTATACCTGAGCTTAAAGCCGCTATTGTTGCAAAATTCAGGCGTGAAAATGGCATTAATTATGATTCATCCCGAATCATTGTGAGCACAGGGGGGAAGCAGGTTCTTTACAATGCGCTCATGGCAACGTTGAACCCTGGAGATGAAGTTCTCATTCCTGCGCCCCATTGGGTGAGTTACCCGGATATGGCTTTACTCGGTGGAGGGACACCTGTCAGTATTGAGACCGGGATAGATACTGGTTTCAAATTGACACCGTCTGCCCTTGAACGATCTATTACCCCGAGGACAAAGTGGTTTATTTTTAATTCGCCATCCAACCCCACAGGGGTAGCATATAGTCGTGAGGAATTGAAAGGACTTGCCTCTGTTCTCTTGCGTCATTCTCACGTTTGGATCATGGTGGACGACATTTACGAACATCTTGTTTATGATGATTTTACTTTTTCCACCCTTGTACAGGTTGAGCCGGCCCTTATGGACCGGGCTCTTACGGTAAACGGCGTTTCTAAAGCCTATGCAATGACGGGGTGGAGAATTGGATATGGCGGAGGCCCGAAGGCCCTGATACAGGCAATGGTAACGCTGCAATCCCAGTCGACGTCTAATCCTTGCTCCATAGCGCAATGGGCTGCTTTGGAAGCACTCGAGGGACCACAGGATTTTTTGAAGCGTAATATTGATCTTTTTCAAGGGAGGCGTGATCTTGTCTTGTCTATGCTTGGAGACGTGGAGTCTTTAGAGAGCCGGACCCCGCAGGGGGCCTTTTATATTTATTTTTCCTGCTCCCGTTGTATCGGCAAGACAAGTTCCAGGGGGACAGTTTTGAAAAATGAAGCTGATATTGTCACGGCGTTGCTGGAGGAACAGGGCCTCGCTGTTGTTCCTGGCCATGCTTTTGGTTTATCTCCCTTTTTCCGGATTTCCTACGCCCTTTCAACGGATATACTTGAGGAGGCTTGCCGTCGTCTCCGCCATTTTTGTGAAACGCTTTCCTGAGGGTTTATTCCAGCTGTTTTCCCGGAAAGGGCGGCATCCTATTTATTCCGGGGCTTTGTGCAATCATATTTTTTGCTCTGTAAGTCTTTTGTTTCAGGCCTCTTCTTCCATCAGATAGCGCATACTTGCGCGCAGATAGTCGTAGCCTGTGTAAAGCGAAACGACAGCGGATATCCAAAGGCACGTCAGCCCGACACTGATAGCATTACCGGACAGGACATGTCCTGAGAGCAAGATACCGATAGCGATGAATTGCAGGGTTGTCTTCAGCTTGGACAAGAGTGTGACTGGCAGGCTGACCTGTATTTCGCTCAGAAATTCGCGCAGGCCAGACAGCAAGATTTCACGGCACAGGATGACCGCTGCCGCCCATGTTGACCATCCGCTGATGATGTTTTGTTCTGTGAGCATGAGCAAGCAGACAGAGACGAGCATTTTGTCGGCGATGGGGTCAAGCATATAGCCGAGGCGCGATTGTTGTGCCCAGACCCGGGCGAAATAGCCATCCAGGAAGTCTGTGACAGCAACGGCAATGAATATCAGGAATGACAGCCAGTTTGACAGAGGCGGCGCAAGGCATAAGAAGCAGACGATGATCATGGGGATCGCGGCGATACGCAAATAGGTAAGAATATTGGGAAGATCCAGCACTCTTCCTCGAAAGGAAGGGTCACCACAGGGAGACGTGGTTTTAGTCTTTTTGGCTGTGGAAGTGGTCATAAATTAAGTGCGCCATAGAATCGCCAATGCCTTCAACAGCTTCCAGATCATTTCTGGATGCCCGACTGACCGCCCTGACAGAGCCGAAATGACGTAGAAGAGCGTACTTGCGTTTTTCTCCGAGACCGGAGATTTCCCTCAGGGGAGACTGCATGAACGATCTTTTCCGTTTTGTACGGTGTGTCCCGACAGCGAAACGGTGTGCCTCATCCCTTAGTTTTTGCATGAAATAAAAAACCGGATCTTCCGATCCTAGCATGAATGTTCCGCGGTCTGCTATGAAAAAACGTTCTTTCCCAGCTTTTCTATCAGCTCCTTTTGCGATTCCTAGGAGAGGAATTTGCATGAAGCCGTGTTTTTCAAGAACCCCATATGCACATGTCACATGTCCCTGCCCACCATCAATGATGATGAGATCAGGGAAGAGAGGGTGTGTGTGTCCCTGTGGTATGTTTTTGTTATTTATTTCCTTCCTTAATTTTAGGCAGCGACGTGTCAGGACTTCGAGCATCATGGCATAGTCATCACCATCGCTAATATCAGATGATTGAATATTAAATTTGCGGTACTGCTCCTTAATGAATCCATCGGGTCCGGCGACAATCATGACACCGACAGCCTGGCTGCCCTGTAAATGGCTGTTATCATAGACTTCGATTCTTTGTGGTGGTCTATCCAGATTGAGGAAAGAGGCCAGTTTTTCTAACAGCTGTGCCTGTGTAGTGTTTTCTGTTATTTTACGATTCAGTGCATTTTTTGCATTCTCAAGTGCACAGGTTACGAGCATGTGCTTTTTGCCGCGTTTGGGGACAGAGATCCGGACCCGTTGTTTCGCTCTTATTTTAAACGCTTTTTCTAGCAATTCCCTTTGCAGGACAGACTGTGAGAGCAGAATGAGGGGCGGAAGGGGGGTATTTTCGTAGAATTGACTGAGAAAAGCTGTGAGCACTTCTTGTGCCGGAATGTCTGGGTCAGCAGAGGGGAAATAGGCTTTATTTCCCCAATTTTGTCCATTTCGGAAGAAAAAAACCTGCACGCAATGCTGACCGGCTTTTTGCTGAATGGCGAAGATATCAGCTTTTTCGACTCCCTGTGAAAACCCCTGGTCAGAGTGGATATAGCTGAGGGCGGAAAGGCGATCCCTGTAAATGGCTGCACGCTCAAAATTGAGGTCATTGCTTGTTTTCTGCATAAGTTTGATGAGCTGCTGCCTTACATTTTTTCCTTTCCCGGAGAGAAAATCAGAGGCCTCCCGCACCAATGCATTATATTCAACAGGTGAGATCTTAGCGGCACACGGGCCGCTACACCGCTTGACTTGATAAAGGAGGCAGGGCCGGGTCCGGTTCGCATAGACAGAGTCGGAGCAAGAACGTAGCAAAAAGGCACTTTGTAAGGTCCGAATTGTTGCGTTGACGGCTGCCGCTGAAGCGAAGGGGCCAAAATAGTCACCGGACAATTTTCGGCTCCCGCGATGTTTGAGGATTCGAGGGGCAGGATGATTGCGTGTCACCAGGATATAGGGGAAAGATTTGTTATCCCGGAGGACGATATTGAAGCGTGGTTTAAGTCGTTTGATCAAATTTGCTTCAAGGAGCAATGCCTCGGCTTCTGTTTCTGTAGAGATAAATTCCATTTCTCTTGTTAGCAGGATCATATAGGATATGCGCTTGATTTGACGATGGGCGTCAGTATAGCTACTGACTCTTTTTTTCAGATTTTTGGCCTTGCCAACATAGAGTACTGTGCCCTCTGCATCCAGCATACGATAGACCCCCGGCGTCGGGGGCAGGTGCTGTACGCATGAGGCGATAATTTCTGTACCGCTTTTGCTCTTCCGAGAGGAAAGTAGTTCTTTTAATTTTTCCTGCTGATCAGTCTGATGTCTGCTTGTGCTCATAGGGATTTGATTTCGTTTCCCTTTTTTCGCTATTTTTTTCTGTTATGCGAATCTGTTCCCGGTCACGTTTAATTTCGACCCCGACACCTGCACAGTCAGTGAATATATCAGGTTTTTCGACACGAACAAGAACGCGTGCGACCCGTTTATCTTCAAAACAGGTATTCGATATTTGCTCAGCTACCGTTTCAAGGAGATTAATATGGTTTTTGAGAAGCAGAGCACGTATTTTTCTAACAATGATTGCGTAGCATACCACCTCATCATGTTTACGCGGCCCATCAGGGGTAGAGGAGCGTATCTCAAGCTGGATATTGATGATAATGCGCTGTGAATTTTCTTGTTCAGGCGTTGTGATACCGACTTTTGTCCTGACGATGAGGTCTCGGATGAAGATAGTGTATCCAGTGTATCCAGTGTTTTCCGGTAATCGCTTTTTCATCTGACTGGTACCGGATTGTTCCTGATCTGAAGTCTTCTGGTTTCGCTTCGTTTTGTATTTTCTTCGTTTTGTATTTTATTGTGCCGTATTTTTTGGTCTGTTATGCTAACAAGTTTCTGATATGAGACTTAGCTTTCCTGAAGCTACGGTTTAATTTATGAGGAGTAGTCTCTTGAAGACCTGTTCCGAAAGAGAGATTATACTGGTTAATTGTGGATTATTTACGACCGGGTTGCAAGATTTTTCTGTTTTCTGGAAAGGGTTGGGTATCTGAAGACGAGACCTAGTGACCAGCTGCATTTTATGTCTTTCGCCGGAATTGAGTTTTTCAGTATTTTCTTTTCGGGTGCTCGTGAGAGGATGAAGGAAAGGAAAGGATTCAATATCTTGGCAGGTCCTGTTTTTTACGTGTTTTTTTGACTTACGGAAACGGATTTAATTTATTGCGATACTTGATTCGGGTTTCTAGCTCTATCCTAATATCCCACGCCCTTTTTTCAGGGTCTCCTGGTTATAAGATAGTCTGAATGCTTCTCCGTTTATTTCAGGAGATGCGTTTTTTCTCCTTGTGGGTTTGTTTTTCGCGGTGTTTTTGTATCCGGCTGTTTCTGTTTCCTCTATTTTTCGTTTTTTGAATGAAAAATGTGATTTACGGATATTTTATGCATAGAAGTGTTATTTTGTTCAGGTTTAGCTGTCATGCTTGTTTTTTCGGTTTATTGGGTCTTGTTTCTTTCTGATTTCTCGAAAGTGTTTGTTCCTATTTCGTTTCCTGGCAGAAAAGAGTTGCTATATTGCACCACATGAATGGCAGAGTGTTGGTCGCCATAAAAATAACATTCTTTTGCCTATAAAAAGACACACTTTGTGTGAAAAAGTAGGTTAACGGCTGTGGTTGGCTGCATCTTTTGCCGGGGCTGGATTTTCTGGGTTTGGCGTATAGATGGTTGAAATCTGCGTGTCTATGTGTTTGCGTGTTGCATGGTGTGCGTTTTGCATAGCTTTTGTTTCGCATGAGCTTGTGGACGTGCAAAATCTGTGGATTGAAGGAGCATTACTAAAATGATGAAAAATCTTCGAATTGGAGTGTCGGCTCTTGCTGTCGGTGCTTTTGCTATCTCTGGTGCTTTGTCCGCGCAAGCTGCTGACATGCCGAGTTACAAGCCAAGTTACAAGCCGAGTTACAAGCCTTCTATGAACAATAAGCCTGCTAAAGGTTCCGGTTATTATCCCCAAAATAATGGCCGAAGTGGCTATAGTCCTTCTATGAAGAAGAAAAAAGGGATTGACTGGAGCGGCATTTATATTGGTGGTAATCTCGGCTACAATTGGTTGCGCGGATCGTCTGAGCTTGCTAGTGATTTGGCCACACCAAACGATTCTCCTGCTTTTATTGAGCAGGAGAAGGATCTGAGGGGTTTGTCCTTCGGTGGTCAGGTTGGTTACAATGTTCATCTCTCTGATGACATTGTCGTTGGTTTTGAGGCTGATGTAGTCTGGACCGAGAATGTGGAGCATGTTGATGTTGTTCCTGACGGAGAAATCTCAGCATCAATTCCTTGGATTTCTACGGCGCGTGCCCGGATAGGTTCTGCCTTGGATCGTTATATTGTTTATGGAACCGGTGGTGTCGCCTTCGCTGATGTGAAGAATATGGTTACTGTCGATGATGCCAGGTACAAGACTGCGCTAGCAGCCCGCCAGTCTGACGTTTTAAGATTTCCTATACCTACTGTTGAGCTTGAAGCTGAAAAAAGGCTTCTAGGTTGGACGATCGGTGGTGGTCTTGAGTTCCTGCTCAGCGATAATCTTACGGCGCGCCTTGAGTATCTCTACTACAATCTTGGGAAGACAAATTACACTTTTTCTAAGAAGTATCAGGAAATTACAGTAAGCCCAACTGCTGGAGCCAATCCTCCCGAAGATCTTGTGGTTCGACAAGGGCACGTCAGGTATCCGTATCCGAGCAAAGATGTAAAGATTGCTCAACGTCTGAGCATGCATTCTGTTCGTCTTGGGGTTAACTTCAAGTTTTGATTTCAGAATAATGACTATTTTTTGATTTTCGATTGCCTGCGTCTGATGCTGTAAGGTGGATGACGCAGGCATTTTTTATGTTTCTATTTTGCGTCTTTCCTCTTTTTTTGAATTGATGAGGGCAGCTTTCGGAATGAGATTTTATTTTCCTGTTTTTTTACAAAGAAAAATGGTGTTTATTAGCTTTCTGTTTTGTCGTTTCGCTCTGGCTTTGACAAAGCTGTTATGAGTTTTTTAATTTCTTTGGATTCTCTGTGAAAAGACATCTTACAACAGGCTGAAATGATCGCTGGAGATTAAATCATGACTGAATTTTCTTACTGCAGGGGAGGAATAAAAAATGAAAGATTTTATAGTTTCAACCATCCCTGTTACCCCATATAAACAGAATTGTATTATTCTGTTTGATAAGAAGAAACAAAAGGGCGTTGTGGTTGATCCCGGTGGGGATTTGCCGCTTATCCTCTCTACTCTTGGGAAGGATGCATCTCGAATTGAGCGTATCGTACTGACGCATGGACATTTTGATCATGCAGGTGGAGCGGCCGAACTTGCCAGGACCTTGGGTGTTGAGATTATAGGACCACACCGGGATGATTTATTTTTACTGGAATCTATAACTTCTCAAAGTTCCTTTTTCGGAATTACGGGAATGGAAAATTGTAATCCGGATCGTTTTCTAAAAGATGGTGAAAAGATTGAATTAGCTGGTCTTTCTTTTGAGGTCTCTCATTGTCCTGGTCATACGCCCGGTCATGTTGTTTTTATAAATCGTGATATTGGTTTTGCGATTCTAGGTGATGTTTTGTTTCGTGAGACTGTTGGACGTTCTGATTTTCCTTATTCGGATTATCAAACCCTGATGACATCAATCAAAACAAAGTTGCTTTCTTTGGATGACAAAGTAGAGTTTATTTGTGGTCACGGTTTTCCCTCATCAACTATTGGCCACGAACGGGCAAATAATCCCTTTATTCTAGAGTTTTTGGCCTCTGTTCAGTGAATAATCGCCCCCTTTTTTCCTGAAAAAACTGTTCAAGCAAGGAAGTAATTTCTTTGCGCTTTTTTCAGACGCACTGATAAAATAATCATTGCGTTTATTTATTTTTTTTCTGGATATCTGATATTGTTCCTGTTGCAGGGGGAGCTGAAGTCTCTCTTTTATTGTTGACAGACTCGTTGCTTCACTGGTTGTCCGGAGATACCGGTGGCGCATAGATATTGAGGTTTGGATGGCGCGCCAATTTATTTATCACATGTATGCTTTGTCAAAGAGCTACCCTGGTGGAAAGAAAATTCTTGATAATGTAAATCTCTCTTTTTATCCGGATGCTAAAATTGGTATTCTCGGTCCTAATGGTTCGGGAAAATCAACGCTTTTACGCATTATGGCTGGCTCCGAAAAGAGTTTTACGGGTGAGGCATGGATAGCAGAGGGAGCGAGTGTGGGGTATTTGCCACAAGAGCCGTTGCTTGACCATGGAAAGGATGTTCGCGGGAATGTGATGGAAGCCATTGCTGATAAACAGGCAATTCTTGAGCGTTACAATGAATTGATGCTTAATTATTCTGATGAAGTTGCAGCAGAGGCCTCGTCTTTGCAGGATGTGATTGATTCGCAGGATTTATGGGACCTAGAGACACAGATACAGCAAGCGATGGAGGCTTTACGCTGCCCGCCTGGTGATGCTGATGTGAGCCAGTTATCTGGTGGAGAGTGCCGCCGTGTAGCTTTGTGCAAGCTGTTATTGAGCGGCCCTGACCTGTTATTGCTTGATGAGCCAACGAATCATCTGGATGCGGAGTCCGTGGCATGGCTTGAAGCTCATTTGCGTTCTTTCCCCGGTGCTGTCTTGATTGTTACGCATGATCGTTATTTTCTTGATAGTGTAACAAGCTGGATTCTTGAACTTGATCGTGGTCACAGTATTCCCTATGAAGGCAATTATTCGACCTATCTGAAAAAAAAGGCGCAGCGTTTGTTGCAAGAGGGGCGCGAATCTGTGCGACGTCATCGTACCCTTGTGGCAGAGCAAGAGTGGATCGCTGCGAGTCCAAGGGCACGTCAAGCCAAATCAAAGGCGCGTATCAGCGCCTATGATGAATTATTGTGCCGGCATGAAGAGCGGGCTCCCGGTACGGCGCAAATCGTTATTCCCCCCGGTCCGCGTTTGGGTGACCTTGTTGTTGAAGTGGAGCATTTATCCAAGGGCTATGGGAATCATTTGCTGATTGATGATTTAACGTTTAGCCTTCCACCTGGTGGGGTTGTTGGTGTCATTGGTCCCAATGGTGCGGGTAAGACGACTTTATTTCGTATGTTGATTGGACAGGAGAACCCGGATAAGGGGACTCTCCGGGTAGGTTCGACGGTCTGTTTGGGCTATGTTGACCAGAGCCGTGATTCTCTGGATGCCAGCAAAACGGTCTGGGAGTCTATTGTTGATGGGAAAGAGGTCATTGCTTTGGGAAAGTGTGAGGTCAATTCGCGTGCTTATGTGAATTCCTTCAATTTCAAGGGCAGTGACCAGCAAAAGAAAGTCGCTGACCTTTCCGGAGGTGAGCGCAACCGTGTGCATCTTGCAAGGATTTTGAAATCTGGTGCCAATGTTCTTTTGCTTGACGAGCCAACCAATGACCTGGACACTGAAACTTTGTCAGCACTGGAGGATGCGCTGGAGAATTTTGCGGGTTGTGCTGTTATTATCAGTCATGATCGTATGTTTCTTGATCGATTGGCAACCCATATTCTTGCTTTTGAAGGAGACAGTCATGTAGAGTGGTTCGAGGGAAATTTTGCTTCTTATGAAGAGGACAAAAAGCGTCGTCTTAGAGTTGATAAGCTTCTTCCTTGCCGGATCAAATACAAGAAATTATCAAGGTTGCATTGATCCTTTTTCTTGGGATATTTTCTGCGTTTTTCTACGTTGGTTCTCCTTGTCGTTTTGTGATACCAGTTCAGGATTGGGCTTTGAACGGGGGCTGTCGTGCGTTGGAAAAGGGAGCTTTGATTGTTCTGTTATTTTTTCCTGTGTCAGGATAAGTCCCGGGGTATTTTGAGCGTGCTTCACGAAGGACGTGCTTATTTTTCCTGGCTACAAGATTTTTATGTGAGCCCTTGTCTTTTGCTGCGTCTGGTGATGCTTTTTACGATTTTTTACACCGTTTCTTTCATTTTAGAGAAAAATAGGGTGCGTGTTCTTTTTTAAGAAAGTGCTTTCGAAACAGTAATTTAAGCCAGTAATCTGAGTCCGTATGTTAATTCTTGCTTTCATTTTTGAGAAAAGAAATTTTGTCTGAAAACCTTATCCGGGGATCCATGCAAAAGAGGTGCATGAGGCAATCAAAAACTGGACAGACATTAATGAAGCAGGAAGTGACTCACAAGAATTGGAGCAGACAAAGGATGAGTAAAAAATAAAATTAAAAAAAAGAAAAGAAATAAAAGACTTGCTTGATATCAAAGGGCAAGAGCCCTCACTCTGACCTCTTCCAGATCAACTCTTTAAATATAGGATTGATGTTAAGTGATGTCTGACCTGCCCAAATAAGGAAATCAATATCCTCCGGTAGGAGGACAAAGCTTGTTGGTACCCGATCAAACCGTCTTTGATCCTCCATTCTAAGGGGCTCAGTATTGATTTGGGTGATCTTTATATTAAGATCTTTACAATCCCAACCCTTCATGGTTCCCCTTACACGCTTAATTTCAGATGAGGGGAGGCTACAACGATACTTGATCAGATTTTTCTTCCATATTATGAGTACTTTTTTCAAAAGATCAAAAGACGTTCGGCTATTGCTGTTTAATGATGCACTAATTGAGACTTCGAACAAAAACTGACCTTTTTTGAAACCATTTAGAGCAAAACCCTCTTCAGGGGTCCTGCGTGATGCATTGACGCTAAACACAATCAGGTTGCGCAGTTTTATAATGGCTTCACTCGTGAGAGGCTGGTAGGGTTCTTCAGAGTATGATAATTCGAACAAAAACTGGTGCAAAGCAAGATTATCAACGATCCCGCCATCAAACAGGTGAATAAGTTCGCCTCCTTTCCGGGAATAAAAATCCATGCTCTTGAAAAGAGCATGGAGGTTCTCACCAATGTCCCCTTTACGGGTTCTTTCATTTATTATTTTCTTTGTGTCTTGCCGGCATTCAGAAGGGAAGGTTTTAACGAGAGCAGGCCTGAAAGCCAGGGGGAAGGCTGAAGAAGCTGCCACAGCCTGCGAAAGTGGATAGGACCGAAGGTCAGCACAAAAGGATGTAAAATTTAACAAAGAGAAAAAGAAGGGCGTCCGGTTGAGAATATCCGAGGCGTGAATCATGATCATCGGCTTGCCTTCTTCCGATTTCAGAACGTCAGCCATCGTTGCCCCAAAAAAGAGATTATTATCCAGCCAGAATCCAAATTCTGACGAATTATTCACTCCTCCCCTTGAGGCACGCAGAAGGTTTAGGGGGTTGAAGGCAGAGGTATGGAGATCTTCTTCCGCATCACGCAGCAAAAAATTTTCACGAAAATTCTTAATTCCTTCTTTTCCGTATAATCCGAAATAGGCGGCGGCTACGGCTCCCCCTGATACACCAGAGATAGCCCTTACCTTGTTGATGACGGGCCTTTCTTTTCCGTTCACCTCCATTTTTTGTTCCATCATGCCTTTCATAACACCATGGGCGAAGGCTGCAGCCCTTGTTCCCCCCCCTGAAAAGCTGACCATAATGAGTGTATCGTTATTCTCATTCAGCTTGATGTTCTGTAACGAGAGGGAGGCAATCTCCTGCTTTCCCGTTAAAGGGGTGGAGAAGACAAGAAGAGGCGTTTGCGGAGAAGAGATACATCCACTTGTTAAAAGCAAAGACAGAAAAATAATTGAATGTGGGAAAAATTTTTTCACAATGAAGTGAGTTTAACATCTTATAAAGGTATTTTGTCAATCCGGAATGGGGGGATGATTATTTTTTTTATCTGTAAACCGCTCATGATTACTTTTCATAAGATATACGCAAGCCAATTTTGACGGATTTTCAAAGAAAAAAGAGCGATCAGTTCAAACATTTTGTACGTATTATTTATATTTTTAAGGAACAGAAAGGAGAACAATTTCTCCTGATCTCTTGTAAAAGAATTAATCATACATCTAAATTAAGTATAATTCTTCCCGCCAGATTCTGTAATTTCCTGATTGGCATTCATTACTGACTTAAATGAGGAGGAGATGGACATACATTTTTTCTTCCCGGAGATAGGTCTTTCTCAAGAAACGGGGAGGATAGGGTGCAGATTTTTTCTCTCCGCCACCCTTTTATACGTCCTGATTTTTTTTGATGAGGGGAAAGGAGGGAGCTATCAGGGCAAAGGAACACACTGCTGGACAGGAATGCCAGCTTTATTTATTTGCCCTCTATCCCGCTTTTTTATGAAATCTTCCCGGCTTTTAAAAGAGAGGGAAGGAAGGGGCAAGATCTCCTCTCTATATTGGGTCTTTTTCCCTACGATCCGGCAAGATCAACAATGACAGGTAGATGTTTCGCTTCTGTTTTATGTCCTGTGTAAGCGCGTCTTGTGCGGAATGGCCCCCGTGTCATGATATGATCCACAAGGAAACTCCAGGGAAAAAACCATGCGTTCCCCGGCCAGTTTGCACCGAGGGTTCGATGGCGTAAAAGACCCGTTTTCTCTTGCAGGCGTAGTAAGTCCCAGGACCAGGATGAAAGAGCAAAATTACCGAGCATTATAACGCTCTCCCCTTTCCGGAACATCTCATTGATCAGGTAACTAATTTCTTGTTTCTGGTTGCTTTCTGTCGGGCGGGAGAGATAGACACCAATTACATTGATTTCCTGGTTATCAATATTGAGGTAAGCCGTGATATTTGAGGGGATGCCGAATGTCCGATTGTTTAACCTGGCGTTCTGGAGCTGATATTTGGAGAGGATGGCTATTTGACAGAGATAGTCCTGGGGACAGGCCACTTGGTAGGGGTAGAGGTTCGCAAGCCTATCAAGAAGGCCCTCTTCTTGATTTCGGAATTCTGAAAGAAAAATGAGATCGGCGTTCTCTTCTCTTAGAGTGGCCTCTATTTGGGATAAATTGCCTGAGTTCTTCCCTATATTGAAAGACATGACACGCAGGAACGGAGACGCTGCCGGAGCAGAAGGTGCTACAAAATAAAAACTCACACCTGCTAGAGCCACATTGATTAAGAGCAAGAGAGCCGACCAGAACGTGCAGGATTCTGCACCGATAAGAACAGCCAGAAGGAGTATGATAAGGGTGAGCACTATGATTTGCAGACGCAGGTTATTGAAGATGTCTAAATAAGGCTGGTACGGCATGAGAAAACCGGAAACTGTAAATAAAATAAGGACCAGGAGAGTGATCATTAGGTAATATTTTAATCTATTCATGTATTTTCTTCATAAATGTCCGTCTTTCGTGTTCATGTCTGTCATTTGTTTTCTGGACTTGCATTCTGGTGCACGACCCAAACGACTTACCTGCTACAGACGGTTACCAAAGCTAAGGAGATAACCGGGGCAACGGGATAGAGACAAGACAGGGCTAAATAGCTTTATTTAATCAGATCTTTTCATGTGTTCCTGTGAATACATATCCGTGAATACATATAATAATACTTGCTCCTTTCATGAAAGGGTACAACTTTTCTTTAGTGGTGCATAGCAAATATATATGTAAGGTTGTTTTTATTTGTCTGTAGAGATTCCAGACATTTCTTCCGGGTCAGGTTTCCCAAATGTCAAGTTGCCTTGTATCCGTAAACTCTGCGCGTTCCTGTATAAAGGAGAGGCGGGACTCGGCTCTACTACCCATTATCCGGTCAATGGAGGTAGCGATTGCCTCCTTTTCATCTCTTGGCATCATAATTTGCAACAATGTGCGTCTGGACGGGTCCATGGTTGTCTCTTTTAATTGCCTTGCCGTCATTTCTCCTAGTCCTTTGAAACGACCAATTTCAACTTTTCCATGTCCTTTCAAAGCCCCGGCAAGGAGTTCATTTTTCTGTGCTTCATCGCGAGCATAGATAGTTTTACTGTCTTTGGTCAGCCGATAAAGGGGAGGAGATGCAAGGTAAAGATGACCATTAATGATAAGTTCAGGTATTGAATTGAAGAAAAAAGTTATCAGAAGTGAGGCGATGTGCGCACCATCGACGTCGGCGTCTGTCATGATGATGATTTTTTCGTAACGCAGGTCGTTCTGGAAATAGCGGGAGCCGCTTCCGCAGCCCAGTGCCAGTATGATATCTGCGAGTTGTTGATTTTCTTTCAGTTTCTCACTGCTTGCATTTGCTACATTGAGTATTTTACCCCGTAGGGGTAATATGGCCTGCGTATGGCGGTCACGTGCCATTTTTGCAGAGCCACCAGCTGAATCTCCTTCAACGATAAAAATTTCTGTCCCGTTTGCTGCCTGCCGTGAGCAGTCTGTTAGTTTTCCTGGTAGACGCAGTTTCCGGGTTGCTGATTTTCGTGACACTTCTTTTTCTTTGCGTCGCCGTATCCTTTCTCCTGCAAAATGAATGACATGATCCAGCAAAAGGCGCGTTTGCATAGGGTTTTTAGCCAACCAATGGTCAAGTGGGTCACGTATGGCCTGTTCCACGATGCGGCTTGCGGTCTGGGTCGAGAGCTTATTTTTCGTCTGGCCCTGAAAGGCAGGTTCGCAGATGAAAAGGGAGAGCATGAAAGCGACTGAATTCATGACATCTTCGCTGGTGATTTGAATGATTTTCTTTTCTCCAACCAGCTCACCATAACGTTTCAGGCCATGGAGAAGGGCCGTCCGAAATCCGGCTTCATGTGTACCTCCCTCCGGTGTAGGAATTGTGTTGCAGTAAGAATTAGAAAACTGGTCTTTTTCGTCTTCGTTCCAGGCCACGGCCCACTCAACTGTGCTCGGTGAAGTTGTTTTGTTCGTTATTTTTCCTGTGAATATTTCGTCAATAACCAAGGTTTTACCGGAAAGCTCAAGGGTTAGGAAATCCTTGAGACCTCCGGGAAAGCAAAAGACTGCCTTTTCAGGGATATCCTGCTTTTCAGGCAAACGTTCCGGAACGCAGGACCAACGAATTTCCAGGCCTGCGAACAGATACGCCTTGGAACGAGTGACTCGAAACAGACGTCCGGGATCAAAATTTGCCTCTTTTCCGAAAATATCAGGATCCGGCAGAAAACGGATGCTTGTACCGCGCCGGTTGTTAACATGCCCCAGTATTTCAAGGGCGCTGGTGGGAGAACCGCGCGTAAAACTTTGCCTGTAGAGCTGTTGACCGCGCGCAACCTCTACAATCAGGGAACAGGAGAGTGCATTGACAACGGATATCCCTACACCGTGTAGCCCCCCGGAGGTTTGATACGCTCTAGAACCGAATTTCCCACCCGCATGAAGAGTTGTCATGACGACTTCAAGTGCAGATTTATCTTTGAACCCGGGATGTGGGTCGGTAGGAATTCCACGCCCATTGTCGGTCACGGTCACGGTTCCATCAGCGCTGAGAATAATTTCGATTCGATTCGCATATCCGGCAACGGCTTCATCCATGGCGTTATCGATGACTTCTGAAAAAAGGTGATGAAGGCCTCTTTCGTCTGTGCTCCCGATATACATGCCCGGCCTGCGGCGAACAGGCTCCAATCCCTCCAGGACTTCTATGTCAGCTGCGGTGTAGTCCTGATAGGCGGAGGCTGACATTTCGGTGCGCGCTGTTCCCGACTGTTTCGGGGATACGGGCTTCATGCTGTCAAATGAACCTTGCTTTCTGCTCATGTGTTGCTTTGAAATCCTGGCCTGAAAATTGGTCTGAAAAGAGGCGAAAAAACCGTATACACGTCCTTACATTCTCTTTAAGAGAAAGGGGCGCAATACAAAAAGGAAACCTAACCGTTTCTGGAGAAAACATTACTACTACCGGAAAGGTAAATCTGAAATCATCCTGCGTCAATCTTGATCTGGATGGTTATCTTTTTCTCTGATCGGCTTGCTTGTGCGGGAGCTTATAGCGTATTCCTGATCTAAAAATACTGCTATTTAATTTTGTTACGGTGAGGTCATCGCTTTGATCGGCGATCCTGGAAGGAATGGAAGGCTGACATTCGAAGGCTGACATTCATGGTTTGGCTTTAAATCCTGTGTGAGATTTTTTCAAGAAATTGTAAAGTTTTTCAAGAATTATCGTATACGGTTCCTGTGCCCTTTCCTGCCTTCAGTGCTTTGCACGGAGGGGGGAAGAGTGTGCCAGAATGAAATGGAACCCTAAGTGGAGGAAAAATGGTCCTGACACAGACACCGGTGGGAACTTACGGATGGAAGGCGCCTTCTTTCATGCTGACCGGCGTTGACGGGACGGTACATTGTTTGCAGGACCTGAAGGGGAAACAGGGGACGGTTGTTGCTTTTATCTGCAATCATTGTCCCTATGTTGAGGCCATTATTGATCGTATGGTGCGTGCTGCACGGGATATGCGGGCTTTTGAAGTTTCAATGATAGCAATTTGTTCAAATGATTCAGTGTTTTATCCGGAAGATAGCTACGAAAATATGCAGTATTTTGCTAGGCGGAACGGTTTTGATTTTCCTTATCTGCATGATTCGTCTCAAGAGATTGCCAAGGCCTATGGTGCTGTTTGCACCCCTGATTTTTTTGGGTTTGATGCTAAATTGAAGTTGGAGTACCGGGGGCGTCTGGATGAGGGGCATACAGATGTGCCCCCTCAGGGGCAGTCCTGCGAATTGCTGGAGGCTATGCGATTGATTGCCGGGGAAGGAAAGGGGCCGGTGATCCAATATGCGTCTTTGGGTTGTTCTATTAAGTGGTGCGTCTAGGCTTTTTCAGCGCATGTAATTCCGTCAAGCTGTTTTTTGATTCGGGTAGTTCCATTTTTGTTGGGTTTGTCTTCTTTAATGTGCTTCCCCTGATCTTGAAACTTTCTGAAAAGCCGGATGCGTGTATCAAAATATTTCCTATCCAGTGTCTTTAATCCAGTATCTACTGTCAGCGCTTCAGTTCCGGAAGAGACTCAGATGAGTCGTCATATGGGTCTTCCCGGTTTCGATATAGGGCCCCCCAGATGTGTGTGGGAGGGGATGCCTCTCCGGGAAAGCATGGGCGTATTTTGTTTTTCTGTTTTTGTGTTTCTGTTTTTGTGTTTCTGTGTGTTTTTTGTGTGAGTCAGGTTTCTTCAGTTTTTTTCTGTACGGCATAAAGGGCGATAGCTGCGGCATTGGACACATTCAGGCTTTTGATTTTTCCGGGCAGGTTGATGCGTGTGATAAGGTCACAGTGGTCTTTGTTCAATTTTCGTAATCCGCTTCCTTCTGCGCCCAGAAGAAGGACCATGGGATTATGGCCTGTAATCTTTTGGAGAGTTTCTTTTCCCTCACTGTCCAGACCAATAATCCAGCGACCATTTCGCTTGAACCACGTCAAAGTTCGGGAGAGGTTTGTAACTTGAAGGTAGGGGACATGCTCGAGCGCTCCGGCTGCAGCTTTGGCTAGAGCTCCGGATGGCGGTGGAGCGTGGCGTTCCTGGCTTATGATCGCCCCGGCACCAAATGCGGTTGCTGAACGCAGGATGGCACCAACATTGCGAGGGTCAGTAACGTGGTCAAGAGCGATGACCGGTGCCTGAGGATCAAGCATTTCAAGTGAGGGAAGCAGAAGAGGGCAGGCTTCAAGAAGGAGACCCTGATGGACTGCTTCATAACCTATTTTTCGATCAATTTCAGTTGCTGAAGACAGAGTGACAGGAATGTCTCTCCTGAGCGCGAGTGAGTGTATCCGTTCAGCGGCCCGTGATGTGGCACGGAGGCTGATACAGTGACGTGCCTCATTCTGCAAGGCAGCGGTGACGGCATGAAATCCGTAAAGGATAACCCGTCCGGTCAGGCATGCCCGCTGCCGGGAGTGAGGCTTGCGCATGTCCATCTTATTTTTCATATCATATGAACCTGAGCCATCTCAAAATTAATGAGAAGATAAGACCCTTCTTTTCTTTAGCGATTGTGCTTTACCTGCCAACGGAAAGCAAATGGATCCCAATCGGAGACAGAGGGATATTTCGAAAGAGAGGGGAGGGTATCTTCCTGTAATTTTCCTTTTTTAGCCTCAGGGTGGGAAAATAAGGGGAGGGGGCTTTGTTGGCTGCGGTTGGGACGGATTCGAAGTGCCCTGTTTTCGGGGCTGTGTATTTTCTTGCCCGACAGGCATTTGTTAATGAGAGGAATTTCGTTTGAAATGAAAAAATTCCTGCTGATAGGAAAATACTGTCCGGACTATAGTGTAAAATGCCTCATGAATCTGCGATTGAAAATGAATCAATGGCCAGTGAGTATTGAAGGCCGCACAGCCCACCCGATTTCGGAAAAGAGATTCTGGCAGGATGGGAAAATTCTGAATGATGTAGATAGTTTCGGAGATTTCAGGTAATCCGGTATTGCAAAGAAAGATAAGGTTTTTTGTATCCTGATAGCGTTCCCGCTGTCTGCTGATCTGTTTTGCGCGGCCTGGGCGCTGATTTCGCATAATTATGGGGTCCTGATTTTATTTATTGATTTTCAGGGGGAGAGGGCTATAGACATTTATGCCGAGAGGAGAGATAAACTACGCTTTTGCTTATGCAGCGGGTGTTTATTCGGTTGACATGAGGAGAGTCGGAGGTGATAAAAGGGTGAGCAGTGCATGTGTAAGGATCTCTTTCCGCGCTATGCCTGTTTTTCTTTTGGGATTTGAGTGGGTTCGGTGAGAGGGGCTGTCCTTACCACATTTTGAATTTTTATTTTTGGCTTTTTATGTAACTTAGGAGGGATGCCCGAGTGGTTAAAGGGGACGGGCTGTAAACCCGTTGGCTATGCCTTCGTAGGTTCGAATCCTACTCCCTCCACCATGTTCATTTCTTGCTTTTTCTTTATGTGCGGGCTTCTTTGTTTTTATGGCCTGTTTGATTTTCCCGGAAGGGGGCTTGTGGGGTGTGTATCAGGTTTTAACCGATTTCCGGGTTTCATGTTTGCGTTGGAGTGCGATAACTGGTATCCATTGGGAAATGTAAGGTGCCGGGGGTTCTGAAGGCGAAAGATTCTGAGAGGCAAATATGGGCGGGTGTAGCTCAAGCGGTAGAGCAATAGCCTTCCAAGCTGGAGACGAGGGTTCGAGTCCCTTCACCCGCTCCAGGTTTTTATAGGTCCTGTTCCTGCTGTGGGGCTGGTGTGGTAGCTGTTTTCTTTCTGTTTCCTCCGTGTTTCTTTTAGGGGGTTCCTGATTGCATCGAGCTTTTCTGCATCGAGCTTTTCTGCTGGGTCTTTCCGTTTTTTGTCGAGGATTTTTTTCATCGTAACGGGGAAAAAAAATGGTTGAGATCAAAGCGAAGAGTAGATATTTTCGACATTGGTTTGCTTCCGGGCGGTTCAATCGTCTGGTTGTTTTGTGATTTGGCTAGAGCAGTAAGGGGTCAGGATTTCGCATGGCGAAGGAGAAGTTTGAGCGGAAGAAACCGCATTGTAATATTGGTACAATTGGCCACGTTGATCATGGAAAAACGTCTTTGACAGCGGCGATTACGAAGGTTCTTTCGGAGAGTGGCGGTGCTTCATTTATGGCGTATGATGAAATTGACCGTGCGCCTGAGGAGAAGGCGCGCGGAATTACAATTTCAACAGCGCATGTTGAATATGAGACGGAAGCACGTCACTATGCGCATGTTGATTGTCCCGGTCATGCGGATTATGTGAAGAACATGATCACTGGTGCTGCGCAGATGGACGGTGCGATACTTGTTGTTTCCGCTGCGGATGGTCCGATGC
>JAQRMX010000033.1 GCA_028599125.1 Alphaproteobacteria bacterium | reverse complement strand
GCAAATAATGAAAGTTTTAGGAATTTATGAAATTCCTGAGGATCGATCATAAAATGCTCAATACTTGCAAATAATGAAAGTTTTAGGAATTTATGAAATTCCTGAGGATCGATCATAAAATGCTCAATACTTGCAAATAATGAAAGTTTCAGGAATTTCATGAATGATTTGGTTTGCGAAAGTTTTGTGCGAAAATCGAGCGGATTAAATTGAACTGAATTTGATAGCCTGTGTCGTTTTATAATCTCTTATTTCATTGAATTTTGACGTTCGATTCGTGTGGTCTTCAGCGTTCTTTTTCAAGATACCTGATGCCTCACGCGTCAGTTAGGACAAGCGGAAGAAAGATGTTTTGCCCTGCTTTGCTCTGTCTTCTTAATTGGATGATGGCCCGCCGCTTCTGCTTAAGACAAGGTCTGAGATCAGAAAAAAATTAGGAAAGAAAAAAGCAAGGCGAAAAAGAAAAACGGGAACCAAATGGCTATGTGTTCTTCTCTTTTATAATCCTCTCTTTTTCTTCAATTATCTTGCGAAAGAGTTTATGCGACGCAGGAGAGTGAATTAAATATCTATCCCGAATGATAGGTATTATCCCCCTGTGGGGATGCCCGCTTCTTCAAAAAGTGAGATTAGTTCTCCGGACTGAAACATCTCTCGTATAATGTCACAACCGCCGATAAACTTGCCTTTAACATAGAGCTGCGGGAATGTCGGCCAATTACTGTATTCTTTAACAGCCTGCCGGAGGCCGTCTCTGGACATGACATTATGAGCCTGAAAATCAACGCCGATGTGCTCCATAATCAGGATAACCTGGCTTGAAAAACCACAAAGGGGATTTTCTTTCGTTCCTTTAATGAAAAGAAGAACGTTATTACTCTTAACTTGCTGATCAATCCACTTTTGAAAATCATCCATATGACTTTTACCCACTTATTTTGCAATCCACCCCAAAAGAGCTTTCATTATAGGATAAAAAGGAAAAATCTCAATCACTCCTGGTTCCACTTCCGAATTGTTTTTGTTCGGGGCTGTCGCAGATGATGCTAAATGAGAACAAGGCTCTTTCGGATTGATCTTTTTTCAGTTCAGAGAATGCTGTTTTAACAGAATTAAAGAGGAGTGAGGCGCCGGTATCACGGGATGTCCACGGCTCCTGAAGCACGATTTTTGCTTTGCTTTTCAAACGCAGGCGAGGAGAAACAACTCCTAGATCCCGGTATGCGTGGACCCATACGTCTCTCTTATCTTATGCATTTTCCTGTGATATGTCCAAATTATCCGGAAGCTCCTGATTTTCTCCCATGTAAGAGTAAAACCACTTCTCATGGCCTTTCTTTAATTCTGCAACAGATATTGTAAGTGTATCAAGGACATTAAGTGTTGTGCCTTCAACAGTCCCAAGTTTTGTTAGGAGGATGTTAGCTGCTTTTGCTTTTTGTACGATTTGGAATAGATTTTCAGTTTTGCACGTAACGACATAGCGTGCCTGATCCTCACCGAAGAGAAAGCCCGGAACAGACTCAATGTCTGCCGGCAAGGCGATCGTAGCACCATACCCCCCGGCCATAGCCATTTCAGCCAGAGCAATAATCAGTCCCCCATCAGAAATATCATGCACAGCGGTCAGAAGGTCTGAACGGATGAGATGTCTGATAAAATCTCCGTTCTTCCGTTCCAGTGTCAGATTAACCCGGGGAGGGAGGCCTTGATTTTGGTTGTGTATGTTACGCAAATAAATTGACTGACCAAGATGTTCTCCCTTTTTTCCGATGAGCAATATGACATCTGTTTCTGCTTTTAAAGCAAGGGTTGCGCTTATACGGGCATCCGGTAAAAGGCCAATGCCACCGATAGCTGGTGTCGGAGGAATTTCTTTTCTGAGGGTCTCGTTGTAAAGTGATACGTTTCCGGAGACAACAGGGAAATCAAGAGCACGACAAGCCTCTCCAATTCCTTTGATGCACTGGACAAATTCACTCATAATTTGAGGTCGTTCCGGGTTTCCGAAATTGAGACTATCTGTTACGGCAAGGGGGTCTGCTCCGACAGAAGTTAGGTTTCTCCAGACTTCTGCAACGGCCTGCTTACCCCCTTCAAGGGGATCAGCTTTGCAATAGCGGGGCGTAACGTTGATACAGGCTGCAATTCCTTTCAGAGAACCTTCAAGCTTGATTACGGCCGCATTTCCGCCTGGTGGCTGCACCGTATTCCCCATGACTAGATAATCATATTGCTCCCAGATCCAGCGGCGTGAACACATATTGGGCGATGAGAGGAGACTAGATAATGCGCTTGCGTGATCGGGAGAAGGAGGAAGTGTAAAAATTGCATCAGGTAAATCCGGAAGAGACCATAGCTGATCATACTCAGGGGCTTTATTACTCAGCTCCTTTATAGGCAGATTAGCTTTCACTTTCTTCTGGTACCTGACAATAAAACGCTGTTCAGCAATGGTTTGACCTACAACGACAAATTCCAACTCCCATTTTTTAAAAATAGCTTTGGCCTCGTCTTCTTTGTCCGGCCTGAGAACCATGAGCATGCGCTCCTGACTTTCAGAAAGCATAATTTCATGAGCGGTCATACTAAGTTCACGGCAGGGTATGGCGCTAAGATTAAGTTCAATTCCCAAATTACTCTTGGCGCCGATCTCAACCGCTGAGCATGTGAGCCCTGCAGCCCCCATATCCTGAATAGCGATGACAGCATTATTTTTCATAAGTTCCAGACAGGCCTCTAAAAGCCGTTTTCCTGCAAACGGATCGCCTATCTGGATGTTAGGTTCATGTTCTTTTTTTTCATTAGTGAATTCTGCAGAGGCCATAGAGGCGCCATGAATGCCGTCACGTCCCGTTTTCGCTCCCAGATAGACGATAGGGATATTTGCGCAGTTAGCTTTGGAGTAGAAAATTTTGTTGGATTCAGCGTATCCGATGGCCATTGCATTCACGAGAATATTGCCATTATAACCTTCGTCAAAATCGGTATCACCTCCAATTGTCGGTACGCCGAAGGCATTTCCGTAATCGCCAATCCCTCGCACAACATCAGCGAGTAAATGACGGGTTATGGGATGATTGGGATGACCGAATCGTAGCATATTGAGTACAGCGATCGGACGGGCTCCCATAGTGAAAATATCCCGCAAAATGCCTCCCACGCCTGTCGCGGCGCCTTGATAAGGAGCAATGAAAGAGGGATGATTGTGACTTTCCATTTTGAAAATGATGGCTTCACCGTCACCAATATCAACAACACCGGCATTTTCTCCCGGCCCTTGAATAATATGCGGTGCTTGGGTGGGTAGAGTCCGTAGCCACTTTTTAGAACTTTTATAAGAGCAATGCTCGTTCCACATCGCTGAGAATATCGCAAGTTCAGTCAGTGTGGGTGTGCGTCCAAGCAAGCTTATGATTGAATTATATTCCCCGGATTTTAATCCGTACTCGGCAACGAGTTCCGGTGTTATGGGGGGCGTACTGTTGTCCATATCCGTTCCAGTCTCATTTCATCAGCTTTCAGAAAAAAAAGGGTCTGGCAGCTATCTTCCCCGCAGGGATTGCTATCATGCTTTCAACATGCTTTCGAATAATATCAGGCCATCACCACCACCAAACAGGGGATCAATACTGTTTTCTGGATGGGGCATCATTCCCAGTATATTACCATTTTTGTTTATAATTCCGGCAATATTTCCGAGGGAACCGCTTAAATTTACATCATCATCAATTTCGCCGTCTGCGTTGCAATAGCGGAAAATAATGCGTCCCTCTTTCTCAATTTGTGTGAGTATCAGGGGATCAACAAAATAATTACCGCCGCTATTGGCGGTAGGGATTTTGATAATTTCCTTCTGATGATAGCCACGTGTGAAATGTGTATCGTTGCGTTCAACACGCAAATAAGTATTCCGGCAAAGGAATTTTAGTGTGGCATTTCGCATGAGGACTCCCGGCAAGAGATTCGCTTCAGTCAATATTTGAAAGCCGTTACAAATGCCAAGCACACGGACACCGTCTTGTGACTTTTTCGCAACGTCCTGCATAATGGGTGAGCGGGCAGCAATGGCACCGGGGCGAAGATAATCGCCATAGGAAAATCCTCCCGGGATCATGATCACATCAACGGGAGGTAAGGTGGTCTCCGTGTGCCAAATCATGATCGGGTTGCACATAGTGACGTTCCGGACAGCCGTGATCATTTCACGCTCACGGTTTGTCCCCGGAAAAATGAGGATAGCAGTTTTACAGGTCACGATGAGTACCTTTTGAGAGGCTGGCTTATTTTCATAAGCTCCCTGTTTTATTCAGAATACCAGAGAAAGGCGGAGAAACGTGGTCCGCGAAATCTCTTCCGGGGAGATTCGGAGAACTCATCCGACTGTTTTTTTCTACCTCTGTTTTCAGATGGTAAACTTCAATAACTGAATTGACAAGAACCTTTTTACACATCTGTTCGACAATGGTTTCAGCTTCGGAAAGAGGCATATCATCTAGCTCAATTTCAATAATCCTTGTTTGACGTACGCCGAGAGTACAAGAGAAGCCGAGCCTTTTAAGTGTGGCACTGATCTCTTGTGATTCGCGGTCAAGAACGCCTTTCTTCAGCGAAATAAAGACTTGAATCTTCACCTGCAACTCTCCTTCCATATTATTTTTATTTTCCCCGGTCAGCGGTGCTAAAGATAACGGAGGACAGACAATATGACTTATGTGACCAAGACTGGTGCGGATGGAATGGGACGTTCCTCATTGAGAAGTCTCAGTCGTCGTGCGACATCAGTGTAAGATTCTAGCACCAGACCCTTGTCTTTCCGGAAGCGGTCTTTGTCCAGGCAATCACCTGTCTCAATATCCAGCAAACGGCAAGAATCCGGAGAAATCTCATCTGCAAGCATGAGGGCCGGAGGATCACTATTATGACAGCGTCCAAATTCAAGCTTAAAATCAACCAGCCGGATCCCGATCCCGAGAAAGAGGCCAGTAAGAAAGTCGTTAACTCGCAGTGCTAACGCTGTTATTTCATCAACCTCCTGGAGAGAAGCCCAGCAAAACGCGGTAATATGCTCAATGGATACCATCGGATCGCGAAGTTTATCATCCTTGTAGTATAGCTCAACAATGGAACGAGGTAATGTCTCGCCTACATTAAGGCCAAGTCTCTTGGCTAATTGGCCTGCAGCGACATTGCGTACCACAACTTCAATGGGAATGATCTCAAGCTTGCGAATTAATTGCTCACGCATGTTAATGCGCCGGATGAAATGGGTCGGTATACCGATTTGATTCAGATGAGTAAAGATGTATTCAGAGATGCGATTGTTCAGGACACCCTTTCCTTCAAGGATGTCCTTCTTTTCGTTGTTGAAAGCGGTTATATCATCCTTAAAATGCTGAATGAGGGTACCGTGTTCCGGTCCTTCGTAAAGTACTTTCGCTTTGCCTTCATAAATACGACAACGGCGGATCATTTTGGTTCTCCCGGAACAAGGACAGAGATTGTGCGATTGGCACAG
>JAQRMX010000032.1 GCA_028599125.1 Alphaproteobacteria bacterium | reverse complement strand
AAAAAAAGACAAACAAGAATGATAATCAAGGGCAGACGACCTTCCACCCTCGCTACAAGATTTGCATTATTACGTGTCACATCCCTTTCAAAAAAAACAGGGAAAGTAGAAAAGAAAGAAAGAAAATGAGAAAAAATCTTCTTACCAGAGAAATAAAAAGCTAAAAATCTGTAGCTTGAATCAACACGTTTCTCAGAACAAGACTCCGAAAACGTCTGAGACCCAGACTCGCATCTCATGGAGAAATCCTACCAGCTCAAAAATGAATACGTAAAATCAATAAAAATCATAATTTGAAATATCAAAAAGAGGAGAACCGCAAAAGAAAAAACTCTCTCAAATTCCTATTGAAACCAAAAAACCAAAGAAAAACAAAAATATATGAAATTTTTCTAAAACTATGAAATTTTTCTAAAACTTCGACAAATTATAAAAACAGAATAAACAATCATTGCAGAAATGCCCACCGGAGAAAAGAACCCTTTGCCCCCCCCTCCAGAAAAACAGCACCAAAAAACTATAGCAGAGGAACATAAGGCCCTAACAAAAGTACACAAAATCTATAGATAGTAAATGGCAATAAAAAGCTGAAAGGCAACAAAAAATACCGGCACATCTAATCCTGAACCTGAAAAAACGATAAAAAGAGACCGAAATTCCGACGGATACAGATATGAACGGTACAGAAACGAAAATACGCCGTGAACTAGAAAAAATGTTGCACTCCACAATTGTATGTTATAATATACAAACAGACATTGGAGTCTGATATTATAGACATAATCATGTCAAGAGATTATGAAATGTGCCCCTCTTACCCCGTACAGAATTATCAGACAGAAGGCGTTCATGAACTATGGAGACACAGGATATATTGAAGAATGAAATAAGCTCATTTGCAAAAGTGAAAGAAGGTCTTTCCCGAAATGAGCACCTAGTGCTGTCCTCCCTGAAAAGCGCAAAAACGACACTTACAGCCTATGAATTACTGGATATATTGCGTGATCGTGGCTTCCGTGCACCAACGGTCTATCGTGCCCTCAATGGACTTCGGAAACGTGGACTGACTCATCGTCTTGAAAGAACAAGGTCTTTTGTCGCCTGCAATGAAAAGCATGTGCACCAAGATGACATTCATCCCATTTTTGCAATGTGCAATTCCTGCGGTTCCGTACTTGAGCTGGTCGACTCAAAACTCATGAATCAACTCTCCCGTACTGTTGAACAACTGGGCTTCACTGTAAGTGACAGTGTTGTAGAGCTACACGGTAGTTGCATGCCCTGCCGCGAGAAAAAATGAAAAGACAAAATCATGAAAGAAAAACCATCTCACGACATATTACGTCAAGCAGACTCCTCCCACGCACCTTTCTCACTGTTTCAGCTTAGTCTGAGCCAGAGGCTCAGCTTTGCACTCATCCCGATCTTTATGCTTTTGATCGCCTTATTTTTTGATCGACCTGCTTTTGACCGCCCTATCGTGGTGTTAACAGAGGAGCATCATGATGGGCACATCCATTGAATTTAAATATCTTGCACTTGGCTATAAAAAAAACATCATCTTACAAAAGATCACAGGAAAGGTGAAATGCGGCAGCTTTACAGCGATTCTAGGGCCTAATGGAGCAGGTAAATCAACCTTTCTCAAGACAATAATCGGTATCTTGCGGCCCCTTAGTGGCAAGATCATTTTCCAGGAAGGAAAAAGAGGTGATTGCGCCTATTTCCCACAGCAGATACAGATCAGGAAAAGCTTCCCGGTCACCGTCAGTGATTTCGCAGCTATGGGCCTGTGGAAACAGATTGGAATTTGTCGAAAAATTGACCACGGAATGAAAAAAAAGCTCGAAGAGGCCCTGGACATCGTTGGCCTTACGGCCCTGAAAGCCGAGCCGATCAATATCCTTTCCGGAGGACAAATGCAAGCCACGCTTCTTGCACGCATAATACTCCAGGATGCCCCCCTCATCCTCCTTGATGAACCCTTTAGCTCCCTTGATCAAAAAAACATACAGACTTTCCTGTCACTTCTCAAAAAATGGCATAAAGAAGGACGAACAATCCTGACCGTCCTTCACGATATTAATTTCGTAAGGACATATATCCCTGAAACACTGATTATCAATCACAGCCTCGTTTCTTGGGGACGCACGGAAGACGTTCTATCGAAATATTCAGACATAAATCCCAACCCCTGCACCTTCACGTATCACCCATCTATTCTCTCCTAAACATATGGTCCTGTATAGACATGAATCTTTATGATTTTCTGATTTTGCCCTTTGCCGAGTTCACGTTCATGAGACGCGCGATCATCAGCGGCGTTGCAATAGCAATAAGTGCACCTCCCATCGGGGTCTTTTTAACCTTGCGACGTATGAGCTTGATGGGAGAAGCTATGAGCCATGCGATCCTTCCCGGGGTCGCGCTTGGCTATCTCTTTGCCGGAATTTCTGTAACCGCTATGACCATTGGGGGCTTCCTGATCGGATTTGCTGTCGCAGTCCTCGCCAGTCTAACCGCACACATCACGCCAATAAAGGAAGAGGCAACTTTCGCCTCCTTCCATCTCATCGCCTTCGCCTTAGGGATCATACTTCTCTCTCTCCAGCATTCACCTGAAGATCTTTTACACATCCTATTTGGTTCGATCCTGACGCTCAACAATATGGCACTCTTCATCCTTATCAGCGCTGCTATCATCACCATCTGCGGGCTATTGATCCTTTTCCGACCACTCGTCATTGACAGCATTGACACTGAATTTCTTTATCTGGTGGAAGGAAGGTCGTCGCATTTTACTTACATCTTTTTTCTCGGCCTGCTCCTCATAAATTTAGTCTCTGGCTTTCATGCCCTGGGAACATTGATGACTGTTGGTATTATGGTCCTGCCCGCTGTCAGTGCTCAATTTTGGAAAAAGGATCTGTTCGGGATGATCATCTTCAGCATTCTGATCGGAATCATCTCCGTTTATAGCGGCCTCATACTCTCCTACCATCTGGATTTACCTGCCGGACCGGCGATTACGCTAATAGCTGGTATGATCTGTATTTCTTCAATTCTTTTAGGAAAACAAGGGGGCATAATCTGGCAGCTCATGCCATCTTCAAGAGGGGGAAAGCTCTCACAAAAAGACAGTGAGTGAAAATATAAAACAGAAAAAGAAAGAAAAAAAACACCCTTACAGATGCGCTTACAGTCATCCTCAGAGTCATAATGATTCCAAAAACCGTAGAAGAGCCGCCCGATCTTCTGTTTTCAGGCCAATGACAGCCTCACGTGATTTACGGGCTTCGCCTCCATGCCACAACAGAGCTTCAAGAAGATTGCGGGCACGACCATCATGCAGAAAAAATGTATGGCCACTCACGGAGCGCGTTAATCCAATCCCCCATAAGGGAGGCGTACGCCATTCGCGGCCCGTGGCCGTCCCATCTGGTCGATGATCTGCCAGATCAACACCCATATCGTGCAATAAAAGGTCAGTATAAGGCCAAATAAGCTGCTTTCGTAACTCTTTCGGAACAGTTTGAGAATTTGAAGTCACATATTTAGGTGTGTGGCAGGAAATACAACCACTACGATAAAAGACAGCCTTGCCCCTTAGCACTTGCTTATTAGATACACCACGCCTTGCCGGGACCGCAAGATGACGTGAATAAAATTCTACAAGCTCAAAAAGGGCTGGTGATACCTCAGGCCCACCACCATCAGAGCCGGAAGGTGCGGCAAGGCAGCCCTTTTGTACCTCCATACAATCCCCATGCGGACGATTAATCAAGGAGGTACTCAGACCCATATCCTGAAAAAACGCCGTCGCCACTTGTTGCCGAACCCCTGCTTTCGTGGCTTTTAGACCAAAACGGCCAATCCGGGAACCATAACGGTTCGCCTGTACAACCGTAGAGACAACACCAGATATGCCGTCATTATCTGCATCTCCTTGATCAGCTTTTGCTAGAATATCCTCATCGCAAATCGCTTCAATAAGACCAAGACCTATCATTTGTGGCGCAACGCGCGGGGAAAACATCACATCAGCGCGCATAGGACCATGGGCAAGACGCGTGAAACGGTAAGAAGGAACACGCAAGCTCACAAACTCACCATCGGAAAGCAGAATTTTTTTCTCCTTATAAGTTACTGAAATGAAGCCTTCCGCAAGTACACCGGAAACAGCAAAATCCTGTAATTGAACTCCATAAGAAGGTTCCGGACGCTGACCTCCACCCGGATCAGGAATCGATAAAGCAACGATAAAGGACGGTGCAGAAAATGACAGGCCGGGCAACGGGGGATGACCACGTCCATCCTTCAAATGACAATTCTGGCAGCTCCGGGAGTTAAAAAGAGGGCCAAGACCATCCGAAGCCGCAGTTGAAGAAGGGGCAGAAACCCATAATTTACGAAAACCCCCGTTCCCCAAAGCAAAATCAAAACGGCCTTGAAACGAAAGATTCGCTGCAGGCAAAGAAAATGCATCCCGATCAAAACGGGTATTCTGCGTTGTTGCCCCACCTGGCATATTTTCAAATGGCTCCGCAGTACTAAAATCTTCCACTGGACGCGTCACAGCCTTAACGCGAACTAGAGTTCCAGCATCTAGATCAGAGCGAAAAAGCTTTTTCGCCTCACCCGTCAGGCTAAAAAGAGGAACCAAAAGAGCAAAACAGAGCGCAAGACCAAAAAACCATCGTGACACCTGCAGCATTCCCAATTTTTTATCCCTAGATTATTGAAACACACGGTCAGGCGAATCCAGACTATCGGAGTAAGGGAGCTCAAATTTTTTGACTAAAAGAATATCAATCTCTTCAATTATTTGGCTCTGCTCAATCAAACGGTCAATAGCCACCTGAATGACAGCATTTCCTTCAATATTGCCTTCCAAAATCATCTGGTCGTAATGCTCCGTAAGAAGCGCACGCTTACGAATATTCTCCATGGCTTCAAGCGTCTTGTCCAGAGCGACATGCAGTGCAGCGTCAACTCCAGGCGCAAATGATCGGATGAGACGCGAAAGACTCGGGCCGTCAATAATGAGACCATCCCGGCGAACATAATGGCCCTGATAAACATTGCGGATACCCAGCACACTATAATAATGCGAGGCAGGAGTTTCATCTGAAAAACAATCATGTTCTTCCTCGGGAGCGTGTAACAAAAGACCCAATTTCATGCGCTCTCCGGCTAGTTCACCATAGGACAATGCCCCTATCCCCGTCAAAATGGAACGAATTCCAACCACTGAATCTTGAAGCAATGATTGACGGGCAACGCCTGTAGACGACCAGTTAGTAACCATTTCACGCAAATCTGTTAGCAACAGTGCAGACGCTGATTTCAGATAGGCAATCCGGCGGTCACAATGCCCTCCGGTACAATTATTGGTATCAAAGTCGCTCGCCGGACGTTTTCCCGCTGATTCAGGGCTCAGATCTTGCCCCCAAAGCAAAAATTCAATAGCGTGGTAGCCAGAGGCAACATTGACTTCCAGACCTCCAATTTCATGCAAGGTCTTCGAAAGAAACTCAGGGCTGATTTCGCGCGCATCAATAATGCGGCCACCAATCTTCAGCGTTTCATTGGAGATGACATTTGCATTCCAAAACAAATTCGTCTGCGACGAAATGACAGAACTTTGATTAACATAATCAATCAGGCCTTCATCCATTGGCCATGCATTCACACGGGGCTCCCATGCATCAACGACCGGATTACCAAATCGGAACACCTCCGTTTGTTCATAAAAAATCCGTGCCTCTTTCCATGCCTCCCGTGCCGCCGTCAACGATGCAGGAGTAGGTACTGAAACAAAATGTGCAATTGCCTTATCCAGCGCAATCGCAGAGAGCAGTGAATCCTCATAAACAGCATGAGATACATCTGCATAATGCTCAACAATAAGTGAAATATCCGGGGGACTTGCATGAACTGGAGATAAAAAACAGAAAATACCTCCCCAAAACAAAAAAGAAAGCCAAAGCACTACCCATGAAATACTGTAAGCTATCCGATGAAGTAGCATTTGAAAACTCCCAGGAAAAAATTAACGGATAATCCATATCTGAACAGACAGAACAATTAAACAGCCATTCCTTAGCGCATTCAGGAAAAATAGAAACCACGGCACCGCGTAACATGAAATAATAATCTTCGAAAAAACTATATCCCCCCTGCTATCCTCTATCAAGGCTTCGCATCGCATCAAGCAAATCACGCGTATAGGGATGTGATGGCTGCGCGAAAAGTTGTGCCGTTGTTCCCTCTTCAACAAGACGTCCCGCTTTCATCACAAGGACCCTGTCTGCAACCTCTGAAACAAGCGAAAGATCATGCGAAACAAGAAGATATGCCATTGAAAAATGGGATGACAATCGCGAGAGGAGAGAAAGGATATGAGAGCGGGAGCGGACATCAAGAGCAGAAGTCGCTTCGTCCAGAACAATGAGTAAAGGGCGAAGAATCAAGGCCCTTGCAATGGAGATTCGCTGCCTTTGGCCGCCAGAAAATTCATGAATATACTTGCGACTGTCTGATGCCGACAGCCCCACAAGTTCAAGCATTTCCTCAACAAGAATCGCACGCTCCGCACTACAGAGGCTCCTGTCCCGGTCAAGAAGAAACAAAGGCTCCGAAACCAAACGATCAACCCTGTGACGGGGGTTGAAAGAATCATAAGGATCCTGAAACACGGCCTGAACCTTTCGACGACTGAGATCAATCGGCGCTCCGTCAAAACGAACAGACCCAGCGCTTAGCGTCTCCAATCCCAGAATAGCGCGCATCAGGGTAGATTTTCCGCAGCCACTCTCCCCAACAAGAGCAACAATCTCTCCTTTGCGAATACTGAAACTCACATCTTTTACCGCAAAAAAAGGAAAAAGAGAGGAAGAGGGGAACGAAACATACTCACAAACCGCATCACGAACCTCAAGAACAGGAGGCAAGGAGGGATCAGGCGGGAGAGACGAACGAAAAGAAGCAGGAAAATCGGCAGAAACCGAAACGCAATCATGATGCATGAACATAGACAGAGACTGTTTCGTCCCGCTTTCCAAAATACCGTCCGTCCGCAAAATCAGAACCTGATCGCTACTCATCGCAGACGCGAAACCAAGATCATGTGTAATGAGTAAAATTCCCACACCCTGTTCAACAGAAAGGGCGCGGAGATGCTTGCAAATATGTAATCGCGACACCGCATCCAGAGCTGTTGTTGGCTCATCAGCAAGAAGAAAACGGGGGCATAAAGCAATGGCCATTGCCATACAGACACGCTGGCGTTGCCCTCCGGACAATTCATGAGGGTAGCGACCTAAAAAATCTGAAGCCCCCTGAAACCCCACTTCTGCAAGAGTCTTGCAGGCAATATGCAGGGCATCAATATGGGAAGCCTGACAATGAACAAGAAGCGCTTCCGCAACCTGATTTCCAATAGTCATAAGAGGATTAAGAGCCGTCATCGGTTCCTGAAAAATCATTGAAATATCACGGCCACGAATACGGAAAAGCTCCGGATCGCGACAGCGGCACAAATCATTTCCATCCAGAATGATACGGCCTGTCTCAACACACGCCTCTGATAAAAGACGCATAATGGCAAGGGCTGTCATGGATTTTCCACATCCGCTCTCTCCCACAAGAACCACAACCTCACCGGGAGAAACGGAAAAGGAAATGTCTTGCAAAATCATTTTTTTACCAATGGATAAAGAAAAATGTTCAACAGAAAGAGACATCAGGAACGCGGCCGGACTCGTTGTGAATCAAAAAGCTCACGCAAGCCTTCCCCTACAAGATTCACGCTTAAAACACACAAGACAATCGTTATACCAGGCACAAAAGCCGTATGAGGGGCCAGTGTAATAAATGTCTGCGCTTCTGACAGCATCCGTCCCCAGGATGAAAGCGGAGGATGAGCACCCAGACCCAGGTAAGAAAGCGTAGCTTCCCCTAAAATACACAGGGAAAAGCGAAGCGTGCCTTGTATGATGAGAAAGGGCGCAATATTCGGTAAAATATGCTCCAGAGAAATGCGAAAGGCCCCCTTCCCACACATACGAGCGGCCTTAACAAAACCACTTTCCCACAAATGAAGGCCCTTAGCACGAGAGAGGCGTAGAAAAACAGGAATATTAAAAATACCAATCGCGATGATTGAATTGAGTACACTGGGACCAAAGACTGCAGTAATCAGAATCGCGCTCACTAGAGATGGAAAGGCAAGCATTAAATCACTGCCACGCATAATGATTTCATCCGGTAAACAATGGTAACGCGCGGCTGCCGTCAAACCAAGAGGCACGCCGATCATAACGCCGATAAAAACAGAAAAAACCGCAACCCCCAAAGACACGCTGGCCCCGGAGATCAGCATTGACAAAATATCACGGCCAAAATGATCCGTACCCAACCAATGCGCAAGGGAGGGCCCCTGAAATCGAAAAGAAATCTCCAGATGGGTAACGTCATAAGGGAGCCAAAAAAGTGATAAAAACGCAGAAAAGGCAAAAATCAGAAACAAGACACCACCGAACAAAAGAGACAAAGGAAGATCAGAAAAAAATCGAAAGCCGGGGTTCCCTACGGGAGTTAGGAAAGGTCTCAGCATATCCTTTTCCTCAAACGCGGATCCAGGGCCGCACAGGAAAGCTCAACTAGGAACGTGACGACAATCACTGCAAATGTGATCAGCATAACAACCCCTCTGACAACAATCAAATCCCGTTGCGTGACAGCCTGAAAAACAAGGCGCCCCAGACCAGGAAGAAAAAATACATTCTCAATAACGATCGCACCGGCAAGTAAGGACGAAAATTGCAAACCAAGAATACTGATCAAAGGGATAATTGCATTCCTCAATGCATGGTACCAGATCGCCCGTGAGCGCGGGACACCTTTGGCCAGAGCTGTACGAAAGTAATCCTGTGACATTGCCTCCTGTAATGAAAAGCGAACCACTCTTGCAAGAACAGACAAACGTGAAAAAGAGAGCGCAACCGCAGGAAGAAATAAAGACTTCATGACGGGAAGAAACCCCTCAGACCAACCGGGAAAGCCCCCGGAAGGAAACCAACTCAGTAAAATCGAAAAAATAAAAACCAGAAGTATCGCAAACCAGAATTCAGGAACAGAAACCCCAAGCTGGTTTGTACCGATAATCACTGTACCCAAAAATGTTTGGTTGCATTGCGCTGCGAGAACCCCAAGCGGAAAACCGATAAAAATGGAAAGAAGCAAAGCATAAAAAGCAAGAGGGAAGGAAACAAAAATACGTTCCTTTATCAATTCCCAAACGGGGACCTGATAGGTGTGACTCATACCGAAATCTCCTGTAAGGAGACTCCCGATCCAGATAAAATAACGACGCACCGCAGATACATCAAGATGAAGCTTTTCACGCAACGCCCCAATAGTTTCTTCCGTTGCATTTAACCCGAGCATAAAAGCAGCGGGATCACCGGGCAGAGTGTCCAGAATAAAAAATATGACAATGCTGGCAAACGCAAGGCTGAACAGCAATGAAATGAAACGCCACCAGAAAAAATGCAGCATCTCCTCCAAACGCCTCCCGTTACAGATACCCCTCCTCCCCATCCGAGGCGAAATATTAAGCGGCAGCAGGGGAATAACCGCAGCACAAGGAATTCCACAATCTTTCCGGACTCAATCCCCCCAGTAAACAGATGTCAAATCATTCAACTGAAGGGGCGAATCCCGCCATAATCCCCTGAGCTTAACATTGGAAACACCAATCTTGGAAACCTGAAAAAGATAAGCATTGACATAATCAACCGCAATCTTTTTCTGTGCCTGTTGTAAAATAAAACGACGCCGTGATGGATCGGTCATCTCCTTTAAAGACTTCATGAGCTTCTGAAATTCACTATTTTTATACTGAAAATAATAATCCGGACGTGCATAAATACCGATATCCATCGCTTCTGTGTGTGCAATGACAGTCAGATCAAAATCCTTCCTCTCAAAAACGCGCTCAAGCCACTGTGCCCATTCCATGTTGATAATCCGCGCTCTTATCCCAACAGCGCGGAGCTGCGCGGCAATCACCTCTCCTGCCCGACGGGCATAAATAGGAGGAGGTAAGATCAGCGTTGTCTCAAAACCATCCGAAAAACCCGCTTTAGAAAGGAGAAAACCTGACCGAACAGGATCATAAGAAGAGAGAGACGTCAAATCCACATAAGCAGGATGATGTGGCGCAAAATGGGTGCCTATCGGGACACCATAGCCAAAAACAGCTCCCTTGATGACCGCACGCCGATCAATAGCATGGGCAATGGCTCGGCGAACCCGTATGTCCCTGAAAGGAGAACGACCATTATTAATGGAAAGAATGACTTCTCCTTCCGTTGTTCCGACAATCACGGAAAAACGGGGATCAGAAGTGAATCTAGGAAGAAGCTCCGGGGCAGGAAAGCGCGGAAAAGCATCCAAATCTCCTGCCATCATGGCTGAAAACGCAGCAGCAGGGTCAGGGATAAATCTGAAATCCACTCGGTCCAGTCTGATCGAAGGCCCCTGATAAGAAGGAGACTTCACAAGAGTCACATGATCGCCACGTACCCATCGGGAAAAGGCAAAGGGACCTGTCCCAACCGGATGAAATGCATTTTGAGACGCAGTTTTTGGATTTACAATGACCGCATTTCCCCAGGCCATATTGTAAAGAAAATCGGCATTGGCTCGAATCAAGCGAACGCGCACAGTCAGCGCATCAATCACGTCTACGGAAAGAATATCCGAAAACAAATCCTTTTGCCCGTTGACTGAGCTGCCCGCACGCGCACGGTCCAGAGAAAATTTAACATCATGCGCATCAAATATGCTCCCGTCATGGAAGCGAACCCCTCTTCGAAGGGAAAAAACATACTCCAGTCCATCATCAGAAATATACCAGCTACGGGCAAGAGAAGCCCTGACTTCACCTGCCGGATTAAGCCGTGTCAGACCCTCAAAAATATTAGCATGGACAATTTCGTCAACGGCACCGGCAACACCTATCGTCGGATCAAGATGGGGTGGTTCAAGCACCATCCCCAGACGCAAAATTCGGGGCACACGGACCGCCTCCGCCTGGGCGAACGGGACAGCACAAAAAAACAAAAACGCAAACGCAAACGTCTTTAAGAGACAAGAAGCAGGAACACACCTTACCTTTTCAGAATTTCGCACATGAAACTTCATCAAAAAATTATAATATAAATAACTGAAATATAAAACAAAAAGCACATCTTTTTTTGCTTTCCTTTACCGTAAGGGCTTCTGTCTTTCCTTTTACAGGATCACAACAGAAATATAAGAAAAACATACAATATCGCAGTAAACGGAGCCATATCATAAAAACAGGGCTTCAAGATCAAGACCCCGGAAGGGCACGCTTTCAAAGCCGCCCCAGAGTCAAAAGGAAAAATAGTCAAAAGGAAAAATAGCAAAGGATCACAGGGGACAAACCGTCTGTAATATGGTAAATTGTTCCTGAGTGTGCAAGTGTCGGTATAAAAAAGGCCCTCATGAAGGAGAAGAAATCCTCTCGGGGGGGAGTCAAAGTCCTTGTTGCTAAGGGAGAAATTAATGACGAACACCGCAGACGGGGCAGATGTCGCATGCAAGAAGGACACAGGCAAGCGCCCCCTCTCTCCCCATCTTCATATCTACCGGTTCCGTCTAACAATGCTCATGTCAATCATCCATCGTATAACCGGTGGAATCCTTTATTTTAGCATGGCCCTGTTTGTTTCATGGCTCCTCGCGGCAGCTCTAGGTCCCGCATGTTTCAGCAAGGTAAATAACCTCATAGCCTCGGTTCCAGGCTATATTATCCTGTTCGGGGCGACATGGGCCATGGTTAATCATCTAATAAGCGGACTTCGCTATCTTATCTGGGATACAGGCTATGGGCTAAAAGAAAGAGAACGGGAAAGAATGACGATGGTAACAACTTTCAGCGCCCCGTTCCTCACCCTACTTCTCTGGATCGTCGCTTATGCCTTACGGGGAGGATAAAATGAATATGCGCACACCCTTGGGCAATGTCCGGGGTTTGGGAGCAGCACACAGCGGAACAGAACATTTTCTTCACCAAAGGCTCACTGCACTCGCCAATATCCCCCTTAGCCTCTTCCTCTTCTATCTTCTTATTCCCCTCATCGGTATGCCATATGCGCAGGTTAGTGCGACCTTCAGTCATCCCTTCCTGGCCATCTTTACACTTCTTTCCATTTTATCCATGAGTGTGCACATGCGCCTCGGTATGCAAACAATCATTGAGGATTACATTCACGTTACTTATCTGAAAATACCAGCCCTTCTTGCCAATACGCTCTTTTGTATCCTCACCGCTATGACCGGTATTTTTGCCGTCCTGAAAATCAGTTTCGGAGTCTGATATCTCTAATGTCCTCTAAAAAAAAAACAGGAAATGTAGCCTCTCCCGCTCTTTCTGGAACCGCCTATCCTCTTATTGACCACAGTTTTGATGTCGTTGTGATCGGCGCCGGCGGTGCCGGTCTAAGGGCTGTACTCGGGACAGCCGAGGCCGGCTTGACCACAGCATGTATCTCCAAGGTTTTTCCTACCCGCAGCCATACTGTCGCAGCCCAGGGAGGCATTTCAGCTGCTCTCGGGAATATGGGAGACGATGATTGGCGATGGCATATGTATGATACGGTCAAGGGATCGGATTGGCTAGGGGATCAGGATGCTATTGAGTATCTGTGCAGAAATGCGCCGGAAGCCGTCTATGAACTGGAACATTTCGGTGTACCCTTTAGCCGAACAAAAGAAGGAAAAATTTATCAACGGCCCTTCGGCGGCATGACAAAACATTATGGCAAAGGTATCGCACAACGGACATGCGCCGCCGCTGATCGTACCGGACATGCCATTTTGCACACCCTCTATGGACAGGCCCTGCGCAATAAAGCCAAATTTTTCATCGAATATTTCGCTCTAGATCTGATTATGGATTCTGAAGGTATTTGTCGCGGTCTGATGGCACTCAACATGGAAGACGGAACGATCCATCGTTTCCGTGCACAAAAAACCATCCTCGCAACCGGAGGATATGGCCGCACCTATTTCTCCTGCACCTCAGCACATATCTGCACCGGTGATGGTAACGCCATGACCCTGCGTACTGGACTTCCCCTACAGGACATGGAATTCGTTCAATTTCACCCGACAGGGATTTATGGGGCCGGCTGTCTCATCACAGAAGGGGCCCGTGGTGAAGGCGGATATTTGACCAATGCCGAAGGCGAGCGCTTCATGGAGCGTTATGCCCCTTCAGCAAAGGATCTTGCCTCACGTGATGTCGTTTCCCGCTCAATGACCATGGAAATTCGGGATGGAAGGGGACTTGGAAAGGAGAAAGATCATCTCCACCTCCATCTCAGTCATCTTGATCCCGATATCCTTGTAGAACGCTTGCCCGGTATTTCTGAATCAGCACGGATTTTCTCCGGGGTTGATGTCACGCGAGAACCTATTCCTGTTCTGCCCACTGTTCACTACAATATGGGCGGAATACCTGCAAATTTCAGAGGGGAAGTTCTATCTGGAAAAAATAGTGACCCGGACGCAATTGTTCCCGGCTTGATGGCCATAGGTGAAGCAGCCTGCGTCTCCGTACACGGTGCCAACCGCCTCGGGTCCAATTCTCTTGTCGATCTTGTTGTCTTCGGGAAAGCCGCAGCTATACAATGTATAGAAACACTTAAAGCGGGAGCAAAGCAACCAGAACTGACGCCGGATGCAGGACAAAGCGCCCTTTCCAGGCTTGATCGGCTCCGGTACGCCGATGGCGATACGCCTACAGCCGTCCTGCGACTGAATATGCAAAAAATCATGCAGTCCAATTGCGCTGTCTTCAGAACTGGAGACGTACTCAGAGAAGGACAAGAACTTATTCACGAGATCTGGAGAGCCGGTCAAAACATTAAAGTGACCGATCGATCCCTGATCTGGAATACAGACCTTATTGAAACACTCGAATATGACAATCTGATCGCTCAGGCGGTAGCAACAATGGAAAGTGCCTATAATCGAAAGGAAAGTCGGGGAGCCCATGCAAGAGAGGACTATCCCGAAAGAAATGATGAAAACTGGATGAAACACACTCTTGTTCGGGTCAATTCCGTTACATATGCAACAGAAATTGATTACCGGCCCGTTCACACTCATACAATGAGTAAAGACGTTGATTACATCCAGCCACGTGCACGCGTCTATTAAAACATAAAAAATCTAGAAATATATGAGAAGATAAACAGAACCCAAAAATGGGACAAAACACAAACGGCCCCGTACAAATGAAACGGAAAGACACAAATGGTTCAATTGACCCTCCCCAGAAATTCAAACGTCCGTGAAGGAAAAAAATGGCCAAAGCCCGAAAGAGGCACGCTTCGTGAGTTCAGGATTTACAGATGGAATCCGGACAACAGCGAAAGTCCCCGGATTGATACCTATTATGTAGAATCAGAAGACTGTGGCCCCATGGTTCTTGACGCTCTTTTATGGATAAAAAACAAAATAGACCCGACTCTTACTCTTCGTCGCTCATGCCGTGAAGGTATTTGCGGTTCCTGCGCTATGAATATTGACGGGACAAACGGGTTAGCCTGCATCAAGGGGCTGGATCAGGTGTCTCCTGTCATCAAAATCTACCCCTTGCCTCATATGGAAGTTATCAAGGACCTCGTACCGGATTTTTCACATTTCTATGCACAACATCAGTCTATTGATCCATGGTTGAAAACAGAAACACCGCCACCGGAAAAGGAATGGAAACAATCATGTGAGGATCGTGAAAAACTGGATGGACTTTATGAATGTATCCTTTGCGCCTGCTGTTCTTCTTCTTGCCCTTCCTACTGGTGGAACGGAGAACGATATCTCGGACCAGCAGTTCTTCTTCAGGCTTACAGATGGCTAATCGACAGCCGCGATGAATCAACGGGGGAGCGCCTTGATAATCTGGAAGACCCGTTCCGGCTTTACCGTTGCCATACGATTCTGAATTGCGCCAACGCCTGTCCGAAGGGTCTTAATCCCGCAAAAGCTATCACAGAAATAAAAAAAATGATGGTCAAGAGAAAGCTCTGAACAGTCAGAACGCAACGTGAAGCACGTTCCAGCTCATATTTTTCCCACTGGATATAAAGAAAAAAGAAAACAAAGACCCTAAAGCTTAGAGCTGAAACGGGCTTCCCTGTGTCCCTCTCCTCTTTTGCGCGGAGCTCCTCATATCGGGTATGCTCATTAAATATTACCATCTTCACCCGATCAAAGTCCATCAGGGCCGTCCCTCAGGTCAGCCAGTCGGGAACAATATCACGAGCGATTATAGCCTCACAGGTTTCACGCGGACGCACAACCTGAAAACACGATCCGCGTACCAATACCTCAGGAATGAGAGGACGCGTATTATAAGTTGAAGCCTGGACCGCACCATAAGCCCCCGCTGTCATCACAGCAACAAGATCACCGGAACTCAGACTAGGAACTCGGCGATCCAGAGCAAAAAAATCACCACTCTCACAGATCCCGCCAACAACGTCAGCAATAAGCCACGGCAGAGAGTCCGGAACCTCGCAAACCGGTTTAATTGCGTGATAAGCCCCATAAAGCGTGGGACGAATTAGGTCATTCATCGCCGCATCAACGATAATAAAAGTTTTTTTTTCCCCCTGCTTGGAATGAATCACACGTGTAAGAAGGAGACCCGAATGCGCGACAATCAAACGCCCTGGCTCTAAGATAAGCCCCAGACCCAAACCGGATGTCAGGCGCATAATCATCCTTGCGTAATCTTCAAGGGGCAAAGGAAAGGGAACCTGCATCTCTTCGCAATAGGACACTCCAAGTCCCCCCCCTACATCAATATGACGAAGACAATGGCCATCAGACCTCAGAACATGCACCAGATCTACAAGGCGGGAGACCGCAGTTTCAAACGGACCAAGTTCAGTAATCTGACTGCCGATATGCATCGCAATGCCCCGCACCTCAAGAAAGGGAAGAGACGCAGCTAGCTTATAAAGCTCCTGCGCACGAGAAATAGGAACACCAAATTTATCTTTAAAGCCGCCGGTTGAAATCTTCTCATGTGTCCTGGCATCAACATCAGGATTCACACGTATCGCAACAGGTGCAACAAGACCCTTAGCCTGTGCAAGTTCTGACAATATCAGGAGCTCCGCTTCCAGCTCTACATTGAAACACAGAATACCGGCATCCAGTGCATTTGCTATTTCTTCTCTTGTTTTTCCGACACCTGAAAAAACGATCTGCTCACCTCGGACACCCGCAACCAGAGCCCTCTGCAATTCGCCAGCGGAAACAATGTCCATCCCAGATCCATGTGAAGCCAGAAGCTTCAGGACAGCCTGATTGGAATTTGCTTTCATGGCATAGCAAATCATGTGGGGAACACTTGAAAACGCTTCAGAAAAAGCCTTATAAGCATTTTCCAGCATTGATGCAGAATAGCAATAAAGGGGTGTACCGACATGACGTGCGATTTCCGGAAGTGCAACCCCCTCTCCGTGTAATCGTCCCTCATGATAGGTGAAACATGTCTCCATAGTGAAAATTAATCCCTTCAATCCGATATGGACAGGTGCCAAAACCAGAACAAGAGCGCAAAACCGGCAACGAGCAAAACAGAACGCTTCAGTAAGGCCCTTCCGATGGATCTGAGCCCCTCTCTTCTTTCAGAAACTCACACCAATTCTCAGCCATTTTACGTACATTCTCAGGTGCCGTACCCCCATAACTAATACGACTAGAAACGGATTGTTCAACACTCAATACGCTAAAAATATCCTCATTAATGCACGGCTCTATACTCTGCATTTGGGCAAGGGATAAATCCTGCAACCCTACCCCACCGCTCTCCGCCAACGCCACAAGACGTCCGGCAATATGATGGGCATCACGGAATGGCATAGACAGACGGCTCACAAGCCAGTCCGCCAGATCCGTCGCCGTTGAAAAACCAGACATCGCCGCTCTCCTCATAGCAACCGGATCAGGCTGCATGTCTTTCACAAGGGCTGTCATCGCGCAAAGAGCTAGAGACAAAGTCTCCAAAGCATCAAAAACAGGCTCTTTATCCTCCTGCATATCCTTGGAATAACTTAAGGGAAGCGCCTTTAAAACTAAGCTCAAACCCGTAAAAGCGCCAAGAATACGACCGGTCTTCGCACGTATCAGCTCCGCGGCATCAGGATTACGCTTCTGTGGCATAATGGAAGATCCTGTGGTGAAAGCATCACTCAGCTTAAGAAAGCCAAACTGTGGGGTCACCCAAAGAATAATCTCTTCCGCAAAACGAGAGAGATGAAGGACTGTAATCGTCCCCGCCGCCAATACTTCTAGAGCAAAATCACGATCTGAAACAGAATCTAGAGAATTAGCTGTCGGACGATCAAAACCAAGTAATTCCGCTGTCATGTACCGGTCAATGGGAAAGGACGTTCCTGCCAGAGCGGCCGCCCCCAAAGGACATTCATTACCGCGGCGACGCGCATCAGAAAAACGACCCCTATCACGATGAAGCATTTCCACATACGCGAGAAGATGGTGGCCAAAGGTAACAGGTTGCGCAGACTGCAGATGAGTAAAACCAGGCATAACCATATCAGCACAATCAAGAGCCTTAACAGCAAGGGCCCATTGAAGACGGCGGCACTGAGTATTAAGCCGGTCAATCATATCACGTACATAAAGCTTGAAATCTGTAGCAACCTGATCATTCCGTGAACGGGCCGTATGTAAACGACCCGCTGCAGGACCGATTAATTCCGTCAGGCGCGCTTCAACATTCATATGGATATCTTCAAGAGCACGGGAAAAACTGAATGTCCCAGCGTTCATCTCCGAAAGGATCCTGTCCAGACCTATCGCAATGGAAGATGCATCAGCGGCATCTATAATGCCCCGTTCTCCTAACATAAATGCATGAGCACGTGAGACAGCGATATCATGAGCAAAAAGTTTCCAATCAAAATCAATAGACGGGTTGATTTCCTGCATAATCGCTGAAGGACCAGACGAAAAACGACCGCCCCAGATGACATTGTTGCTTTCCTTATCAGATTCGGACATAGCCCCTCTATACTTAAAAAAACAGAAAAAAAGAAAAACCATCAAACCAAGGCAAGAAAATAACGCCCCGGGGATGGTAACCCCAAACTCCGAGCCCCACGACAGAGGTGAAACCAAAAGAAAAACCGCTGACGCAAAATCATCAGCAAAAAAAGCGACGCCTCATGCAACCCCGCTTTGAGAAGAGAAGGAATCAGCGCCGAAAAAACATCCCTCTTCCCTCTCAGGGATCATGCCAAATGACTAAAGGCAGAAAAAACTTGATGATAAACATCCTTCTTGAAGGGAATCGCACAATCCATAGCAACACTCATAGGAGCCCAGCACCATTCAAGAAATTCCGGAGGACAGCCACCGGCAGGGGTACAAATATTAATCTCACTGTCGTCTCCGACAAACCGGAAAGCAAACCATTTCTGTTTCTGACCGCAATAGCGACCGCCCCACATATGCCCACGCAAAGGGAACGGAAGATCATAAAAAAGCCAATCCTCAATCTCTCCAAGAGGTTCAACAGAGCAGATACTGGTCTCTTCACGTAATTCACGTAAGGCCGCATCCCTGGCACTCTCACCTTCGTCAATGCCCCCTTGCGGCATTTGCCACCATTGGCGCGAATCGTCAACTTCATTACCGGGACAACCGATACGCTTACCCAAAAAAACAAGACCCTCCCGGTTCAAAACCAAAACGCCGGAACAGAGCCTGTAAGAGTCTGCCTCAGCTACCATTATAGAGACATCCGTGACCATCCACATAGACGAATGAAAAATATGTCACTGCTTCTAAAGCATGTAAAACATGAAAATAAAAAACTCTACCGCAACAGCATGACATAAACACTCAGCCCCTCGTTGGAAGACGCGAAACCGCACTGAGCGGTACAAGTTCAAAGCCCCGGTCAGAAAGCCGTGACATCCACTCGGAAAGAACGTCAATCGTAATCGGAAAAGCCGTGGCAACTCCTACCACATGCCCGCGCTCCATAGCAAGCGACTCCAGCCGCTGTAAAGCGGCCTCAATGCTCTCTCGTGTCTGGCCCGCATCAATGACGATATCACCCCGATAGACCTGAACACCGGCGACCTCTCCGGAAGACGTGGCCAGACTACGGGAAGATGATCCGTCATCAATAAAGAGAAGACCCCGTGATCCGATCTCCTGTAAGACAGGCGTCAGATCCTCACTGGAAGCCGTAAATTTAGCCCCGAGATAATTCATTACGCCAACATAACCCGTAAAACGCGCCATAAGCCAATACAAACGTTCAAGATTGTCATTCATATGCATGTCCGTTAGAAGCGTGTGGGGACCGGGATCATTATCTGGATAACCAAACGGTTCCATCGGAAGCTGGAGTAAAACTTCATGACCGTCACTACGCGCCAAATTTACACGAGACTGCAAATCACGTCCATAAGGAGCAAAAGCTAAACTTACGCTGCCCGGGAACCGGGAAATTGCTTCCTTCGTAAAGTGCTCATTGAGGCCCAGACCTCCCACGATGATAGAAATAAAGGTAACAGACTTAACATCTTCGACATCCGGGAAAAAAAAGGGACGTGCATAAATTTCGCGCGCCTGCTCCCCGTTTACGCCAATCCGTGGTAAAAGCCCCATAGGCGAACGCTCAATAATACGGCTATCAAGACTCACAACAGAAATCCGCCCTCTCGGAAAAAACCGAGAAGGCCGGGAATCAGATAAAAGGATTTTTTTATTTTCCTCAACCTTCTGCCCCGGACGGGTGATAATTGCGACACCCTCCTTGCCCCTGTTCTCATCCGAAACACCTCTCACAATGAAAATATCTTCCTCACTCCCGTCGGGCAAAACAGAAACCGTCATCTCCGGCTCCTCTCCGGACACAACGCGCTCCGCAAGGTAACTTTCGATTCCGTTCAGTTCAATATAAGCAACCGGCTCTCCTCCAAGGAGATCGGATTGCAGGAAGGCACCTAAAGTAAGAAGAAAACACAGGAGAAACAAGCCACAGGCCGCAATCTGAGCTATACGTACAGATACTGACTGACCGGACAGCGTAAAAAAATTGCTCTTTCTGCTCTCAGGAGACAACGGTTCGTTCAGCTCATCCATTCACGGTCCTTACGTTTCCTGCACAGCAAGAGATATTCTACTGACAAACAAAAAAACCGAACAACAAACAACACAGGGCCCCTCTTTCGCCTCAGGGCCGCCTCGTTACTATTTTTTATCTTTCTTACTTTTCTTCTCTTCGACAGAAATACCGGCTATCGTCTCTTTCTTTTTCTTTGCCTTCTTCGACCATCGGCCAGGCGCTTCACCAGCCTTCCTGATGCCCTGCAAAACATCAAAGGCATAATTTAACTGTATATCTCTCTCAGAATCTCGCGGAATATAAGCAAGAGAGCCGGCTTCATCCTCTTCCTTCTCATCGTCCTGCTCCCCATCTCTTTCTAGATGTCCTGGCAAAACAGATTCGCTAAAAGGCTTGCTCGGCAGACGGTCCCTCAAACGTTCCGGCAATTCTTGTTCCACAATCACATCAGGAAGAATGCCTTTTGCCTGAATAGACAGACCAGAGGGCGTATAATAGCGCGCTGTAGTCATTCGCATTGCACCATGAGAACCAAGAGGCATAACAGTCTGGACCGAACCTTTCCCAAACGACCTAGTCCCTAGGATAAGTGCACGCTTCTGATCCTGTAGCGCACCAGCAACAATCTCAGAGGCCGATGCAGACCCGCCATTTATCAAAACAAGAACATTCTTTCCTCCGAAAACCGAAGCACGATGAGCACTGTAACGCTCCCAACCTTCCGCATGACGCCCACGCGTGGAAACAATCTCCCCCTTTTCAAGCAACATATCTGAGACCTCAATGGCTTGTGTTAATAGGCCGCCAGGATTGTTACGTAAGTCAAGCACATACCCCTTGAAGTCCCTGCCTGCAACTTTTGACTGTATATCCTTGACCGCTTCTTTTAGCATATTTGAGGTTTCCCTGTTAAACGTCGTAATCCGGATATATCCGATATTATCCCGCTCAACGCGATGACGAACAGAACGAATCTGAATCATATCGCGGATAATCTTGACTTTCAGAAAGTTATCGTGTCCCTTTCGCCGGATGGAAAGAAGAATAGGAGCGCCCACATCCCCGCGCATCCTGTCAACAGCATCTGATAAGCTCATACCAAAGACAACCTCATCATCCAGGCGGGTAATCAGATCACCAGCGATAATTCCTGAACGCGCAGCTGGAGTATCATCAATCGGAGATACAACCCTCACCACACCGTCCTGCAAAGTAACCTCTATGCCAAGACCACCAAACTGCCCTGATGTTTGCGTCTTCAATTTCTCAAAATCTTCAGAATCAAGGTAAGAAGAATGAGGATCCAGAGACGTAAGCATGCCATCAACGGCAGCCCGGATCAGTTCAACCTCATCGGGAACATCAACATAATTTGTCCGGATACGGGAAAAAATATCCCCGAACAGATTCAGTTGCTCATAAATGAGCTCCTCGGTATTTTTTTCTTTCTCCTTCGTCTTCATTTCATCTGCAAACAGAGATAAAGGAGAGAAAGTCACATAAAATGTCAAACCGAACACAAAGATAAATAATGAAAATAAAGTCTTACGCATCACAACCCACCCAAGATAGATAAATCTGTACAACATTTTTATCCCGGCTCCTCCTCTTGCATCCCCGACCACCAGGGACCAGAATCTATCGCGTTGCCATCTTTACGAAACTCCACATATAGTACAGGAGTATCCGGCGAACCTTCAACCAGAATCAAACGATGGGAATCGGCTTCCACTCCCATAGCTCCAACCGGCTCACCCGAAAGAACAAACTGATCAACCTCAACACTGATCTTCCTGAGACCTGCAAGGACGACATAATAACCTTCACCAACGTTGAGTATCAAGAGGTGACCATAGCTACGGAACGTACCAGCATAAACGATCCATCCATCAGCAGGAGATGTGACATTCGCGCGCACACGGGTGGCAATCGAAATACCGCTGGAAATCCGACCCAGCCTATTCTTTTCACCAAAAGCGGATAATGGCTTACCATGGACAGGAAAAGACAGTTTTCCCAACATTTTTCTAAAACTAACCGCCGGTCTGATCCGCCCGAGATCGGAAAAACCGATACCGCTCCTCTCTGAAGGAGGCTTGCTTTTTTTTCGGGACACGGATGATTCGTTCCGCTTGGCCATACGGGAAATCAGGGCCTTGATACTGACAGCTTCCCGGGCAAGCGTTTCAACTTCACGACGGGTTTTCAGCAATTCTGTACGCGTAGAAAATAATGAACGCTGCTTTGAATCAATAAGAGCTTCCAAACGTTCCTGCTCTTGCTCTAAATCTTGCTTCAGTGAAAGAAGCTCTCTTTTTTCCTTTGCAATATTTTTCCGCAGAGCAACCAAATCAGAAAGGTCACGTGCCAATTTCAGTGCGTCTTCTTTCAGAACCGGTAAAAAACTCCCTAATGCAATCATTGAACGAATCGCCGCCAGCGCATCTTCCGGCCTGACAATCAGGGCAGGAGGCGAATGGCGGCTCAACTGTCCCAAAACGCCAAGTAGATTCGCCAAAATAATACGACGCGACGCAAAAGAATGGCGAATCTTTGCCTCTTTCTCTCCAAGGCGTACCATCTGGTCTTTAGAAACAGTGATCTTTTCCTCACCCTCCCTTATGCGAGCTGCCGTTTCAATCAATTGGCGATTGAGCAGACTACGGGAATGAGACAAAACGTCCACTTCATATTGTAGGACTTCGGCACGTTGCGATGCCTCATGTTCCTTTTCTTTGAGTTTTTCAAAATGGCGTTTATTCATCGTATGCGTCGCGTCCACAGCATGGGCAGGGCACAAGACGACGCTAACAGATATCATAAACACAAAAGAATATAAAAAAACAAAAAGAAAGGCGTCACGCAAAATCATTTGGCCAGACTTCCGTATAAAATGCATCTCACAATCACAACCGGTATAAATAATAACAACCCCTGAAAAGGGCACCGGAAACAGACGTGCCTCAACGAAAGACCATCAAGCACATATTCGGCCTCCCTCTCCCGTTACTTTTCAAGAAAAACACTCACCTAACTCCTCCGCCATCCCGGTGATATGGATGGCCGGCAAGCAGGCTGAAGGATCGATAAATCTGTTCAACCAGCATGATCCGTGCAAATATATGCGGCCACGTCATCAAGCTCAAAGAAAGTTTTAGATCCGCTGGTTCTCCTGCCTCTTGCACCTCATGTCCATCAGCCCCTCCCAACAAAAAAACAGCAAGAGGCATTGACTCATCCCGCCAATGCGCAAGCAATTGTGCAAATTGGCGGCTTGTATACATCTCCCCTGCCTCATCAAGGGAAATAATTTTGCGGTCAATCGGAAGAGAGGAAAGAAACCGAGGTTGCTTTCTCTCCCGACGGCGAGATTTGCGACAACGGGGATTGTCCCACTCAACCATCTCGGGACCTGAAAAGCCTAGACTCCGGCCAAGACGACATGCAGACGTGACATAGTGATCATGCAGATCACGTTCCGCTCCTCGCCGCATGCGCCCAAATGCCGAAACGACCAGCCGCATCTTTACCTCATTCCCGAAACCAAAACAGAAAGCGACTCTACGGCCCAAAGGAGTCAGAACTCCAAAATGCTTCTAGGTCATAAAACAAACGAACTTCCGGACGAAAAACATGAATAATCACATCAGCAGCATCAACCAGAACCCAATCCCCATGCGGCAAGCCCTCCATTCCGATCACATGGAACGAATTTCGCTTGAGATCACGCACAAGCTGATCCGCAATCGCAATCACATGACGAGCAACAACCCCAGAGGCAATGATCACCTCATCGGCAATAGAGGATTTTCCCTTCAGAGACATAGAGACAATATCTTCCGCCTTGAAAGATTCAAGACTGCTCAATACAAGCCTGGAAAGAGAGCCATGACTCGGATACACCCTCGCAGCGGACCTATCCTCCGAGATTTGTGAATTCCCGCTTTCCGCTCCACAAACCGCATACATTCCCACAGCACCTCTACCTTCCAAAATTTATGCCCTCCCGCTTTTCGCTCCACAAACCGCATATATTCCCGCAGTACCTGTATTGTCTATTCCTTATTTTCTGTGCGTCTCTCTCTAAACTATCATCAAAAATAGAAACTCGTATCTTACCTGATCCTGCATATTTTTCACCTCGGAGATACAAAAACAAGCTTCAAAAGGTATCAAAATCACTCCCTCAACGGACAGGCCTCTCATCTTTCCCGTAGAAAAACAAAATTACACAGATATCCCCCTGCCTCCGTCTCCTTCAATAGACCGCAGATATGTAGACGAAAGAGAATTCAAAGGGCCTGTGAAAAATGACCACGCAGGAGCAGAGCGAAAAGCAAAATTTCCTGCATCCTCCTCCTCCCTCACCCGAAACGCCCTGTAAGCCGTTGCAGCAGGAGAAGATAGAGCTCGATACCGGTAACCAGGACGGTCAAAAATAGCAACAGGAACGGTTTTCATGATCCCACGCCAATCATCCCAGAGGTGAAAAGAAACCAGATTATCTGCACCCATAATCCAGACAAAAGAAAAATCCCGGTGCGCCGCACGCAAGGCCATAAGACTATGCGACGTATAGACAAGTCCCCGCTCATACTCAAAGTGGCAAATATGAATATGAGGATGATCAGAGACTTTTTCAGCAAACACAGACCGTGTCGCAAAAGACTTCAGCTCCTGAGCATTTTTCATGGGATTCCCCGGTGTAACAACCCACCAGATCTCCCGTAGCCCAAGACGATGCAGAGCCCTCAGGCTAATATGCCGATGACCAAGATGAGCCGGATTGAATGACCCCCCCAAGAGACCAACAGGCCGCCCGTACCCCCGTGTCTTGCACTCCTGTATCCTGTACATCAAGCAGAATCAACCTCCAGATCCAGTCGAAACAACCGGAAAAACCCATCAAGATCCTTCCGATTATGTGACGCATACATAATATTCAAACCGCTGAATAGCGAAACTCGGCCTCTCCTCTGCAAGACAAAGACACATGAACCAACGAACAAAAAATGAAGACGCAAAGTACCCTTCCATCAGAACAACAGGGGAAAAAAGCATACAACATAGTCCTTTCCCCAAACCTGAACAGGATAAGGAACAGCAGCCCCACAGCGCACCGCCATAGGCAAACTCTTGTCTATTCCAGCAGACCCGTATTACAGAATTCCAGCATACCAAACAGTAAAGATGCCCTCAAGGACATCCCTCTTTCATGTGAAAAAAGAAAAACGATAAATAACAAAGCAGCGCCGCATGTATCAGGTGCGCCGAGATAAGACAAAAAATAAAAAGAGAACAGGCAATAAATAAAGCGACAGATGCAACACAAAGACCGATGTAACGCATCTCGGATCCGGAACCGGAAACAAAGGGGCTCTTTCAGAAAGAAAAGACTTAAATGAAGAAATCTATGATGGGTTGTTCCGCACCTGAGCATAAAGAGAATCGCAAATCAATGCACCCCAATAGTATGATTGCAGGAGAGAAAAGACAGACCTCTGGAAAAAATAAAGAAAAACGGAACAGAAACAAAAAATATCCTGTCCCAAAGGAAATGAAGAGGACATCACAACCCTCTTCCTGACCAAATTGGAAAAATAAAGCAAAAATAAACGAAAAAAGGTGCCACACCGATCAAAAATAGGATAAAAAATATCAAAGTGCGAGCAGTTTCATCCCCGAGGCCCTTACTTCGGAAGCACCTTTTCCATAGAAAAACAAAATCATGGAAACCAGGGTGGCACACCCTGGTCTGCCGAAGACGGCTCCCCGGGGCATGACCGCTCCTCAAGAGCCACATGTATTAGACGCAAAAGGTCTTCCAAACCGGAAGCCATTACTGCGGATAAAAGTAAAATTGTCTGTCCAGAAATCTCCTCCAATGCCTTTTTCTTATTCTGCACGTCAACGGTATTCACAGCATCACATTTGGATAAAGCCACCATTTCAGATTTCACAGACAGTCCGTGGCCATAAGCTTCCAGCTCATGGCGTATCATGCGGTAATCCGAAACAACGTCTTCTGAAGTCGCATCAACAAGGTGGAGCAATATAGAACAACGTTCTATATGTGCAAGAAAACGATCCCCTAGGCCCGTTCCCTCATGGGCACCTTCAATTAAGCCCGGAATATCAGCAAGAACAAATTCATTCCCGTCAAAACGAACAACCCCGAGGTGAGGATATTTCGTTGTAAACGGGTATGCCGCAATCTTCGGCTTGGCAGCTGTAACACAAGAAAGAAGGGTTGATTTCCCTGCATTGGGAAGACCCAAAATACCCACATCGGCAACAAGTTTCAAACGGAGCCAGAGCCAACTTTCCTCACCGGGAAGACCAGGATTAGAACGACGGGGGGCCTGATTGACAGAGGAGATAAAGCGCGCATTACCAAACCCCCCCTTGCCGCCACGGGCAAGAACCAAACGCTGCCCTACTGTAGTTAAATCAGACAATATCTCTTCCCGGGCTTCATCAAGAACCTGAACACCCACAGGTACACGGAGAATAACATTCTCTCCTCCTGCGCCAGAGCAGTTTCGACCTCTCCCTGGACGACCCGATTTCGCTTTGAAATGCTGCTGGTAACGAAAATCAATCAGTGTATTGAGACTCTCAACACAGGCCAGTATGACATCACCTCCCCGCCCACCATCACCCCCGTCTGGACCCCCGAATTCAATAAATTTCTCCCGGCGGAAAGAGACACAACCATTTCCCCCATTTCCAGAACGAATATAGACTTTGGCTTCATCAAGAAATTTCATGAAATAACTTTCTCCAAAAAGGAAAAAGACCCCCCACAAACCTGCTGCCCCAGGCGCAAGAACTAAGGGACTTCACACGATGCCACTCTTTTGCAAAAGAAAGGAAAACAGGACCCTCCTTTCCCCTTTCGCAAAAAAAACAAAGCACAAAGGAAAAAAAGGAAAGAGAACAAAACAAGCTATGAAAAAACTAACCGAACACGTCTGAACACAAGCCCGTACAGGCAGAAAAATACAAGGATCCCTAGCAGAAAAAAACCAATACCCTGTTAAAAAATCAATTCTCCGACGCCAGCACTTCGCGCTGAACAACAGAGACACACTTACGAATCTTTGAAACAACACGGAATTCAACAAAACCATCAACAAGGGAAAAAAGCGTATGATCCGTCCCCATGCCCACATTCAGACCCGGATGCCATTTTGTTCCGCGTTGCCGGATAATGATGTTCCCTGCCCTGACTTTTTCTCCACCGAACTTCTTCACACCCAGACGACGACCAATCGTATTACGCCCATTGCGCGATGATCCACCTGCCTTCTTATGAGCCATGCCATTCTCCCCATCAACCGAAGAAACTGCCCCCCCGGTTCAACTATTCATATACAAGCTCTTCCGCAACAGCGGCATCCCCGCACAGGAAGGAAAATCCAGAAGTAAAGAACCGAAAAAATGAACCCTACAACCTGAACCAGAGTGATGCCGCGTGCAAGGCCCCTTTTATGCGACATCCTTGACACTAGGGCGCGCAGCGGACAATGAAACCTCACCTATGCGCACAATCGTCTCATGCTGACGATGGCCGTTTCGCCGACGATAGTGCTTACGACGCGATTTCTTGAAAATAATGATCTTTTTACCGCGCGAATGCTCAATGACTTCCGCCGTCACACGCGCCCCTTCAATGAGCGGGCTGCCAATAACCGTCTCATCATCAACGACCATGAGAACCTGGTCAAATTCAACATTAACGCCGATCTGGGCAGGTAGCTTCTCAATCTTCAAAATATCACCAGACGCCACGCGATATTGCTTACCGCCGGTCTTGATTACCGCGTACATAACAACCGCCCTCTCACATAACCGCCTTTTTCAGGTCGCGTTCACCTCACAAGGGCGCGACCTGAAAAAGGCGGTTCCATGCCTAAATGAACCGCTCTCGCGGCCGGAAATTATCCCCGCAGACAATAGCCTGCCAACCAGAATACGAAAGAGGGTATATCCGGCACAGAATAGTGTCAACAACCCCGTGGCCCTGCCGACAAACAAAGCTCCGCCCAACGCACCCTTTTGACAAAATCTTCTTTTCTTGCAGCTTTTTACTGTATCTGTACTCTTTTTGGCAAAAAGATTAGGAAAGCGGAGAAAACCAGCTTCACGAAACCCGCCACAGATCTTGGTGCATTTAACAACAAAACAAGAGCCTTGCAAGACTCATGACATGAATTTCAAAGGCTTGAAATAATTTCAAAGGCTTGAAATAGAAAGAGGGGCTGTGTATTGAATGGGATCGCTTCCGGAAAAAACCTCTTCCTTCCGGCAAGCCTGTGGAGAGGTGCCGGAGCGGCTGAACGGGGCGGTCTCGAAAACCGTTGTGTGCGCAAGCATACCGAGGGTTCGAATCCCTCCCTCTCCGCCATTGATGACAAACGAACTGTCATATAACCTGAATTATATGATATCAGATGATATAGCCTCAAAATCTCAGAATTTGCAGGCTTTTTTGCTGCTTGTAATTGACTGTTCACATCAGTCTATGGAAGGCATTGTCAATGCAGTCAGCTGGCGCAGAACATTATCAGCAGCCTTAATAACAAAGCGAAATTTAGAGAAAGTCTCTTTTCGAGACCAAGGAACCAGGTCTTCTGATAACTAAAATTTTTCCTGTAACTTTTTTATGAGGGACTGTTTCTGCTTTTTAAGCTTGTCATCAGCATCACTGTTTTCCATAAGAGATGTCCTCCGTTCTTGGACAATACCAGCAATAGCGTCCATTTCTTGTCTCGAATCCTAGATCTTTGATCCTTCATCTTCAAATGCTCAGGCTCCATACGTTCCTGAACCTCTCCGCATGTATAAACCCAGCAGAATCTCTATCGCCGTAAATTCAAACACAAACTGTTCCCACGTTGCACCAGAAGATGTTAGAAATTGATATTCTGATCAGGTCTTGGAAGATTTTGGCAAGACCGTTTCCAACAAGCTGGCAATAAATGTCGAAGAGCTATCTTTGGCTGTTACCTTGCTAGCTGCAGAAACACGAAGCACATCATCAATCCCAATGAGCTTGAATTTGAGGTTTTTCTAGAGCAAGCCGCCTACCGGTAGGCCAGAAAAGCTCTTAAAAAGTTGGCTTAGCTGATGAAAAAGCTACCAAAGACATCCGCACACTACGTGATTCTGTTAGGCTCAATCAAAAGCCCACTAAAGCTGTAAGCTGTAAGCTGTAAGCTATAGTACGGGTCACATGCAACCCATGCAGGAGTTATTCACATCTTATTGTTGAATTAATTCACTCGTCATTATTACGGCTCTTTGTGACTTATTTTTATCGTTCGGTGGGTGAGAGCCTTTACCATAGCTTGTTAGCGGCTCTATTTTTTCCGTCCCGGCTAGAATTTTGGGATCAGAATGCTGATTTCAGGCAATCTTTTCAGCACATTTAATCGTTTTTTCCTGCGTATTCAAGACTTTTTTTGCCTTCACTGTTGCCTGCACCCTTAACAGCCCATCCTTTCAAAGGAGTAACTACATGTTGAACTTTTTCTTGTTTCATAGTATTAACTTCTTTACTTTTGAATAAATTTGCTTCGGGGGCATTTATATTAACTTCCTCGATAAGCTGTACCTTCTTGATCACTTTGGCAAGAAGTCCAAATCTAAAGAGACATTCCACCCCACCCGGAAAAGAGATTGATAACTTGGATCGCCTTTTTTCCTGATAAAGCTTTTGAAGGGCTCCATCTTTCCAGCTGATCCTTTACTTGATAAAAATATTCATTTTCAGAGAACCGATTTGGATTATTCAGATCTGTGCTCATGCTAGTTCTCATTTTTTCTTCTTGGTTCTTCAGTATTGTTATTCCTGCATTGAGCCTTAATCCACGAATCGATCTCTTCCTTCTTGAAGCGCCATGCGCTCCCAACCTTGAAGCTCGGCACTTTCCCTTCGGACACAAATCTGTAAGCCGTTTTTTCAGCAATTTTGAGATACTCAGCAAGTTCTTTAACCGTCATGATGTCATTGTTAATCATAATTTCTATCCCTTGAGATACTATAAGATTGACAATAATAGAAAATAGATGAATAATCAAGTGAATTATTGATGAATCAAGTTATAAGACAGAGACATGCGGCAATACGGTAACGATCAGATTCTCTATTCATTATCAGACTTGCTCACCTTTCTTGGATGTCACCATGCCAGATTTCTTGATGTGAGGGTGCTGAGTGAAGATATTGACAAGGTCAAAACCATTACAACTGGCCGGAGGCTACAAAAGAAACGCTTGGCTTGCCGGTATGCAACCCTGTGAAAAGCAACTCGATAATCTGCTCCGCAATTAGAAATTCATCGAATTGTATCTTTTGCTGCATGAGAGCATACGCACCTCCAAACTCCCCTATTTCATCAAAAACTTGGAACCCTTTTGTATTGATAAGTGGGTCAATGCTGTCGCCATAGGAGCAAGCTGATCTACGCGGTTCTCCCTCGCGAAGGAGCGCAGAGAATCTACCATGACCCAAGCCGGAAAAGAAGGCCGGGGGCCTTACCCGCTACACCCGCGTTCACATGAACTCAAAGGAAAAAACCGAGGTGCGGCGCAGCAAAAATGGGATGATTGAAGAAGTGCATCTGAAATGATGCGCGACATACCAAGTAACTGCTGAAAATGAATTTCAAACTTCACGAACCTTCAGGCATGACGCCGCTAACGCCAGACGAATGAACGGGGCTCAAGGTCAGGCACATTCCCAATCGCACTGAATTTAATGAGCTGGAGGAGTATAATATCACTGAAGGTCTCATGTAACTTTATCGGCGTGCCTTTCTGAAGTATACAGATCAAAAAATACTCCTCCTTGCCTGACTGAATCCCGCTACCGGCGTAAGAACCCCACCCTTGAGCCACTGAAAGCAAGCGCATGGCTCCCCTACCACTACAAATTGCTCTGGATTTACCATCCATTTGCAAACAGAAATGGCCTCTGGACGCGAATTATGGTAGATAGCTTTCTATCCGGTCTAAATCAGGATATTTTTCTGGATTGGTCAGGGGAAGGCGCATTGACCGACGATAGGAATCGCTGCGCAATATATTGCGGCGTTAAAGGCGGCAAATGAGCATGGGAGTAAGCTGTTGATTAAATTTTTCCAGCATCTGTAATCATAAAGACATTCACAGCGCTTCTTTTGATATGTCTTTTCATCAGTTTCGTTCATACTGAAATGGATAAGGAAACCTGTATCATCCGGGCCAGGCGGAAACGCAAAGCTAATAAAGACGCAAAAAATACGGAAGCAGAAAACCGAACCACCGGAAACTGATGGATAGAAAAAATATCCATAGACATATATCGTTTGGTTTAAATAATGTAGCTCTGTATCTGATTTTACTATGTTTTGACATTCTCTTAAAATTAGCTAGACTCTTTTGATTGTGTTTTTTCTAAGTAATAATTACGCCTATCAAATAATAACGGGGGCTTTCGAATTAATGATTTCGTTTGTCAGATAAAAATGCTTCCAGAAAGATAAGAATTACAATGACCAAACGTATGTTCTTGAAGTTTATAGCTCCTTTGTCATATTTTTTCTATCTTTTCTTATCTATTGCTTACGATGTTTTAAGAAAGCAAAATAAATTGACCTCAGTTCATAGACTTTTTCCAATAAAAATTGGCTCCAAATTAAACATATACAAAGATATTATTTGCGTTCGCCCTGCACGGCCAGAAGGTATTCGTATTGAATCAGAGCAAATTGATCAAAAACATATTGTCCACTGTTATGGTCATGGTGGCTCTGGCTGGACACTCGCACCGGGAACAACGCAAGAAGCTGTCGCTATCCTTTTGAAGCAGCTTGAAGGAAAATGGAATTACCTCAAGGGAGCTGACGTAACAATCATAGGTGCTGGCATTATAGGACAGTTTTCTGCATATTACCTAAGCAAACTCAAAGAAAAAAATCCTGGCATCATAGGTAAAATTTCTATCGTTGCAGATAAGTTAAGTGATCTGGCATCAGATCATGCGGGAGGGTTATTCGAACCTGTTCTTATCGGGCATAGCGGAACAGAGCAGCAATTATTAAATTCTTACGCAGCGTATCATGATATAAGTCTAGGAAATAATCCTGATTTTCAGGATGTTGATGCTGAGCTTATGCCTTCATTCGGCTATAATTCAAGTCAATCAACACAGCAATTAGTAAATCTGGGATTAATTCCCCCTGTTTTCAAAACCAAGATAAAAGTTGAAAATGAAACGCATGATGTAGTCCTGTCACAATTGTTTTTTATGAATGTCGAACATGTTCGGAGAGAGCTAAGAAACTTCATTTCGGAAAACAATATAAGCGTGACGCCTAACGTTCGCGTTAAGAATTTTTCTGATATAGGCGATAAGCTTGTTTTTAATTGTTCTGGCCTCGGAGCAAAAGAGCTTGCAAATGATGATAATGTAATCCCATTCACGGGTCATCTGATAACATTTCAAAAACAGAGCCAGGCACTTTTGGACGTTAGTAACTGCTTATTTGTAGATCCTGTTCAAAAAGAAAATTTAGAAAAAAGTCTGAATAGCGCCATTCACTCTATTTCTGATCATATATCTGGTTTAGGGGATTCCGGGGAAAAGACCATAACCTCCTGTCGGTCTATCTTAAAAAATCTTACAGATAACAAACCTGAAAACGACCCTGATTGGTCAGGTATAAAGCGAATTCAGATATTCATGAAACAATCAGACAGACTGGATTTCATATATTCCCTGAGCGTTCTGATGCTAGAGGCAAAGAAAAAGGAGATATCTGTCGTTTATGATAATGTCTTGAAAGCTTACGAGATGAGCATAACGAAAAATTTAAAGAGATATATGTTTGGTCTTATTGGAAATTACCCTGATAAAAATACCGGTAAAGTTTATCATGGTGATGCTTATGCATTTCCGTTGCTGTTTGGCGATTTGGAACGTGAATCTTCAGGCTCATATCGCTATGTGGATTCTTCACTTGCTGAAACTACTCCTGTTTACGTAGCTGGTGGAACCTATATTGAAGGAATGAATTTTCCTGAGTCAGAGAACGCTTTACAATTTTCTCGTATATTAGACCGCTTGCGGTATGTGGGGTTCAAGTCATAAACCACCAAAAGCGCTAGTGGTAACCGCTTTTTCAGTCTAACTGGAAGTTCTCGTTTAGCGTAAATAGCTATATAAGCTACATAAAACTAGTATCCATACTACCCTGCTGATTTATGGGATATGGACATCGCTCCCCTTCCCGCACCTGAAATAGTTCGTATCACGCTTTGACGAGTGGTCGTGTGCTCCAGAGAATAAATTAAACGAAGGGAACTTCTATTTAAGTCATTGTTCCAAATGACGCAGTCTCTCTGTGGCGTGCCCATGCTGGAAGCTTATAGTCTGTGATGAACAGCCAAAAACTGATATCCGACCATAAGATAACAAGAGGGCCTTCTATTTAAAAACTTTTGTACCGGAAATTATCTCATAGGCCAGAGCTTTTCCCGCGAGGACCGCCGCAAGATCACAGAAGAAAGCCATCAGACAGCAGTTTATCGGAAGCGGCTATCCATACGCCCCGGAGATACAAATCAAGATTCTGGAACGTGCTATTTAACGAAGGATCATCAAACAATCACTGAACGTTTCTTGAGCACGTTCCGGCATGCTGATCGCCTTGAGGGAGCCGGTCTGTCAAGTTTTCTTAGCTTTTTATCTTCACGTTAGCTTCTTAATTGATAATGATAACGAGACGTAAGGACAAAAATGTCTGGAAAGATCTCTCGATTGTTCAGATAAAATGCCTTCAATTTGCGTGAGTTGCCGCCCCTCACCACCGTGACGGAAGAACCGAAAAAATGACACCAGAATCACCATTCATTGAGCACAACTCATTGGCAATAAATCGCGCTGAAAGGACAAACGTGGATGTGACCAGACAGAAAACACCCCTTCAGGGGCTTCTGTCCCCAGTGGGGTCCGCTATATGGGAAGATTTCATCTTAAAATAATGGGTGGAATAGTCTGGCGCGGAGACATAAATAGAAGAAAAATTATGGCATCAAAGCTAGCAGTTACTATTGCCTCTCAACATCCTCATGGATCTCGTGATGAAAAGCTCAGAACCGCGAAAGGAGATGCAAAAGATCTTATGCCTTTTTGATTATATTTATTTAACTCCAGTCTCGGTTTCAGAAATTTATTTGGTGAGATACGGGCTCATAAGCTTGATTCTGACTTTCTTCAATTCGCTAAAGGTTTCGGCTTCTTCTTCTATCAATTTAGTGGCCTCTTTTGTCCGCTCTTTTCTCTTCTTTGAATTTCTGAAAGCACCCCATAACATCAGGATGGCGTCTTGTACACTTCTATGAAATATGTAAAGAGATCATTGAAAAATTTCAATATTTTGATTTTTGCAAAAGCACTTTTGATCCATGATCCATGATCCATGATCGTTATGTAAGCGCTTGAAAAATTACTCCTATCATCAGGATTAATTTCTTCTAACTGAAGCTTGTATTTTTAAGAAATCATACAAGACCATGGTTAAACATTTTGATAAGACCCTCATCGTTCAGCAGAATGCCTTCAAAACTGATTATTTTATATTTTTCTTGCAGAATCTTCCTTTCAAAAATAGATCTAACATTCATATCCTGTAGGCTGATATTTTCGATCTGTATTTCAAACTGCCAGATTGAACATTACTTGCTTTATTGGTGCGATGCATCTCTGTCATAGCGTTAAAAAACGCAACAGATCCATTAATAAAATATTCGAGGATCCGTAATGATTTTTCATCTGATTGTTGGAATCTTCTGAAGATTATGTTTCTTGTGGTTCTTAATGAACTCCCTGGAAGACTACTAAACAGGCTCTTTAGCGCACTATCCGCAAAACTATCAAAGACCGGAACAGCGGGGATAGCAAATCACAGCATATCTTGCAGTTATTTTACGGTTTAAAAATTAAGCCGCTCTTTTTGAGCTAACTCGTTTCTTGTTTTTGCGCTTATGAAAAGGCACAGTATCACTTTTGCTCTTTCCTTTAAAACGAACTTTCTTCTGGCTCTTTGTTTTTTCAGATCGCGACGCATCCGGATTAAGCAGCCGGTCAATCGCAGCCCATTTACTTTTATCTGCGGGTGTTACAAGGGTCAGAGCTGCACCCTCTGCGCCGGCTCTGGCTGTCCTGCCAATACGATGAATATAATCTTCCGCACATTGAGGTAGATCATAATTGATAACATGCTCAATATGAGGAATGTCCAATCCACGTGCCGCTACATCAGTAGCAACAAGAATACGGTACTTCTTGTCACGGAAAGCAGAAATGACACGATCACGCTTATTTTGTCGTAAATTACCGTGAAGCGCGTTGGTGCTGTGACCTTCTTTGGAGAGCTTAGTGGCCATTTTCTCTGTGCCATATTTGGTTTTCACAAACACAATGACAGAACCTTGTCTCTCATTAAGCTGGGAGAGAAAATTGGAATATTTATCGGCTTCGCTAATGAGCAAAATATCTTGTTTTATATTCTCTGCCGGCACTAAAGCTGTATTCAGAGCAATACGGACAGGCTCATTCAGATATTTCTCGGCTATCCGTACAATATTTTTCGGCAAAGTAGCCGAAAACAGAAGTGTCTGGCGTTTGGCAGACATATATTTCATGACAGTCTCAATTTGGATGGAGAAGCCCATATCCAGCATCCTGTCTGTCTCATCCAGTACTAGAAAATCTGTACTGTTCAGCTTTAAACTTCCACGCTTGAGATGATCATTGATTCTTCCCGGCGTTCCCACAATAAGACGTGGTTGGGTACTCAGATGCGTCAGCTGCTTAGGCATTGAATCACCACCAATCAGTAATGCTGATTTGATTTTGGATTTTCTGCCCAGCATAGACTGTAACTGGCTTATCACCTGTGTAGCAAGCTCACGCGTTGGTGTCATTACTAATGCTGAACCGCGAGGATCAGATAAAAGTCTGGCAACAAGCGGAATACCGAACGCACCGGTTTTGCCGGTTCCGGTCTGTGCTGATCCCAATATATCTTTTCCTTGCAACGCAAGAGGAATAGCCTGAGCTTGAACGGGTGTTGGTTCAGTAAATTTCATATGCTGCAATGTATGAATAAGGGCTTCAGGAAGCCCCATTTCCTGAAATGTTTTCATGAGTAACTTCCTTAACGCAGAGAAACGCATGCCTATGTTAATACATAGGCACGCGCACACTCTCTGAATATTTATTGTATTGGATGAAAGATATTGAAGGTATCAGGGAGTGTCCCGCAGCTGAATATTCACTGCAGAGGTCCTGCCTTTGTTTGCCTCTACCTCGTAAGAGACTTTCTGACCATCATTCAATTGATGCATACCAGCCTTTTCCAAGGCGCTGATATGAATAAAAATATCCTCTGTACCATCATCAGGAGCGAGGAAACCATAACCCTTGGCAGGGTTGAACCATTTTACTGTACCGTATGCCATCGTATTTTTCCTTTTAGCGTTCAAATTGTTAAAGAGCATTCATCCGATACAAAACACACCACTCATCTCACCGGCTCACTCTTATTCAAACGCTTAGGATCAATAATTCAAGGAAGATCCTCAGGTAACCTTTATAATCAGGTCTTACTATCCAAAGAATAGCATCATTCTAACAAGAGTAATAGAAACTCAGTCCCTTTTGTAACTTACAAAGTTAAGGAATGCAAGGAATTCAGAATTTTTATATTTTTAATAAAATTCAAGTAAATCTAAAAGCAGAATCGGCAGGTGCAATCTAACCCTCATTTACCTGCCCCTTGTTAAATCAGAAATTTCTTAAGAGCGGTAACCAGAAAGACACACAGCGTTGCTCTCCTTTTTCCTAAACCTAAAAAGGTGAAACGCATGTTACAAATGATGTCCGGCTATTCGCGAGCTATACGCAAAATTAATATGTCCCCTGAAGAATGATTTCAGAAACCCTCTTTCTCTCTGAGAGCCGGTACGCTCTTTCCACGGCAGGCCCTCCATGCTTTTTCCTCTCGCATGTCACAAAAAACACTGCCCCCCTGAAACAGAGACAAACCTGCCTGTGAATATGTTCTTCGCAGAAAAAGCGGTCACCGGAAAAAAATAGATGAAACAGACAGACGGGAAACAAAACTTCGTCATTCAGAAAAGAGTTTCTCTTAACATCATCCTTCAAAACCATTATTTTTAAAGAACAGTGTTTTTAAAGAACAGCGCATATACATATATCAGAGAAAATCCTGTAATTGTCCGGGAAACCTCCTCCCCTGCCTGATATGCTGAAAATCAGCACTGCAACGATAATTTTGGAAAAATATTCCTATTTTCCGAAAACTAAAACTCAAAACAAAAATTGCTGTTGAATTTTTCAGAAAATAGACTTAGGTGATCATAATGACATGCGTAAGATTATAGCATGAAATTTAGACGGAAGGTCTCTTTTTCTGTTCTTAAAATTTTAAGGAAGATCTCATGACAGACAAAAAACAGGCCCCTGTTACCCGGCGCGATTTCCTGTATGGCGCAAGCATAGTAGCAATGTCCTTTCCTTTCCTAGCCAAATCTTCTGTCTCTCTAGCAAATGTTCCCGAAGTTGCTCCCCGGAATGCCGCTGTCGCACGTCTGGCTATTTACCCCGCTATAGGTATATCCCGCGTGGGAGGAAGCGATAAATGGTATCTGTCTCCAGAAGTGCCAGGCTCAGCAAAGCCGCCCGAAGGCGGATACAAAGATGGTATGGAACGCATCAAAAAGCAGGTGCAGCGTTTTCGTGTCTATGCCTTCGACAGCAAAGACAGAATCATCAGAGAAATCAAAGCAGATGAGGCAAAAATCAAGTGGGACGTCCATGTCGCGAATACAAAAGCGGCATGGTACGGATTCAGAAATCCGATGGATAATGGAGAAGAGGCTCCCGGAATACCCGGAAAGCAACGGAACCCCTCTATCACCTCCGATAAAGAACGGGAGAAAATGCTGATCATAGATGGAGGAAAAACAAGCATATCAGGGAGTTCCATCGAAAATAACGGGCGTCTGTTCAAGAAGGATAACGTCACACCCAGATATTCGATGGAAGGGAAGTTCTACAATGAACACAAGGTGAATCTGGGAGAGTTGCGCACTGACGAAAACGGACGCCTTCTGGTCTTTCCTGCCAATGGAACCTCAAAGAGCCCTGTGAACGCCTCCATCACAAGTTTCTCAGATAATGAGAGCTGGTATGATGATTTGTGTGACGGATCTATCAATGCAACAGTCACTTTCGATACCGGGCAAGAAATGAAGGCCGATGGCGCATGGATTTGCACCGTCGGACCCAATTTCGCTCCGGAAATCGCACCGATTATTTCGCTCTATGATGTCATACAGGACCTCAATATAAAGAAAAAGTGGGATAAAGTCCCTGAAAGCCCCCTCTCCTACCGCAAATATATCCACCCCATATTTCATCGTCTGGCATTGATGGACTGGGTTTCTGGCGTAGAGCGGCTCCGTACGGCATGGACCGGAACTTTTGGTGACCTTTCCAATCAGAGCCTATGGCATAAACTCCATGATCCCAGCAGAAAAAATAAGGCATTCCGGCAAGATTTTTTTTCGAAAATGCGCAATAAAAACAAACGCGGGAATGAAGATTATCATGAAGAGCGAATGAAAATGCCCTTCATGCCGGGTGAAGGGGTTGATTATGAAAACAGTCCCCTCCTGTGGCTCTCATTCACGGAACTGCAGCGTAGCTATCTCGAACGGTGGGTTTCTGGTGACTTCATAGATGACTATGAGGAAGAGAAGCTTGATATGGTCTCCGATATTGATGATCTCGATCTTGCACTCCGTCCCCATGCGCTTACAGAGGCCGCACTTGAACCATGCTCCGGTGGCGCGTTTCATCCCGGTGTCGAATTAAGCTATTATTTGCGGCACGCCCCCATGTATGCACGCAACAATAATACACGGTCAGAGCCCTTCCGTATCGCGCGCGGCAACCGGCCTGCCTTGCTCCACAATATCGGGCGTCAGCTTAATCCGAAAAATTTGTTGGAAGGGGGCAATGGCAGCCCGCCGCCAATAGGCCCCCAAATGCCAGGCGATCTGACGCGCTGGATGGGTCTGCCCTGGCAGAGTGATGCCTTCAGTTGCCAACAGGTTCTAATGCGTCAAGATTTCCCTGTCGCCGTCTGGTGGCCGGCACTTCTGCCCATTGATGTCCTGCCTGAAGAATATTACAGGCAATTGATGCGCACTGACCTGACGCCAAAGGAACGCCGCACCTTCTTTGAAACCCGCGTTTCTTGGTCACGGGGAGTTCCCGGGATCGGCCATCATGCCAATGCAAGCTATTGGGATGGCATTACTCATATGGTTTATTTATGGGAGAGACTCGGCTTTATTGTCCGGAAAGACGGTCCGAAGGGAACAGAAAGTGTGGAGGGGATACCCGAACAACTCTTTGTTGAAAGTGAACGGGGGCCAGTAGAACTCCTTTATAACGCAAATTATAAAGAGGAATGACGCAAGCCTGCATTGCAATCGCAGGAGGTGGAATTGCCGGTACAGCCTGTTGTATTTCTCTCGACCAGATCGGTATCCGACCTTTGTGGATTGCGGAAAAACAGACCGCTCACCACCGTGACCATATTGGTGAGACCCTGTCCCCCGCAGCAAATCCGATCCTTGAAAAAATAGGCCTTCTGTCCCTCTTGCGATCCGCGTATCATAGGCCTGCCAATAGCATATATTCAGCTTGGGGAAGCGGGCGGCTCCATGAGCGGAATGCCGCTGTCCATCTTGAAGGACCAGGACTCATCCTTGATCGACCGGTCTTTGACGGAGATCTTTATAAAGCCGCGCAGGAGACCGATCCGCAGCATGTTACGGCAAACGTCTCTCACGTTGAAAGAAAATCCGGAAAGTGGGAGCTGTCCCTCTCTAACGGGGAAAGCTACAGAGCTGACTTCCTTCTTGACTGCACAGGATCACGCAGAATTATAGCCTCAACTCTCTCAGAAATTCAGCGTATTGATCACCTCGTATGCGCACATTGTTTCCTCAAGCAGGTTGATACAGATATTACCCCCACCCCGGCAACTGTGATTGAAGCGGTCGAAAATGGCTGGTGGTATGCCACGCTCTTGCCGGATCAGCGTCTAGTTATCAGTTATTTTTCTGACCCTGACCTATTACCCTGCAAGCTCTATCAGGATATTGAGGCATGGCACAATCTGATTGAGGAAACAAATTATATTCATCAGTGGATCAGGACCGCAGGCTTTTCCGTCCCTACCCCTCCTCGGCTCTCTAGCGCCGGAACAAAATGGCAGGAACCTGCCACCGGGGACAGATGGGCCGCCGTTGGTGATGCCGCCTGCGTCTTTGATCCCCTGTCTTCCCACGGCATAACAACTGCATTATGGATGGCTTATCAGGCCAGCCAATTTATCCCTGACTCACTCAAAGGTGACCTCAGACTTCAGGAACAATATACAGAAACAATTCTCCGCGGCGGCTATAATTTCCTGTATCAGAGAACACAAATCTATGCCCAAGAAACCCGCTTTTCAGACAGCCCTTTTTGGAAACGACGGCACCCCTCAGAATCGAACCCCACCCTGCCTGCCAAGCGTCACCAGACGTCTACGCAAGATAGCCAGCTCCTTTTTCCATGAAAAAAAAAGCCCCTCCTGCATGAGGCCCATCATATAGAAAGGCCTCGTTGCGTTATCAAAGGGAGAAGAAATAAAAAGCATCAACAGAAGGCAGAGGTGACAAAAACAGAAGGCAGAGGTGACAAACCACCATGAAAAATGATCCCAGAGAACAGACCCCCGGAAAAAACACCTACACCTCCATAAAAAGAGAAAAAACAGAAAAATCCTGGCACGTCTTATCTTAAATATTTCCTCAAAAGATCATACCGGTTTTGGTACAGTTTGTGCTTCTGAAATAATTTTAGAAGCATATCCTGCTCATCCATTAATGCACCTTCGGGAAGATCAAAAATACCCAATGTCGAAACCGACAAATGTTGAGTCATGATTTCATGGGCACTCTGCTGCAAAAGGGAATGATTAATAGTACTGATCCCCTTTGCTGCAACGGATGTACACCCACTGCTCCGGAAAACCGTCCTGAAATAATAGAGCGCCCGCAGAATATGGAAGCGGGATGTAACAATCAAAATACGCGATATACCAGAAAGCAGGTTTTCATGTTTCAGGAGAAATCTAACAAACAGGGCATTGCCCAGTGTATCCATTGAATCACGCTCAATTAATATCTCATTCTTCAGCTCTGCCTTTCGAACTTCCTCGTACATGAAATCGCCTTCTGTCCCCCGGGTCGAAAAACCACCTCCAGAAAGAACAAGCTTTGCTTCGGGAAATGCGGAAATATATTCAATGGCACCTTTGATACGTAAAGAAAGGATAGAGCGGGCAGCACCAAGAACAACAACTATTTCAGGATTTATGTAAGCTTCACGATCACCGATAAACGGATGATTCATGAAGTAATTTTCATAAAACACCAAAATATTATTCAACTGAATCTTCAGGTTGCTTAACGCCTCGTCAAACAGGCTCTCATTAAAACCTTTTATGCCCTGGATCAGAGGGCGGATTCTTTTTGCCTCTTCTCCATCACAAAAAAGCTTGCAATAGATATCATCCAAAATCCCCTGCTCCAGATAACCTCTGGCTATTTCTTCACTGATACGCGTCTCCTTCATTTCATGAAGGAATGTTTCATAATAGATCATCACTCACTCTCCCAAGCCTGTTTTTTTTCTGCCCTTTCCAGCAGGGACATAAACAAACGAACCCGCTTTCCGGCAGCACCCTCCTGCCTCATTCCTGCAAAGACCGGCGCGGACTTAGCACAGGAGAAGATCTAAAACAAAAAGCCGGATTAATAAAATTCTGAATATCATTTTCCCCAAGGGACAGAGAAACAAAGATTCAGGACAATAGATTCATCCGGGTATCATAGAAAAAATCAGATTTTTGCGCGTGCAACAAACGAACAGCGCCTCTCTTTCATCGGAGATTATGCCTCCTGCCCTTCAGAAGCAAGCTGACAGGCATCTTTCATGCGACAGACTTGAAGTGCAAAGCTCCGGGGGGGAGGGAATAGCAACGGTTACGTTCCCTTCCTGAGGCAGGAAGTACCTATCTCAGAAAATAACTGCAACCCCTTGGAATACAAAGATTTTTCAAAAAATCTCAAGCCGAAAAATAGCCCGGGACAAAACAAGAAATCAAGTATCACCCTTTCTGAAAACAGCAGAAATTTCTAACAAAGGCTTGCATCATCAAGAATTTCATGTTCAACCGTCTGGATGAGAGACATTGTGGTTTGTACAACATGCTGTTATGACAGAAGCCGAAAGACTGATGTCAATGGACAGACCGGTGGTAAGCTTTTAGCCGACATTCTTCGTCAGCAGGTCGCAGACAGGACCGTCTCCATTCCTATCCGCAATCAGAGCTGCCTGTGGGCGTGCAAGCGTCATTGTAGTGTCCTTTTAAGAGATGACCAGCGCTACTCATATCTCGCCGGAGATTTTCAGCCCACCAGAGAACATGGACGCACCATCCTTGACTGGTTTGAGATTCACGGATTGACACAAGATGGAACCGTGCCATTCAACAAGTGGCCTGATGCCATAAAAGGCCACTTCATCGCCCGGATCCCTCCTATGCTTCCTCTCCTCCCGGATCAAAACAGACCCGCTTCAAACCGATGAAAAAAGCAGCGTCAGGAAGATAGAAACAGCGAACAGAATCTCCTTTAAAAAAGGGACGGGAGCAATCAATTTCTCGGAGGAAGAGGCAGAACCGGAGACGAAGAGAAAACGCGACCGAGAAGACCAAAAATAGACGCCCCAAGGAAGACTTTCAGGAGTGCACCGGACAAAAAGGGCAAAACACCATGCAAAATCGCAAACTTCCATCCCGTAAGGACCGCAAGCCAGAGCCCACCGAAAACAAGACACCCTCCCTCACACAGAAACAAAAAACAAAAGGAGCCGGTAACAGAACCCAGAACATGGCCACGATCTGAAAGCGCCCCGATAAGTCCACCAAAAAACAGAAACGAGAAAAGATAGCCGCCAGTGGGACCAAAAAGATGAGAAAGACCGCCTCCCCCACCTGCAAAAACAGGAAAACCGGCTGCCCCTTCTAAAAGCCAGGCCATGACTGTTAAAACACCTAGACGAAACCCATAAACTGAACAAAGTAAAAAAACAGAAAAAGTCTGCATCGTTAGCGGAACCGGAGATAAGGGAACACTGACATAAGAAGAAAGCATCAGGAAAAATGTACCAAAAATCACCGCAGGAAACCAACGGAACAAAAGAAAGGAACGCTCCACTATAGACGGCAGGAATGTCTCAGAAAAAATTGCTCTGTTCATCAAGATACTGCCCCTCTTAGTTAAAAAACCAGCATTCCGGCCTCTGCTCATTCAAAAATACAGAACAAGACGGAAAGCTTGAGACCCCACCAGGCATAGTAAATTGCAATCCGGAAAAAAACTATCAAAAAATCGGGAAAGAAAAAGGAAAACAGCACAATCCCTTTCTCAGGCTCCCTCCTGAAAAAACAGGAACAGACTCTCAACTCTCCTGAAATTTGCCGTGACAATGTTTGTATTTCCTGCCGGAACCGCAAGGACAGAGCGTATTGCGACCAACCTTATTCCTGGGAAAAGGAAAATCAGAATCCGGCAAAGACTGAGGAAAAAAAGAATCCAGTTGCTCTGCAATGTGCTGTTCATGCATGACAGGCGCAGGAAACGAAAGTTCGCCCTCATCCTCATAAACAAAACGTCCATGCAAGAGCTGGCTGACAACCACTTCACGCAGGCGCTCCAGCATCTGCTCAAACAGGGCAAAACTCTCAGTCTTATATTCATTAAGCGGTTCACGCTGTGCATAACCGCGCAATCCGACAACCTGGCGAAGGTGATCAAGCATTGACAGGTGCTCACACCATAAAGAATCAAGAACCTTAAGCAGTATCCTCTTTTCAATCCGGCAGAGGACGGACGGAAGAACGCTACATGTCTTGAGGCTATAAGCTTCAAAAGCTTTCTTAATCAGGCGCCTGATGATCTCCTCATCGGCAATGCCTTCCTCACCAGCCCACTCCCCGACAGGAACATCAAGTGCTAGAACCCGCTGCGCGCTCTCCTTAAGTCCGACAACATCCCATTGTTCAGGATAGGCCTGCGGAGGAATATGCGACGCAACAAGACGATGAATGATATCCTCACGCATATCCCTTACTGTTTCACAAATCTGAGTATCCTCAATAATGGAAATCCGCTGCCGGAAAATAAATTTGCGCTGCTCATTCATCACATCGTCAAATTTGAGAAGATTCTTGCGAATATCAAAATTACGCGATTCAAGCCTCTTTTGTGCCTTTTCCAGCGCTTTGTTTATCCAAGGATGGACAAGTGCTTCCCCAGCTCCCAGACCTAGCTTCCCTAGAACCGCATCCAGACGTTCCGAGCCAAAAATGCGCATCAAATCATCTTCCATGCTGACAAAAAAATGAGAGCAACCGGGATCACCCTGCCGTCCGGAACGCCCACGCAACTGATTATCAACACGACGACTTTCATTCCGCTCTGTGCCAATCACATACAGCCCCCCGGCCTCACATATACGGCCCTTGAACGCTGTAACCTGATCACGGATCCCTGCTATCATCCGGTCACGATCCGGTCCTTCAGGTACATCGGAAAGCTCCCGCTCAATGCGCATATCTGCATTGCCGCCAAGTTGTATATCCGTTCCACGACCTGCCATATTGGTCGCAATCGTGATGGCACCAAGCGTGCCCGCCTGTGCAATAATGAAAGCCTCTTGCTCATGATACCGCGCATTGAGGACCTGAAAAACCTTCTCCGGAGCGCGATTTTCCTCATCAGCAACCGGAACTGGAATATTGCATTTCTTAAAACCACGCCCCTCAAGCTTCCGGGCAACCAGTTCCGATTTCTCTATCGAGCCCGTCCCGACAAGAACAGGCTGACCACGCGCCTGACACGATGCAATCAGATCAATGATGGCTTCGTATTTCTCTTCTCCGGTCCGGTAAACTTCATCATCATCATCAACACGAGAGATCGGTAGATTCGTAGGAATCTCAACAACATCAAGATTATAAATTTCCAAAAACTCATTGGCTTCCGTCGCTGCCGTTCCCGTCATTCCGGAAAGCTTCTCATAAAGACGGAAATAATTCTGGAAAGTAATTGAGGCAAGGGTCTGGTTCTCCGGCTGAACGGAGACATTTTCCTTCGTTTCCAACGCCTGATGCAGCCCCTCTCCATAACGCCGACCCGGCATAATACGACCCGTAAATTCATCAACAATGACAACACGCCCATCCTTGACAATATAATCCCGGTCACGCTGAAAAAGTTCACGCGCCTTCAACGCCTGATTGATGTGGTGAACAATAGACACATTCTCAACATCATAAAGACTCTCAGTGCGCAACAAATCCTCATTGCGCAACTTCATCTCCAGATGCTCATTACCGGCTTCCGTCAGGACAATGGAACGCTCTTTCTCATCAACCTCAAAATGGTTGGCCTCAAGCCCCTGAACAATCTCATCCACCCTACCGTAAAACTCTTCTTGATTATCAAGAGGACCGGAAATGATCAGTGGCGTACGTGCCTCATCAATCAGTATGGAATCCACCTCGTCAATAATCGCAAAATGATGCTGCCTCTGAACCATCTCATTGAGATCATATTTCATATTGTCACGGAGATAATCAAACCCCAACTCGTTGTTGGTTGCATAGACCACGTCGCAGGCGTAGGCCGCCTTGCGGGCCCCGTCATCAAGATCATGTTCTATAACGCCAACGCTCAGGCCCAGAAAATCGTAGATACGGGTCATCCACTCCGCATCCCTCTGCGCAAGATAGTCATTCACAGTAACGACATGCACGCCCTTGCCGGACAGCGCATTGAGGTAAACGGCAAGCGTCGAGGACAGGGTCTTTCCCTCTCCCGTCTTCATTTCCGCAATATGGGCGTCATGTAACGCCATACCACCTATCAATTGGACATCAAAATGACGTTGACCAAGCACACGCTTTGCTGTCTCACGGACAACCGCAAACGCAGTCACAAGACACGTCTCAATGTTCATACCATCGGCAAGGTTCTGACGCAGCGTCGGTGTGTAGGCACGCAGCTGCTCATCATCAAGAAGAGCGAGTTCCGTTTCCATTGCACTGATTGAATCAACCTTTGCCCTGTACGCACGGAGCCTGCGTTCATTGGAAGAACAAAAAATCTTTGACACGAAACCGCCAAGGCCGATCATAAAACGACCCCCCGAAACCATCGTTCAGAAGAAAAATTCCACATTCACGTTATATCTCTCCGCACACTAACATCCCTGAGGGAAGTCTCTTGTCAGAAACATCAGTCTCCAAAGCAAACCGATCCACTTTATTTGATCATAGAAAACCACAACCCCGAAGCAATATGGCTCACGCACGCTCTTGTCAATCAACGGCCCCTTACCATGCCTATGTCCCTGCCGCGAAACCGCACCCTTCATTGTATCATGTAAGCGATAGAGTGATATAAGCTTCAAAAAAATATCATGCTTCCCCGCCCTTCGGATAGAACCCCAAGAATCAAAAAAGAAAAAAACCGCGATAAAAACCGTCTCTCCGCTCTCACATGACCTTCTCCACACGAACAGTTTCCTCTCTTCAGTGCAGGGTAGAGTAACGGCACATCCCAAAAAAATGGACGACACCACATAAACAAAAAAAGGTCTGGCAGTCGCTTCATAACAAAGCGGATCCCTCCCTTTTCTCTTCATCAAATTATGTTTCAGTATGGCTCAATCAGATGAGACGGCCCGGCAAAGGCTCTCAACAACCTTTGCGTAACGATAATAACCCATCATTGCGCAAACGGTTGATCCTTCTTACCAAAAGATTTGAGGGAAACAATATCAAGAAAAAAAACAGCCGCTTTTGAAAAGAATAACCGTCCAGACCATCCATCTTTGACAAAAAATTAAGCGTCGGAGTCAAAAAACGCATCACCTTTTACCACTGTATGTCGCTCTCCACTGTTTTTCAGCAATTTTTGGTTCGCAAAAAATATGGAAAACCGGTGGCTATTTTACTTTCCCTCATTCCTGCTGAAGGCTCTCATTTTTTCCAAAACCGCTTCCTAACGACCGTAATAGGCAGTGATCGACACGCTTTCGAGACTGCTGTTGTTAGCATAAAAACCAACCAGAGCACCCGAGGCTGTTGAGTCGATCGGGAGCGCTTCCCGGAGCATAGCATAGACCGTAAACACATATCGGTGCGGATCATTTCCTTTCGGAGGGCACGCACCACCGAATGCATTTTGAGAATAATCATTCCGTGCCACAACAGCACGATCGGGCAAGGGCATTCCTTCCGTTCCAACGCCTTCCGGCAGCTGCGTCACATCAGATGGAATATTGAAAACGGACCAATGCCACCACCCCGATCCTGTAGGAGCATCCGGATCATAGGCGGTGACGACAAAACTTTTGGTCCCGACAGGGGCCCCGGACCAGGACAAAGATGGCGACAGATTTTTGCCCTCACAGCCAAAGCCGGAAAAAACCTGATCAATATCCATGGTTTGCTCCGGCGCAATATCTGTGGATGTGAGCGTCATCTCTGCCATCGCAGGCACCGTAACAGTAACAAGCATCAAATATGATGCCATGATGTTTCGGGTAAAGAAGCCGATTACCTTTCTCATACTGAACCCTCCTTTTGAAGTTGTTTATAATTTTATCTTTTTAACACAGCGTAACAGCACTGTTCCGCTTATTTCATACCCCGTTACACACCCATATCATACCCAATCTCACTCAATTTTAAAAAATTCAGGTCTCCTATGTCCCTGTTCACTCCTGATAGCGGCGGGAGCGGCTCCAAATCGGCCCGCGCAAAGAGCCCCGGAACAGATGCCATCCCCGTTGAGCTATAAAGGGACCCACTCACCATATCGTGCTCAGGAATGAGATATCATCAACAGAGATTACAGCATATTTATAGTGGGCCCTGCTTTATCCGTTTTACGAAATGGATTGCCCGACTGACCGGCTAAACGCTCATCATTAAGGGTCAGAAAAAATCAAGGACCTGAAAAAAGACAAACAGATTGAACAGGTCAGAAAGAAAACAATATCAAAAATCAGGAGATCGGATAGGAGAGCCCCTCTCGTGCGTCGATCCCGTAAAAGATGGTTTCAGATCCAGTCTGTCCGTAAAAGAAGGGAGTATACGGAGAACCGCAGCATTGAAATCCGCCTCCCTGGCTCCATCTTCTGTGTGCATAACTGTTGCACATATTCTGGTCAAAAATCCCTTTAATCCGGTCTCCTGAACCTGCGGGCATAACACTTCCCCACTTGTTGCCCACCACCCGCCGCAGGGGCAAAATATCTTACGGCAGGGCTATCCCGCACTAAAGGAAGGGCTTATAAAATTCCGGATCAGGGATCAGGGATTGAAAGATCTGTAAAGCAAGGAAAATGAGCGATCAAAATCATGAATAACCGGCTTTTTGCAGGGCCTTCCGAATCAGATTAAGACGGGGTTATTAAATCCTATCCTGCTTTGCAAGCCCTCCATTTTACAGACAAATCCGACACATTTTACAAAAATATGGGATAAGCCATATAATGAAAACAGGGAGTTGATTATACTCATTTTATCGCCTGAGTCTTTTCACTTGGGTCTACTATAAATCTGAATAATCAGTCACAAGGAGGAATTAATATTATTTCGCGGGGAAAAAATCAACATGTAATACCGCACCCGAAGGGATGGGCCGTTAAGGGCGAAGGCAACAGTAAGGCAACAAAAGTTCTGAAAACGCAGGAAAAAGCGATTGAATATGCTGAAAAAATTGCTAAGGGGCAGAAATCAGAGACCAGAATTCATGGTTGCGGCGGCAAAATCAGAGCCGGGAACAGCTATGGGAACGACCCATGTCCACCGAAAGATAAGAAATAAGGCAAAAGGAGCAGTAAAATGACAAATGAATCAATAAAACATGAAAGCGCGGCATAATAGGCTGCTTGTGATCCCTTTCGTGGCGGAATGGATGCAGCTGGCGACAAGGATCCCATCCTTGTGATGCTTGTCCCGCAAGCAATATGACGATGTACGTATCCGCCATAAGCGAGAGCGGGAAAGAATGAATAAAAAAAGCCGGATGAGTGAAAAAAATCAAAACCAGACCAGCCCGTGAACAGGACAGATGACATGTGGACCGAACCGCCGTCAGTACGACAGGACAGGGCTCAGGACGGCAGGTCGGAACAGAGGAAGCAGAAGCCTTGTGACCATCTGTTTAACGGCTAGGGAACCGATAGACACCAGAACAAAACAAAATCACAAAAAATGAAAGACATTGGCATGGAAAAAAAAATTTCACCCCTTGCTCCCCCCTTTCCGCCGGAAATGCCCCCTGTTGAAGGAGTTTGCCTCACGGTCGCCGCAACCGGTATAGGCTACAAGGATCGTCTTGACCTTCTCCTCGTCTTATTGGAAGAAAAAACCACTGTTGCAGGCGTTTTTACAAAATCACATTGCCCGGCAGCCACAATCGATTGGTGCCGGGATACGCTTGATGGGGGCCACGCACGGGCACTTCTGGTCAATGCGGGAAATGCCAACGCCTTCACAGGACAAAAAGGACGGGACGCCGTACAAACCTGCGCAGACTTAACGGCCGCTGCAGCGAAATGCCGAACCAACGAGGTCTTTCTCGCCTCAACAGGCGTTATCGGAGAACCAATGGACGCACAAAAATTTGAGCCCTTTATAAGGACCATGCCCGCTGCCGCCTCCCCAAAATCGTGGATAGAGGCGGCAAAAGCAATCATGACCACAGATACTTATCCAAAACTCGCAACACGTGAAGCCGGGATCGGTGAACATAAAGTCACCATCAATGGCATTGCCAAAGGCTCAGGTATGATTGCTCCCAATATGGCAACATTCCTTTCCTTCATCTTCACCGATGCCCCGATCAGTGCCGCTCCCCTGCAAACGCTGCTCATGCATACTGTTGAAAAAACTTTCAATGCCATAACCGTTGATGGTGAAACCTCAACCAATGACTGCCTCTTGCTCTTTGCAACAGGAATGGCAGAAAAACGTGCTGTTCCCAGGATCCAGGATCATGAGGATCCACGACTGGATTCATTCAGGGCTTCTCTTGAAGATCTTCTGCAGGATCTTGCGCTCCAGGTTGTCAGAGATGGAGAAGGGGCAAGCAAGCTCATCAAAATCATAGTGGAGACAGCCAAAACCCACAAAGACGCGCATAAAATTGCCATGTCCATTGCAAATTCACCTCTCGTAAAAACAGCTGTCGCGGGGGAGGATGCAAATTGGGGGCGCGTCGTCATGGCCGTTGGGAAAGCAGACGGGCAGATAGAAAGAGATAAAATAGATATCTGGTTCGGGCCTTATCAAGTCGCCTGTCAGGGTCAACGGAGTGAGCAATATAACGAACAGATGCTCTCCGCATATATGAAACATCAGGAAATAGAGATTACGATACAGCTTAACCTGGGAGACGGAAGCGCCAGAATCCACACCTGCGATTTAACAGATGACTATATCTCCATCAACGCCCATTACCGGACATGAACAGTGCTGCAAACACAGCTCAGAGGAACAGAGGAACAGAGGAACAGAGGAACAGACAGGAATATATACATGAAAAGCAAGCCTCACGCGTCGATAAATCTCACGCTTGTGGCCGCGTGCGCATTGATTGATAAGGAAGGACGTCTCCTCATCACCCAGCGCCCGGAAGGCAAGCTCATGGCAGGGCTATGGGAATTCCCGGGTGGAAAAATGAAACCGGGCGAACGACCTGAAGACGCACTCATACGTGAACTCAAAGAAGAACTGGCCATTGACGTAAACGCATCATGCCTCTCGCCCTTTAGTTTTGCCAGCCACAGCTATGAGACGTTTCATCTCCTCATGCCCCTTTTTGTTTGCAGACAGTGGAAACATACCGCGATTGGAAATGAAGGACAGAAATTAGCATGGGTTCGCGTTACAAAACTAAAGGATTATCCCCTACTGGAAGCTGATATACCTCTCATCGCCCAGCTCCGGGATCTGTTGTAATAGGCAAGGCCAAAGAAATGAAGAAATATAAAAAATGATCCATATACCCATAGCACGCCCCCAAAACTCTGTCACGGGTAAGAACGCCTCCCTCACGCCTCTCCATGATCTCAATAAAGGCTCTTTCACGGTAAAACGAACCTTAACTCACCCCCTCCACCATGGCACAAATCATGCACTCCGTAACAGGCCGTCATGAAACAGCCCCGGCGGGCCCTTCACCTCCTGCTCTCCCCTTATCACCAAGAACATCCACCAGGCTCACACGCGCTGATCCCGGACGTAACGCTTCCTGCTGGCTGGAATGGGCTTTCCAACCAAGCGCATAAACAAACTCAAAGCTTGCACGAATCCGACCGGTCCCTGTAGGAAAACGGGATGCATAAAGTTCCGCGGCCCGAAAAAATGTAGAACGACGTAAAGGTCTGCGACGACGCGCATGCAGCATGTTTGTCATTCCCATAGCCCGCAAATCCTTTATGAGAGCAAACATATCATCATATGTCACACTCACCACCTCACTGTCGCTCACAGGAAGCCTGAAATCCACCCGTTGCAAAAGTAGGCCCATATCTCTCACATCCACAAAAGGAGCAACATGGAGACTGCTTCCCCCTTCCATCTCGGTTTCAGCCAACAAAAGGACCTCCCGCAGTTCCGAAAGTGTCTCTCCACCGAGCACAGCACCAAGAAATAACCCATCAGGACGCAACGCACGCATGATCTGCACAAGGCTCCCCGGCAAATCATTCACCAAATGTAAACTCAGGGCACTTGCCACAAGATCAAGCGTTCCGTCTCCAAATGGCAACGCCTCAGGATCACAAACCAGTTTTGTACCAGGATAATCCTTTACAAGAGGAAACAAGTTTTCAGCACGGATAATCCAATCTATGCCCGGATGTTGTGCCAGACGGGACGCCACAAAACCCGTATGCCCGGCAAGATCCAACGCAACGGAAAACGCACGCCGGATAAGTGTTAAACGACTGGACAGCTCATCGGCGACATGTGTAAGTAAAAAATCAGCCGAAGGCATAGTCTTCAAAGCCCGGAGACGACGAAGGTTCAGCAAATCCCGGTCAAAAACAGGGGGAGGCCCATTCATGAATCCATATCCTCTCTCTTTCCTTCGCTCCTGCAATCCCGTAACGCTTCCCTTTTCCGGATCAAAAGGCCCTGAAGAAAGTGAATATTGTATAGAAAGACTGTTTGACTGACGGTATAGAAACAAAAACTCTTAAACGCAGAAAAAAGAAAAACCCTTAAAACAGCGTAAATAACATGAAAAACAAGGCAGGAAGGAAAGATGCCCCCCGTATCGTACCCCCATATCGTAACACATACATGCAGCTCCCGCCCGGAGGCATAATATGCCAAAGAATACCAACCACGCAAAATCCCATCTGTGAATGTGAAAAGAGCCGGATGCAAGTGGTGCTGACGGCCATACCCTGCCCTCAACAGACGGGCCTCTCCCCTGCCCTTACCATCAGGGAAACAGGAAATATCAACTCCACCACGCAAGAACCGTTCCTACACTATCACCGCTTTAACCTGTTCAACAGGACAGCCTGTCCCTCACAGAACGACTTTATAAGACCTGATGTTAAGAGAAATGTCCTCGCGAAATAAAAACGACCGTTTGTGCCTCTATCTAAAACTCGTATAGGGGAACCGGGATATACCAGGTTGCTTGGAGGGGTACAAACGCATAAAACCTGATTTTAAAGCCGTCCAATTCATTCATTAAAAATTGATACGGCGTTTTTTTGCCTGGCATCTTGGTTCCATAGACAGAGACCTCCAACCGATCTGAACCAGTGGGGTGTGTAAAATCCGCACATACCATAACCCTGGTAATCGGAAGACCTGCCCGGGGCCCTCTTAAAAAGATCCCGAACGGCAACATCCATTTAAAGGGGTCTGGAGATCTATTGATATATTCCCGAAAACAGCGTCTATGTAACCGGTCGCGCGGACAATCGCGGCCTCTTTTTGCCGGGTCTCCCCTACCCATTGCAGCCCGGGGAGGACATCTGAATCTTGCCCCCTAGCGGCAAATCTCTCGTCGCAAAACGCTATGTCAACGTAAGCGTTTGCCAGAGGGACCCCGACACCTGCCATTTTTATTTCTCACGGGTCCGTAGACGTACAATCTTAACAGCCTTCCTTTCAGGTACGACTCTTTTCCCTTCAGTATGGCATTTTTTCATGGTTCTTCCGGATAAAGTGGTTCTTTGGGATAAGACTTCCTGTCTGTGGGGAAGACGGGATCATGCTTGTTCCTGAATTCTGTTTATTTTCCTGTTATTCTCTATAATCCTGAAACCATGCCTGGTAATCTACGCCGCGCGCATGAGAAAAACGACGAAACACTGGACGCATCTATATCGGTCGCCGCTTCAGAAACGATACCGAAAGGCTGGAGACACTGTTTGAGATGTACAGTAAGATGAAGAGGGGGGCGGCATGATTTCAGATAAAAACCAGAGATGTTCATTAGACTGTTGCGATCGGTTTTTTTGCGCCTGTCTTTCCCCATACGCCGTTCCGGCTCCCGGCCGGCGGTGCGGACGGGGCGGAAGAAGTGCCCATGAATGCTGTTGAAATTGCAGACGCGATATCCGAACTTGCAGCCGAACCCTATGACGCGGCGTCCTTTCCCTTTGCGTTTCTTGAAGCCTTTGGCAACAAGCCTGCTGTTCTTGCCAAGCTGAAGAACGGCGCGTCCAATTCATCAGATGTTAAGGCCGGTG